>NZ_JACSLX010000021.1:0-4776 GCF_018618335.1 Exiguobacterium sp. s152
CTTCATGTCCTCATTCAACTTGGTAACCTCAAAGATTGTCAGTTCCATGTTCTTCATAGCCACACACCTTCCTAACTTTTAACTAACCTTCCCTCTTACCCTCTTTTATTCTAAGTTTCTGGGGCTAATCCCTTCTTGTTTTTCCTTATGGATCGCCCTGGCATCCTGTCGGATGTCTCGGGCGATCCTCTCCAGGTCTTCCTTCTCTCTGCTGAACGCACTTCGCTACGGCGTTTACGCCTTCGCTCGCTTGTCGGGGCACATGCGGAACACGTCGCCAGACTACGCTAGGCTCGTATTCCTCGTGCCACATATGAATTTGCATCTTCTACTGTTTCCTCGCTGATCTGTTTGCTCTTTGTTCTTTTCTTTTTAGAACTTGGAAAGAAAAAGACTTGAAACCAAAGAGCGCACCGAGCATACTCCGGTAGGGAAGATAGGAAACGGCTGGATGGGCAGACTAACCCCTTTGAAAAAGGCTGCGGTTAAAATCTGCCCACCACGTTCTCCGTCTAGTGCAAGACGAGGTATCCGTATGTCTAGGCGTTCCAAGACTCCGGGGTGTCTCAACCCCGACATGTGACTCGCTGCGCTCTTATCGCGCACACAAGGCGTTTCCACGCCCTACCTTGCTGCCTTTCGGCGACTCGTCACATAACCCACTGCACGACGGCCCTGGCCGTCATACGTCGTGTCACAGCAATCATACAGCCGCCTACGAGGAACTCCCCCACCGTTTGTCGTGGGACTGCCTCCGGTCGTACCATATGACCCCGTCTGAACCTCTCAACGATCTTTACCATATCCCCGAAGGGACTTAGGCTATGTACAGGGCTTTCCGTCCTTCCCCTGCTAACGTCACACCACATGCTGGAACCGCCGTGGTGACCGATCTACTTTGTTGCGTCGGCTAGATGGACCTACTCGTTTTAAGAGCGAGTGCAGAACTCTGTTATTTTTTTAAGTATGTATCTCAAAGTCTATAAACTAAAATACAAAGGTGAGTTTATAGAAAAACGAAAAAAGACCGTTCAACTGGCGCCCTCCAGTCAAACGGTCTTTGTAGATAGGGTTCATACGCTTGTTTTTACTTAAAAAACAAGGTAGTATGTACCTATAAACGTGCCCCTCGGTGTTCGGGGGGTACACCGTTTAACCAGTGTTCGCGCACTTGGTTAAACAAAAGTCATTCTGTCGATCTGTATCAGAAGCTTCCAACTACTGATACAGGGAGGAATGGCTTTTTTTTTCGTTCGTATGTAATTTATTTAATTCTATCAAACACGCTAAATTTCCGAAATACTTTTTTAATCAACGGGATGAAAATGTGATTTTATGCCAATTCATTTCTCTGAAGCTATATAATCTTTTATGTCTATTGATGTAGTCTTAAATTAACGCATTATAAACTAGAGATGATCTCACTGTGGGGGAAACAAATGGAACAACATAAAATGGTCGATGCTATTAAAGAAGGACTTCTTGCATACGAATTGATAGTCGGTAAAGAAGTTCATTATATCTACGAAAAAGATAACCAATACAAAGAAATAGTGCTATTAGCAAGAAGAAACGATTTTATGCATCTGTGTGGAGTCAAAGCTTATTTAGACCCGAAAACAAAACGACCTGTGACAAAAGGACACTTTTACAACTTGGTAAAGACGGATAAAATCTCTCCATCTTTTTTAGTGATCAAGTCCGATGGAACAACGGTATTAAAGTTGGGAGTGATTAAGTATTTAAAATATTTATTAAGTCCCGGAATTCGTGTTATAGACGGAGAAATTTCACTTCATAATTTCACTTTCGAAACAGGATTAAGAACTGGAAGAGAGATTTTCGCACTTGCACTAATCGAAACTGATCATAATCCAAGTACTTTTTCCCCTTTTTCACTATTGGATCTAAAAGTCGAAAATGGACAACAAATGAAGGGGAGCTATAGAGTACATTCTGTATTTATCAGAGATAGATACGGGAATGATGAAATACAATTCGTATCACCCGAGTATAAAATCTACTTAGAAAAAGAAACGGGAACCTCCTAAAAGAGGTTCCCGTTTTTCGATAGGTTTTTATGTTGCTCGCCAACGTCCGGCTCTCGCAGTCCGGAAAATGTGTCAAGTTTTTATGTTGCTTGCCAACGTCCGGCTCTCGCAGTCCGGAAAATGTGTCGAGTTTATTTAAGGGTGCCTAACCACCCATTTACAATTTAAAGGTAACAAAAAAAGTACTTATAGTCAAAAAAAAACTATGAAAAGTAGACTTTCAATCTTTTAAACGAACTAGAGTTCCTGTTTTGCGTTAAAATGATTAATATATTTTTCAACAAAGTAGGTGTTTTTTAATAAATCTTATAAGGAGGATTAACAGTTATGTCTATTTGGATTCCAGTCGTCAGTGCACTCGTTACAGGAATAATATCCTTTGGCGTAACATTTTATAAATCTAGGCTTGATTTCAAAAATGAAATCGCAAAAAAAGATTTAGAAAGAAAAGAATCTGAAAAGAATCAAGAAGAATATCATAAAAAAGAAATCAAACAAATTCAAATTGCACATCAACAAGAATTGCTATTATTAGAGACAAAATACAAACACGAAAAAGAAATATCTGAACAGCAGCACCAGCGAGATATCGAAAAAATGAAGGCACAGATTGAAGGTCAACTGCAGCTTGAAGAGGGTCAATATCAAAACAATTTAACTGCTGAACTTCTGATGCAAATGGTTACTAGTCCAGATTCGAACGCAATGACAAAAAAATTGAATCAACTTGAACGATTAGGAAAGATCGCCGAGTCGAAATCTAATAGTCAACGGAGAAAAAAACGCAGGTAACTTCCTCTTCTTAGTTCAACTATGTAACGAATAAACTTGTATCGACCTATCTATAAAGTGATCTCATTAATTAAAAAAAAGAGAATCCTAATATCAATACCAGTGCACAAAGATACACAAATGACGAATAAGAAAGTGGCACAAAATGTGCCACTTTCGTGTTTTCACTGGCACATTTCGTGCCATTTTTGGACTTTTGGTGATATCACAGAAACCCCAGGCCCTGCCTGGGCTATCACGGAAAGTGATAGCAGTTTTCCCTTATGCTCTTTTGCTTCGTTTTTACTTCGAACTTTCCAAACAATTGATCTTATCTGTAAAGATTTGAACAAAAACAGGAAAGGTGTTTTTTAAAAAAAATCAGTAAAAAAAGAAGAGCTTTCGCTCTTCTTTTTTGGGATGGATGCACAAAGTTACTCAATCATAATACGTTTAGAAGTATCTAAGTTTTCTTTTTTAGGAAGAATTAATGTCAAAACGCCATCTTCCAACTTAGCCTGAGCGCCTTCTTCACTCACGTCTTTCAACAAAATACTGCGAGACATTTGTGACATTCGACGTTCTCGGTGAATATATTTACTTCCTTCTTCTTCAGAAACACTTTCATATTTAACAGATAAGTTTAGACGACCATCATCGATTGTAACTTGAATATCTTCTTTTTTAACTCCAGGTACTTCTGCTTCAATGACATACTTGTCTTCTTCGTCTTTGATATCCACCTTAAATGTGTCATGTCTTAGACTTCTTTCGAATGGAAGCCCACTTGCTGAGAAAAAGTCATCTAACATGTTTGAAAAATCATTAAACCCAAGGTTCATTAAATCATTACGCTTTTTGTTGAAAGGAATCAAACCAGCCATGATAATCACTCCTTAGATTTATTTTTAGCACTCTATGCATCGGAGTGCTAACTACAATTTATAAATATCAAATTCAAAAAAGAGTGTCAACAGAAAATACTTATTTTTTTAATGAAAATAAGATGTATAACAAAACAGATCAGACTACACTCTATCTGTCTTGTCATACACCTCATATAATTCAATAGTTACCACTCGAAAAGTTTGTGAAATCGGGCGTTTTTTGCCTAGTTTTCGGACTTTGGCTTGAGACCATCGTTAAGTTTGCGTGGAGTTTTTATTTCACGCAAACTTACAGTTTTTAAGCTAAAATCCATACATAAAACAGCCATACATATACAACCCACGTACCAATGAACAACAACTTGTTCTCCCGTCGATTCCAGGCGAAAATCCCGAACATCAAGAACAGGAAAAAGAATGATCCGACCAAGAAAGGTCTTGGATCCGCAACTGTCTCAGAAAAATTTTGAATCGCAATAGCGATCATCGCATTCACAAACATGAAGATCCCTTCTGACTTACTATCCTTTTTCAACCTTTCCGACATCACCATCGAGTTTTTCACTTCCGTTTCTTCACGTAATCTCGCAGCACACCCTCGACCAACTCGTAGAGTTTCATGTCGTTCTCCAGGGCGATCTGCTTCAATTGCTTATGTAACGCCACATCCATGTCTAACGAGACTTTCTTCCGGACGATCTGTTCGGGCCTTGTCTCGATTGCGAAATAATCGTCGTCCAACTGGGACTGCCCCGTGACCGGGTCGATCTTCAACGGCTCAGACGTGATTTTCTTCGGTTTCGGTGTACTGACACGACTCGATTGCACAAAATCGAGCACTTTCTTGCCTGCATTCGGATGGCTGCGGTCGATGTACCACCGTTTGGTCCGTTGGTCGAACGTCGCTCCAGCCGCCTTCAACGCCTCGCGAAGCTTCTCCTTACCCACCGGCGCATGTTCTTTCGCCAAATCGAGGAACTTCATGTCCTCATTCAACTTGGTAACCTCAAAGATTGTCAGTTCCATGTTCTTCATAGCCACACACCTTCCTAACTTTTAACTAACCT
>NZ_JACSLX010000022.1:0-3006 GCF_018618335.1 Exiguobacterium sp. s152
TTAGACTAGATCAAAGCCTCGACCGATTAGTATCATTCAGCTCCACACGTCGCCGTGCTTCCACCCATGACCTATCTACCTCATCGTCTCTGAGGGGTCTTTCTTGATTGCTCAAAGGGAAATCTCATCTCGGAGGGGGCTTCATGCTTAGATGCTTTCAGCACTTATCCCGTCCGCACGTAGCTACCCAGCGATGCTCCTGGCGGAACAACTGGTACACCAGCGGTGCGTCCATCCCGGTCCTCTCGTACTAAGGACAGCTCTCCTCAAATTTCCTGCGCCCACGACGGATAGGGACCGAACTGTCTCACGACGTTCTGAACCCAGCTCGCGTACCGCTTTAATGGGCGAACAGCCCAACCCTTGGGACCTACTCCAGCCCCAGGATGCGATGAGCCGACATCGAGGTGCCAAACCTCCCCGTCGATGTGGACTCTTGGGGGAGATCAGCCTGTTATCCCCAGGGTAGCTTTTATCCGTTGAGCGATGGCCCTTCCATGCGGAACCACCGGATCACTAAGCCCGACTTTCGTCCCTGCTCGACTTGTAGGTCTCGCAGTCAAGCTCCCTTCTGCCTTTGCACTCTTCGAATGATTTCCAACCATTCTGAGGGAACCTTTGGGCGCCTCCGTTACTGTTTAGGAGGCGACCGCCCCAGTCAAACTACCCACCTGACACGGTCCTCCAGCCGGATCACGGCTGCGAGTTAGAGACTCTATACGCAAAGGGTGGTATCCCAAGGGTGTCTCCACCGAAGCTGGCGCTCCGGCTTCACAAACTCCCACCTATCCTGTACATCGCGTACAAAGCCTCAATATCAGGCTGTAGTAAAGCTCCATGGGGTCTTTCCGTCCTGTCGCGGGTAACCTGCATCTTCACAGGTACTATGATTTCACCGGGTCTCTCGTTGAGACAGTGCCCAAATCGTTACGCCTTTCGTGCGGGTCGGAACTTACCCGACAAGGAATTTCGCTACCTTAGGACCGTTATAGTTACGGCCGCCGTTTACTGGGGCTTCGGTTCAGTGCTTCTCTTGCGATGACACATCCCCTTAACCTTCCAGCACCGGGCAGGCGTCAGCCCCTATACTTCATCTTGCGATTTAGCAGAGACCTGTGTTTTTGCTAAACAGTCGTTTGGGCCTATTCACTGCGGCTTATGTTGCCATAAGCGTCCCTTCTCCCGAAGTTACGGGACCATTTTGCCGAGTTCCTTAACGAGAGTTATCCCGCGCGTCTTAGAATTCTCATCTCGCCTACCTGTGTCGGTTTACGGTACTGGCGCCGACCTCCTTACTAGAGGCTTTTCTTGGCAGCGTGAAATCCGGTACTTCGCCCTACGGGCTCCACGTCACAGCTCAACCTTGTGTGCCGGGCGGATTTGCCAACCCGACGGCCTCGCTGCTTGTCCGTGCACTTCCAGTCGCACGGTTACCTTATCCTTCTGCGTCCCCCCATCGTTCAAACGGTGGTACGGCGGTACAGGAATATCAACCTGTTGTCCATCGCCTACGCCTTTCGGCCTCGGCTTAGGTCCAGACTAACCCTGAGCGGACGAGCCTTCCTCAGGAAACCTTGGGCTTTCGACGGAGGGGATTCTCACCCCTCTTTTCGCTACTCACACCGGCATTCTCACTTCCAAGCGCTCCACGGCTCCTCACGATACCGCTTCACTGCTGCTTGGAACGCTCCCCTACCATCCCTTACGGGATCCATAGCTTCGGTGGTATGTTTAGCCCCGTTACATTTTCGGCGCGGCGTCACTCGACTAGTGAGCTATTACGCACTCTTTGAATGGTGGCTGCTTCTAAGCCAACATCCTAGTTGTCTGTGCAACGCCACATCCTTTTCCACTTAACATACACTTGGGGACCTTAGCTGATGGTCTGGGCTGTTTCCCTTTCGACTACGGATCTTATCACTCGCAGTCTGACTCCCGAGTACAAGTTGCCGGCATTCGGAGTTTGACTGAATTCGGTAACCCTGTGGGGGCCCCTAGTCCAATCAGTGCTCTACCTCCGGAACTCTACACCTCGAGGCTAGCCCTAAAGCTATTTCGGGGAGAACCAGCTATCTCCAGGTTCGATTGGCATTTCACCGCTACCCACACCTCATCCCCGCACTTTTCAACGTGCGTGGGTTCGGACCTCCAGTCAGTGTTACCTGACCTTCATCCTGGACATGGGTAGATCACCTGGTTTCGGGTCTACGACGACGGACTGATGCGCCCTATTCAGACTCGCTTTCGCTGCGGCTCCGCCTCATCGGCTTAACCTCGCCCGCCATCGTAACTCGCCGGTTCATTCTACAAAAGGCACGCCATCACCCGTTAACGGGCTCTGACTACTTGTAGGCATACGGTTTCAGGATCTGTTTCACTCCCCTTCCGGGGTGCTTTTCACCTTTCCCTCACGGTACTGGTTCACTATCGGTCACTAGGAAGTATTTAGCCTTGGGAGATGGTCCTCCCGGATTCCGACGGGGTTTCACGTGTCCCGCCGTACTCAGGATCCACTCTGGAGGGGATACGATTTCGGCTACAGGGCCGTCACCTTCTCTGGCCGACCTTTCCAGGTCGTTCACCTATCCTATCCCTTTGTAACTCCGTATAGAGTGTCCTACAACCCCAGGAAGCATGCTTCCTGGTTTGGGCTGTTCCCGTTTCGCTCGCCGCTACTCAGGGAATCGAATTTTCTTTCTCTTCCTCCGGGTACTTAGATGTTTCAGTTCCCCGGGTTTGCCTCACGCCGTGCTATGTATTCACACGGGTGTCCCGCCAGTCTCCCGGCGGTGGGTTCCCCCATTCGGATACCCCTGGATCAATGTGTACTTACCACTCCCCAGGGCATTTCGCTGTTCGTCGCGTCCTTCATCGGCTCCTAGTGCCAAGGCATCCACCGTACGCCCTTTCTACCTTGATCTAGCGTCTAAGACACACGGTCCTCACGGACCATATGTGAAATAATTGGTTTGATGTCTTGATGAATCTTCAGTTTTCAAGGAACAA
>NZ_JACSLX010000023.1:0-3127 GCF_018618335.1 Exiguobacterium sp. s152
GCAAGTCCTTTTTCTTTTCTAAAATAGGAGTGCAGAGTTGTGTACGTTTCCGTTGCACACTTCTGCACTCCTATTTTGCATTACACAAGCGAATCTGAGTACTTAGAAAACTACTCTAGGTATCTATCTATTATTCATACAGAAATTAATCGACTTTTGGACTTTATGATTAAAAAAAGTAAAACAAATAGACATTTTAATGCTCAAGAAAGCGTTGCATTAATTGAACTCATTGAAGAAATAAAGCGTATCAAAATAATTATAAAGTATCGCTTCCCCCAATTATTGTTTAAACTAGAGCACTCTTACGAGAGTTTTATTATAGAGTGCTCTAAATTTTTGAGCTTAAGCGGTGGTTCGACTATTCCTGAAAATATTGAGATACCCTATATAGAGCATATGCCTATTTTTTATTTGGAAAATACAATTGAGATTGAAAATGCCAAAATTCATCAGACACTTTCTTATCGTGGAGAAGGATCATACGCTATCGTCTATAAATACAAACACCCGGTACTTGATATTCCAATAGCGTTAAAAAAAGCTAAGAAAGAATTAAAAACAGATGAACTAGAGAGATTTAAAGAAGAATTCTTAACTTTAAAAAAATTTAATTCTCCGTTTATTGTAACAGCGTATTACTATGAGGAAGCTACACATTCTTATCATATGGAGTTTGTAGATAGCACTTTGAAACAATTCATTGATGCAAATAACTCTATGTTGCCAATTAACCTAAGAAAAAACATTATTTCTCAATTGATTTTAGCTCTTAAACATGTACATGAGCAGAATTTACTACACAGAGATTTAAATCCTAATAATATACTCATGCAAAACTACAATGATTTACCGATGATTAAAATCGCTGATTTTGGTTTGGTTAAAAATCTTGAAGAAGCAAGAACTAATCCCCATACAGAAATAAAAGGAAGTTGGAATGATTTTAGCGATTTAGATCGAGTCGGTTTTCATAACTACAGCATGGTTCATGAAATTTATGCAGTAACCAAAATCATTGTTTATATTTTGACCGGAAAAACAAATTTTAGTAATTTGAGTCCTTTAAAATTCCCAAAAATACTTAAGTTTATAAGCATCGGTACTAATCCCAATCCAGATGTTCGATTTAAGAATATACTAGAAATACGCGATTTTGTTTTTTCGAACGATTTGTTCTCTGAAGTTAATTTATAACCTTCAACATCAAATAGGAGTTTAGGTACCTATGATAAGTTTTCTCCTTCACACGTTATTTCATCCCTTACTCTATTTTTTTCAAATTATGTAGGGCGTATCTTCATCAGTCAGATGTACTGACGAAGAAAGCCATATGATACTTCTTCACATTGGAAGCTCACCATCATTAAGTTGATCCGTGAGAGTAGATCACTTCAATCAATGTCCATCTCTCGTTCTCTCACCTTATTGACTATATGTTTTGTGTATAGACCTGCAACTGATCGTCTATATAACTCTTCACCTAGATCATGACGAAGTGCAGTCAATGACTGCACTTCATGATGATGTTCATTGTATTAGTTGATGTTCCCATTTACATTTCTACCTCATTTGAAGTGATTGCTTCAGTCTGATTACTCTCTAGAATAATCTTCAATGGACCGTTACCTTGAAGCGAGATTGAGTACGTTACGAGATCATCGTATGGAAGATCGAGCGAAAAGTCTGTGATTGTACAGTTACCTTCATAACGTTTGCCCGATGGCATTTCAAGATACATATCTACATTCTCAGAATTCAAGAACGCTGTCTCGAGCTCTTCATACGCTGCGTCTGATTCGACATAAGCGCCATCAGCATCAATCGTATAAGACTTGAAGCCAGGAAGTGACTCATTCCAGAATCCTTCTGTGTCTTTCGATGTAGCATCAATTGACTCTGCCGAACCATAAGTAAAGATTATTATTAATTAGTTATATACAAAAAAAGACCCTAGCCTCAGCTAGGATCTACGGATACCGGTGGTCGGAGTCGAACCGACACTCCAGAGGAACACGATTTTGAGTCGTGCGCGTCTACCAATTCCGCCACACCGGCATATTATGTTGGAGGCGCCAGTCGGAATCGAACCGACGATAGAGGAGTTGCAGTCCTCTGCCTTACCACTTGGCTATGGCGCCAAATTTAATGGAGCGGAAGACGGGATTCGAACCCGCGACCCCGACCTTGGCAAGGTCGTATTCTACCACTGAACTACTTCCGCATAATGGCTGGGCTGGAAGGGATCGAACCTACGCATGTCGGAATCAAAATCCGATGCCTTACCACTTGGCTACAGCCCAATAAAATGGGGCGACTGAAGGGAATTGAACCCTCGAATGCCGGAATCACAATCCGGTGCGTTAACCACTTCGCCACAATCGCCATAATTATATTAAGAAGCAGGGGCAGCAGGAATCGAACCCGCGCTGACGGTTTTGGAGACCGTAGTTCTACCGCTAAACTATGCCCCTAAGTGGTGGGGGGGGGCGGATTCGAACCGCCGAACCCGAGGGAGCGGATTTACAGTCCGCCGCGTTTAGCCACTTCGCTACCCCCCCACATGGTGGCTTTGGACGGAATCGAACCGCCGACACAAGGATTTTCAGTCCTTTGCTCTACCAACTGAGCTACAAAGCCATGTATGTAGTAATTTAATTAAAAAATGGCGGTCCTGACGGGATTCGAACCCGCGATCTCCTGCGTGACAGGCAGGCATGTTAACCACTACACCACAGGACCACACTAATTGCGGGGGCTGGATTTGAACCAACGACCTTCGGGTTATGAGCCCGACGAGCTACCAGACTGCTCCACCCCGCGACGATATAAAATTTAAATGGTGACCCGTACGGGATTCGAACCCGTGTTACCGCCGTGAAAGGGCGGTGTCTTAACCGCTTGACCAACGGGCCATACTATTGATTGAAAAACTGGCGGAGAGCAAGGGATTCGAACCCTTGAGACGGTTTTGCCGCCTACACGAATTCCAATCGTGCTCCTTCGGCCACTCGGACAGCTCTCCAAAAAGAGAAAAGTGGCTCCGCAAGTAGGATTTGAACCTACGACCTACCGGTTAACAGCCGGTTGCTCTACCACTGAGCTATTGCGGAACGATCTTGCCTGG
>NZ_JACSLX010000024.1:0-2366 GCF_018618335.1 Exiguobacterium sp. s152
TGTATTTTGCAATACA
This sequence comes from Exiguobacterium sp. s152, assembly GCF_018618335.1. Taxonomy (NCBI): domain Bacteria; kingdom Bacillati; phylum Bacillota; class Bacilli; order Caryophanales; genus Exiguobacterium; species Exiguobacterium sp. s152. Next base: position 17 of record NZ_JACSLX010000024.1, read on the forward strand.
AATGTGCACAATAATGCAACGAAAAGTACAGAACTTTGCCAGCTGGGTTTTAGTGTTTCGACAACGCATGCGTGACACGATAACTGTCACCTGTAAAGTTTAGTATGTGAGCGTGATGGATGACGCGATCGACGAGTGCCGCAGTCAAGCGCGCGTCGCCAAAGATGCGATTCCATTGGCTGAACTCAAGGTTGGATGTGATGATCAGGCTCTTTCGCTCGTACCAGTCGGTGATGAGATGAAACAGAAGTTCCGCAGATTCTTTTGTGAGAGGGAGATATCCCATCTCATCTAAAATAATCATATCTGCCGACTCGAGACGAGAATGGAAGTTGCCTAGTTTTCCATCCCGCCAGGCCTTGTTAAGTTGCTCGACGAGTTCAGAGACCCGGAAGAACCTCACCTCATAACCTTTGTGACAAGCTTCTCTCCCGAGCCCGATGGCCAAATGGGTCTTTCCTGTACCCGGGGACCCTGTCAGAACGACGTTCTGTGAGTGCTCGACGAAATTCAGTGAGGTCAGTTCGTCCTTATCTAAATGCTTTGGGAAGTAGATGTGATTGCCCCAATGATAGTCGTCTAGTGACTTATTGTTGATGAATTTTGCCTTTTTGATTAACCGTTGCGCTTTCGCTTCCTCGCGGAGGCGCATTTCCATCGAGAAAAGCTCCGTGAGAAACTTTTCAGGGGATTCCGTTGGAATCGATTCATAGATTTCAGCGACATAGGCAAGGCGGAGCGATTTGCACATTTCTTTTAGGCTCATACTGCACCACCTTCTCCCCAAGGCCGATTCAGGCTATCGTACTTGCTCCAATCCACATCATAAGGATGGTCCTCAACCACGGCTGGATCGTCGTCCTCGCTCAGTAGCTCGTATAGGCGTTCATTGATCTCGAGGATTGGATAGAGTGCGAGCTTGGCTCGGATCCAGGCCAGTCTTTCCTGCCGAACGAGTAAGTTGGGTACGCCCAGGTACTCTTTGATTCTACCCGGCAGATATTCGGAATAACGGGAGTGCCCGAAGCTTCTCGGCTTCTTGTGCCAAGTGCTGATGATGTTTTCCCATGGGAGCGCACGCTTTGTCATCATGTAGGGACGTTTTTCTTCGTAGAGGATTTCTCCGTGAAGTGAGAGAATCTTCATCGAATCCCACCTTAAGATGGCGCGTACTTGCCCATGACGAGCCCCTGAAGGGATCAAGACTTTCGTCTTATCGATCGTTATTTCGCCGTACTTGTTCACCTTGAACAGTTCTTCTTTGAAGACGGGGAAGTCTTCTTGCGGCAATCGCAATAGATGTCTCTGCTCTTCTTCGAACAACTCACGGATCAGCACATGCTTTTCGTAATGCACTCTCTCCATGTCATCCCGTAGGGAAGCTGCGAGTTGCCGGTTCGTCGAATCGTAATCATGCATGACAGGGGCTGGGACAAGAAAATTGTACCGAACGTATCCTACCTTGTTCTCGACACTTCCTTTCTCGTTACCTCTGTAAGGATTACAGCTTTGAACTTGGAAGCCGTAATGTGCCATGAACTGCAGGAAAGCATCTGTATAGATCGCCTCTTCTTTTGTCGTTCGTGGTTGGATGACTGCGGCGGGGAGATTATCGATTCTGAGCTGTTGCGGTACACCACCGATTTCTTCAAAAAGCATTTTGAGTCCCGTCAAAAAGCACTCTTGGTTTTCTGCGGGCAGGGCGACAGCTGCTGTGCGGTTACTGAAGGGCAGGCTCATGACGAGGCATTTTACATCGACCGCATGACTATCTTTGACGACTTCCATCGTCCCGAAATCTACCTGTGCCTCACCCGGAGGGTGTTGCAATCGTTCTTGCCTTGTGTCGTTTTCCTCCTCGCTCGTCATATGCCAGCTCTTGATGAAATTGCAGACCGTCCGGTAAGAACCCTCGAATCCGTTCGCCACCAGCGTTTCATAAAGCTTTTTATTCGTTCGTCTTAACTTTTTCTGAAGCATTTGATCCTCGGTCAACCAATCCTCGACCATCTCGCCCCATTTCGTTCCGTACATCATGCCTCTCTTGGGGCGAATGGTTTCACTCGGCAGTTGAGCTGAATCCGCGTATTTTTTTACCGTCCTCCAGTTGAGGTCTAGATTTTTAGCGATTCGATTGATCGAATGTGATTTGTGGTTTCTCAGATATTTGATACAATTGATATCGGACATTGCTAGCATTCCTTCCATCTCCTAACGTTCTTGTGTCGCAACTTAAACGTTAGGGTGAGATTATGGTTGCTGGCAAGTCCTTTTTCTTTTCTAAAATAGGAGTGCAGAGTTGTGTACGTTTCCGTTGCACACTTCTGCACTCCTATTTTGCATTACACAA
>NZ_JACSLX010000025.1:0-1774 GCF_018618335.1 Exiguobacterium sp. s152
CGTCAAAAAAATGACGCGCCCTCCGGCCCGTCTTCCTTCGCTTTAGGCTCAAAGCGAGGCTTTTCGCTCGTTGGCTACGGAAGCCTGGTCCTCTGTGCGCTCTACGCATTTTTTTGAGGCTCTCCTTGCGGTCGCCCTTGCACCGTCTCCCGACGCTCGCTTCGTTCCCGTCAACAGGACGCACAACGGTGTTCGTTCTGAGCACAGCTTATCCGAAAGGGGACAAACCAACATGGAACTATCCGCCATCATCGAGGTCATCCGTATCAAACAAGAGGTTCGCGAGGAAATGGTCGCCCTCGAGCATGCCATCATCCACTCGCCGGACAGCGCCCGACAAATCGGGTCATCGTTCATCGGGGACGACGACCGTGAGGTGTTCCTCGTCATCATGCTCAACACGAAGAACCGGGTCATCGGCGCCCACCGGGCGCATGTCGGGAGTGTCAACTCGAGCGTCGTCCATCCGCGGGAAGTCTTTAAATGCGCCATCCTGAACAACGCCTCGTGTCTCATCGTCTGTCATCAGCATCCGAGTGGGGACCCGACACCGAGCCGGGAGGACATCCTCGTTTCTGAACGGTTACATGAAGCAGGGGACCTCATCGGCATCCCGGTGCTCGACCATCTCATCCTCGGTGCGGAAGAGTCGTACGTCAGCATGAAACAGCGAGGGTACATGGGTTGAACGGAATGGAGTGGGGCCGGGGGACCGGTCCCGGTCCGTCCGGGAAGGGCAAGGACGAAAAACGTGCGTTTTTCTTTGACGAGAGGGGCGACTCGCGTGCTCTCGCCTGGATCCATAGAGCGGGATCCGGAAAAGGTCCGTTTTCGCATAACGAAAACGAGATGGTTCGTGTGTGAAGATTGAACATTGTTTTGGTCTGTCTCGTAAGAAGATTGTTTGATGAAATGTCAGGAGTGAAAACACAGTTTGTTTATTGAAAATGAGCATGTTTTCGAAACAAGCCCTAGGGCTTGTTTGAAACAACACCAGGGCTTACGTGAAATTAGGCGAGATGTTGCCTGCTTAGATGCGAGGTATCATGAGGCTAACAACAGGAGAGGATGATTCAGATGGACAGCTACCAACTAGATCAACAGACGATGGACGAGATGACGGAGGTATTGCTTCGACGCCTTCCTGACCGGCTTCAAGAAGATTTTGACGACTTAAAACTTGTGAGCATGGATCTGCTTTGTGATGTGAAGGAAGGAGAACGCTTGACCCACCTCACCGTCTTCTTTAGCACTAATACGCTTCGCCATAATCGACATGCGTAATGTGTAAAAAGAAAGCGGATCATATATGTAAATTTGTATCTGGACTGATGGAACATCCCGGATGGATGCGTGTCATCGACAAGGAACATGGCGCCGAGAAGGTTGCTATGTTCGAGGACTGGGACGCATCCAAAGACGGGACATAGGAGAAGGAACGACAACTCGAGTTTATTTGTGAGCGTATCATGACACACACGGTAAACCTTTCAGCTCAATGGTGTTGTTACAGAAATGGTATGATTAGACAAACGAAGCTATATTTTTGTCTCTAAGTAAATTTCTGAGAGGGGGAATTTATCCTTGATCGTTCAATATCAATTGACCCTTGAGGTTTTTATGGCACTTCAACGAGATTCCATACACACTTTGAATTATCATAAACAAAGAAAACAACTGTCGAATAGACTGACCTAGCTATATGAGACACTAATAAAAACACCTTATTAGGCTGCCACCACACCATATTTTATCGGTGTGAGGTAGCCTAATT
>NZ_JACSLX010000026.1:0-1486 GCF_018618335.1 Exiguobacterium sp. s152
TGAACTGAGCCCCGTAAAATGGACAGTTTAATAAAAAGCCCACGTTTTCTATGCGGCGATCAGATGGCCCCGATATTGTTCCGGGGTCATCTTTTTTAGGTTCCATTGACCTCGTTCGCAGTTGTAATAGCTTATGTAGTCCCCGACCATTTCTCGGACCTCCTCGAGCGATTTGCACGAGCGGTTGGTGACATAGTCCTTCAAATGGCCGAAGAACGATTCGATTGGTGCGTTGTCGAGACAGTTGCCCCGACGTGACATGGACTGGACCAGTCCGAGGTCGCCGACGAGTTGTTGGTAGTCCGGATGTGTGTAGTGGAAGCCTTGGTCCGAATGAATCATCGCCTCGGGATGTAGGTTCCCTTGGAGATGCTCTTCGAGCTTTTCCATCGTCTGAAAGACGAGGTCCATGTGAAGGCCCGTGGACAGCTTATGTGCCACGATCTCGCGTGTGGCGACGTCCTTCACACAAGACAGATAGACGTTCTCGCCGGAGGCGATCGGGAGATAGGTGATGTCGGTCACGAACACCTTCCCGGGCTCGCTCTGCCGGAACTGACGGTTCAATAGATTCGGCACGACGCGATGCTCGAGCGTCGCTTTAGCTAGTTTTCGATAAGGGCTCATCTTTCGGATTTTGGTGACGATGTTATACTTGCGCATCAGTCGGAGGATGCGCTTATGGTTGATTCGGATCCCGAGGGTTGCGCGCACCTCCATGTACAGTGCCCGATAACCGACTTTGCCACCGTGGCTGTCGTGAATCTGCTTGAGTAGGGTCGCATCTAGATAATCACGCTCTTCCCGGAGGGACTCTGCCTCGGCTCGGTTCAACCAGGCATAGTAACCACTCCGGCTCACACCAGCGATTTCACATAGTGGGCGCACGAGGTTTTCCAGCTGCGCGATTCGGATGATGGTATTGATGACCTGATATTTCTCTGCCGGTGTCAGTTCGTTCGTTTCGCCTGCCCTTCTAACTTCTCTAGTTTTTTTAAGAGTTCGTTCTCGGCCGTCAGATATTTGATCCGTGCCTCTGCCTTCGCCAACCGTCGCTCCATCGACTCGTCTTTTTTCGGACGCCCGCCTCCCAGGGTCTTCCCACGTTTGTTGTTCAGGAGACCGTCTTCTCCGTCCGTTCGGTACGTCCGACGCCAACGCTTCAACGAAGACTTCGCCTTCTCTTTCCCAATCACCGTCAGGTCGAACCCCGCCTCTGTGAAGATCTGTTGAGGTCCTTTGCCGTCCATGTTCTCACGCACGGCCTTGACCTTAAACTCGGCGGTGTATTGAATCGAACGTTCTGATACGGAGGCGACGTTTGGATTTTCTTCGAGCTGATTGATTTGTTGAATGTTGAAGATGATTTTACTCATGACTGTTTCTCCCGTCTGAATGAATAGGTTCATTATAGCGATTCATGCGCACACGAAAAACCCCGAGTGAGGCACTTTTTTCAAGTGTCCATCATTCGGGGTTCAGTTCA
>NZ_JACSLX010000027.1:0-1292 GCF_018618335.1 Exiguobacterium sp. s152
TGGGCTAACCTAAATTTTTGAGACAATATAAAAACACCTTCGCAGTGGTACACTTAAAAAAAGTGCTAGCATCGGAGGTGTTTTTGCGTGGGCAAAAACGTATATTCAAGTGAAGTGAAATGGGCAGTGGTGAAAGACAAACTGAGCGGTGAGTTGACGACTAGAGAGATCATGGAGAAACACGGGATCAAAAACGAATCACAGATCCACACATGGATGAGATGGTATCGGTCCAATGAAATCTATCGATTTGACCAGCCCATCGGGAAGCAATACACCTATGGACTCGGTCCTGATTCCGCCAGTGAGGATGACAAGAGAGAGCGTCAACTATCCCACCTGAAGACGGAGAACGACATCTTAAAAAAATTCATGGAGATCGAAAGAGAGTTGAAAAAGAAATAGCGTTAAAGACTGTAGAGCGCCTGAAGAGCAAATATACGGTCACGACCATCCTACGTGTCCTAGACGTGCCACGGGCAACCTATTACCGTTGGGTCAAAGAACCGGTGAAGCAACCTTCGGTGCTGGAGCAAACAGTCATCGAAGTGTGTAAGCTTACGAAGTATCGATATGGACATCGAAAGATAAAAGCCCTGTTAGAGCAAACCTATGAATTTGCGGCTAACCGGAACACCGTACAAAGAATCATGCAGAAGCACCATCTCCAGTGTCGGATCAAGCCTAAACGGAAATGGAAGTCTCAGGGCGAGAGCATCATCATCGCACCTGACCTTCTCAAGCGAGACTTCACGGCCAGTGAACCGAATAAGAAGTGGGTGACGGACATCACCTATATCCAATACGGGAGCACGACGAAGTACCTCTCCACAATCATCGACCTATTCAACAATGAAATCGTTGCCTATAAGCTATACGAGCATCAACAGACGCCCCTCGTCATCGATACGTTAAAGATGGCGTTGGAGAGTCGGAACAATCCCGAAGGGATCATCATCCATTCGGATCAAGGAAGTGTCTATACATCATATGCCTTTCAAGATTTGGTCAAGAGGAATCATATGACGAGCAGCATGTCCCGAAGAGGCAACTGTTGGGATAATGCGGTGATTGAATCGTTTCATTCGAATTTGAAGTCTGAGGAATTCCAGTACGTCAAGTTCAACTCGTTAAGTGACCATGAAGTGCGTAAGCGGGTGGACCATTACTTAACTTACTATAACGAAGAGCGTATCCAAGAAAAATTAGGCTACCTCACACCGATAAAATATGGTGTGGTGGCAGCCTAATAAGGTGTTTTTATTAGTGTCTCATATAGCTAGGTCAGTCTA
>NZ_JACSLX010000028.1:0-1215 GCF_018618335.1 Exiguobacterium sp. s152
CCCGTTCCCATGCCGAACACGGAAGTTAAGCGCTTCAGCGCCGAAAGTAGTTGGGGGTCTCCCCCTGTGAGGATAGGACGCTGCCAGGCTGTTTATTTTTTTGAAAAAATTATTGACTTTCTTCTTGAGGAGACTTAAAATAGGTAAAGTCGATACAGTAATTATTTAAAACGGTCCCGTGGTGTAGTGGTTAACATGTCTGCCTGTCACGCAGAAGATCGCGGGTTCGAATCCCGTCGGGACCGCCATTTTTTTATTTAATTTAATAAGTTGGCTTTGTAGCTCAGTTGGTAGAGCAAAGGACTGAAAATCCTTGTGTCGGCGGTTCGATTCCGTCCAAAGCCACCATTTACAGCGCCGGTGTAGCTCAGTTGGTAGAGCATCTGACTTGTAATCAGAGGGTCGAGGGTTCGAATCCTTTCGCCGGCACCATTTTTCTCATGGCGGTTGTGGCGAAGTGGTTAACGCACCGGATTGTGATTCCGGCATTCGAGGGTTCAATTCCCTTCAGCCGCCCCATTTTTAAAAATTAATGAGCCATTAGCTCAGTTGGTAGAGCATCTGACTTTTAATCAGAGGGTCGCAGGTTCGAGCCCTGCATGGCTCACCATTTCTCATTAATTTCTATACTTAAATATTATATGCGGGTGTGGCGGAATTGGTAGACGCGCTAGACTTAGGATCTAGTGTCTTTGACGTGGGGGTTCGAGTCCCTTCACCCGCATCTCTAATCTAACTTTATATTGCGGAAGTAGTTCAGTGGTAGAATACGACCTTGCCAAGGTCGGGGTCGCGGGTTCGAATCCCGTCTTCCGCTCCAATTATATGCGGTCGTGGCGGAATCGGTAGACGCGCTAGGTTGAGGGCCTAGTGGTGGTTAACACCGTGGAGGTTCAAGTCCTCTCGACCGCATTAATGCACCCTTAGCTCAGCTGGATAGAGCGTTAGACTACGAATCTAAAGGCCGGGAGTTCGAATCTCTCAGGGTGCACCATTTATAACGGGAAGTAGCTCAGCTTGGTAGAGCACTTGGTTTGGGACCAAGGGGTCGCAGGTTCGAATCCTGTCTTCCCGACCATTTCTTAATTCAATTTGGTCTTTGAAAACTGAACGATGAGGCAAAAATGTTTTACAATGTTTGAATGAAGCGCAAGCTTCGTCATTTTTTAAAGAGCTATATCAAATTCTTTGGAGAGTTTGATCCTGGCTCAGGAC
>NZ_JACSLX010000029.1:0-815 GCF_018618335.1 Exiguobacterium sp. s152
CATGCGTTGTCGAAACACTAAAACCCAGCTGGCAAAGTTCTGTACTTTTCGTTGCATTATTGTGCACATTTGTATTGCAAAATACAGTTATACGAAAACGGACCTTTTCCCGGATCCCGCCCCACGGATCCAGGCGAGAGCAACGCGAGTCGCCCATCCCGTCAAAGAAAAACGTACGTTTTTCGTCCTTGCCCTTCCCGGACGGACCGGGACCGGTCCCCCGGCCCCACTCCATTCCGTTCAACCCATGTAACCTCGCTGTTTCATGCTGACGTACGACTCGTCCGCTCCGAGGATGAGATGGTCGAGCACCGGGATGCCGATGAGGTCCCCCGCCTCATGTAACCGTTCGGAGACGAGGATGTCCTCCCGGCTCGGCGTCGGGTCCCCGCTCGGGTGCTGATGACAGACGATGAGGCACGAGGCGTTGTTCAAGATGGCGCATTTGAAGACCTCCCGTGGGTGGACGACACTCGAGTTGACGCTCCCGACGTGTGCCCGGTGGACGCCGATGACCCGGTTCTTTGTGTTGAGCATGATGACGAGGAACACTTCACGGTCGTCGTCCCCGATGAACGAGGAACCGATTTGTCGGGCACTGTCCGGTGATTGGATGATGGCGTGCTCGAGAGCGACCATCTCCTCGCGAATCTCTTGTTTGATACGAATGACCTCGATGATGGATGTAAGTTCCATGATGGTTTGTCCCCTTTCGGATAAGCCGAGCTCAGAACGAACACCGTTGTGCGTCCTGTTGACGGGAACGAAGCGAGCGTCGGGAGACGGTGCAAGGGCGACCGCAGGGAGAGCCTCAA
>NZ_JACSLX010000030.1:0-762 GCF_018618335.1 Exiguobacterium sp. s152
GTTTAATTTTATGAATAATTACTCCGGTTTAAATACGACTTTAATATTATTATCTCGTTTTTCATCAAATACTTTATAAGCCTCATCGGCTTTTTCTAAAGGAAAAGTATGTGTGATAATTTCAGTAGGATCAAATACTTCATCTTTAATCATTTCATATAATTTAGGCATTAAATGAATAACTGGTGCTTGACCAGTTGTTAAACGAACATTTCTATTAAATATTAAATCAAGTGGAAAGTTATCAGCTGGTGTACCATAAATTCCAGTCAGTTGAATTGTACCAAATTTACGGACTGATTCAGCGGCTGTAATAATCGGACTAATTGTTCCTCTTTGTTGAGATGTTTTTGAAAGTTTTGGTTCTGGACTTGATTGTGCGCCATCAAAACCAACACAGTCAATAACTACATCAGCACCACCACTAGTTTTTTCTTTCAATAACTTACCAATTTCTTTTTCTTTATCGAAATTATAAACTTCAACACCATTGTATTTTTTAGCATGCTCTAGTCTATGTTCGACATTATCGATTGCTATAACACGATCAGCACCTTTTAGCTTTGCAAATTTTTGTGCCATTAATCCAATAGGACCACACCCTAATACAATAACAGTATCTCCTGCTTTCACACCTGCATGTTCAACACTCCAATATGCAGTAGGTACTACATCAGATAAAAATAATACTTGTTCATCTTTTAAATCACTATCTGGCACAACAAAAGAAGAAAAATCAGCATATGGAACTCTTAAATATTC
>NZ_JACSLX010000004.1:0-312796 GCF_018618335.1 Exiguobacterium sp. s152
ACGCAAAAACACCTCCGATGCTAGCACTTTTTTTAAGTGTACCACTGCGAAGGTGTTTTTATATTGTCTCAAAAATTTAGGTTAGCCCACTTTTGAAGGGAGTTTTTTGTATGGCTCAAAAAAAGTATCCTCCAGAGTTAAAAGTTGAAGCTGTCACAGCCTACGAAACAGGTCAAATGGCTTTCTCTCAGGTATTACGACAGTACGACATACCCCAAAAGACGTTCCAAGATTGGATTAGGCTCTATCGAGCCGATGGGATTGACGCTTTCCTAAAACCGCGTACTTGGAAGAACTATTCGAAAGAACTCAAAACCAACGTAGTTCTAGATTGTGTTAACGGCAAACTCTCACCTAATGAGATTGTCAGGAAATACGGATTGTCATGTCGGAGTGTTCTTCAGGGATGGATAAATCAGTATACTGGTCATAAAGAACTCAAAGCCACCTCGAGGGGAAGAGACACGATGACCAAGGGGAGAGAGACGACGTTCGAAGAGAGACTTGACGCAGTGATTGACTGTTTGAGCCACAGAAGGGACTATCGCAAAATTGCGGAGACCCATCGGGTATCTTATCAACAGATCTATTCATGGGTGAAGAAGTACGACCAGGGTGGCCCTGACGCCCTGCTTGATCGACGTGGGCACAAGAAGGATAAAGCTGCCTTGACACCTGATGAACGTGTCCAAATAGAGCTAAAACGTTTAGCGAAAGAGAACGAGCTCCTCCGCATGGAGAATGACTACCTAAAAAAATTGAAGGAAATCGGAAGGGGGCAAAGCTGAACCAAATTTGGTATGCGCATGAATATGAGTCCATCCGCCGTCTACATTCCACGTGTGGTCACCCGGTGGCTCGCCTCTGTGAAATCGCTGTCGTCTCAAGAGCAGGATATTATAAATGGTTGAAACACGAACCCTCGGCACGTGAAATCGAGAACAGACAAATCCTCGAAGAACTGCGAAGCGTCCACCTTGAGGTCAAGGGTATCTACGGGTATCGTCGCATGGGCATGAATCTTCGGAGACGGTTCGACCGACATATCAATCACAAGCGTGTGTACCGACTCATGGAGGCCGGTGGCCTGCGTTGTGTCATCCGTAGACGAAAGAAGAAATACGTCTATTCGACTCCTCAACAGACAGCTGAGAATCTTTTGAACCGGGAGTTCCGTGCCGATCGGCCGAATGACTAAGGAGGCCGGTATCACCCAGAGTATGTCACGTGTGGGTCGATGTATTGACAATGGCCCGATGGAAGCCTTTTTCGGTGCGCTCAAATGTGAGAGCTATCGCCTTCGAAAGTATCGTACCTATGACGATCTCAGTGAGTCCGTGGCAGAGTACATTCGTTTTTACAACCAAGACCGTTACCAAGAACGACTAAACGGCCTCAGCCCTTTAGAATTCAGGGCTGAAGCCGTCTAAACGATTTTTATTATTTCCACTGTCTACTTGACAGGGGGCGGTTCACTATTCGGTGACAGGAGAGGTTTCTTGTTTATTGAGGCTCGATAGACGGTTCCGAATCGATTGGTCGAACTAAGACTTGATCGATTCGACGACCATCCATATCGACAATCTCAAAACGCAGACCGTACGCCTCGATTACGTCTCCCTTTTGAGGGACTTTACCGAGCTGCGTGATCAAAAAGCCGGCCAATGTGTGATAGGCGGCCCGTTCTTGTCCTTCTAAAAAATCTGGAAGTCCAAACAACTGTTTGGCCTCGTCGATATTGAGCATGCCATCGGCGAGATATGAGCCGTCCTCGCGCCGGACGACCGATGGCTCTTCCTCCTCGATGATGACTTCCCCGACGATTTCTTCTAATATATCGAATAAGGTGACGATCCCAAGGAATCCGCCATACTCATCCAACACGAACGCCATCCCGACACCACTCTGTTGCATAGCTTGTAAGACGAGGCTCGCTTCTCGCTGGCGCGGCACAACGAGCGCTTGTTTGACCCGCTTCAAAATCTGCGACTCGTGTTTCAGTGACGGGAGCGTCAAAAGATCGCGCACTTCGACGAAACCGATGAACTGATCAAGACTTCCGCGACCGACCGGCAGCTTGCTATGTTGACTCTTATAAATTCTCTCTTGGATCCCTTCAATTGAGTCGTCGAGATCAATCCATTCGACAGTCGTACGTGGTTGCATCAATTGATAGATGTAGCGGTCATGGAAGGCAAACAATCGCTCGACTTGTTTGACTTCGTCATGGGCAAAATCACCTTGTGCCATCCCTTCGCTCAACAACTGTTTGATTTCAAGTTCCGTTTCTCCGCTTGATTGCTCAGATTTTAACCCGAGTAACTTGTATACGATGAGTGTCGATTTCGACAATACCCACACGAACGGCTTCATCACTTTACTGAAAAAGTCGAGCGCAGGGATGATTGTCATCGTCACCCGCTCCGGTGTCACGAGGGCGATCCGTTTCGGGACAAGTTCCCCGATGATAAGCGACAAGTACGTGATGATCGTGACGACGATGATGTATCCGAGTGTGCCAGCAAGCTCGCTCCCGATACCGAGCGCAATCAACTGTTGCGCCAATGGCTCCGAGAACCGCGCTCCACCGAACGCCCCGTTGATGATTCCAATCAACGTGATTCCGACTTGGACGGTCGACAACAAGTCGGTCGGATCTTTCGAATGTCGTAAGGCAATCTCCGCGCTTCGGCTACCTCTTGACGCAGCCGCCTCGAGTCGGCTCGGTTTAGAAGAGATGAGCGCAATCTCCGACATCGCAAAAATACCGTTCAATACAATGAGAAACCAAATAATCGATAAATCAATCAGCCAGGATGAATCCAAGGCTTATTCCACCTCTTTCAAGTTTGTTACTTCACATTATACGAGAGCCTGTCCTTCATTCTCAACTTCGCAGGTGCTCGACAGTATTTTCACACAGTTTCCTCGCCAAAATTCCTCAACCTGCTTTTAATTCGAACAATCTGTATTTAAATGCTTTACTTTAAGTTCTTATGACCTCAAATTGATTATATAGAGTTCATATGACCTTAAAAGGAGGAATTATTGTTGACCCTACTCATCGCCTTTTTGGCACTCGTCATCTTCATGCTCGCACTTGACCTCGGGGTGTTCCACCGCAAGGCACACGAAGTCTCGCTCCGCGAGGCATGGACACGGACGTTCGTCTGGATCGGGATCGCCATCGCGTTCGGCGGTTGGTTGTTCTACTCGCAAGGCAGCACCGTCGCGACAGAATATGCGAGCGTCTACTTCATCGAGAAGGCGCTCGCCATCGATAACGTGTTCGTCTTCTCGCTCGTGTTCGCCTACTTCGCGATTCCGCTCAAGTATCAGCACAAGGTGTTGTTCTGGGGCATTCTCGGGGCAATCTTCTTCCGGGCCGTCTTCATCGTCGCCGGTGTGTCACTCTTGGAAAACTTCGGTTGGGTCTATTACGTGTTCGGTGCCTTCCTCATCTATACAGGATGGATGATGTTCAAGAACATCGGCAAGGACGAGTCGCTCGAGGAGAACAAGACGATCCGTTGGCTCGAACGCCGCTTGCCGATCACGCAAGACATCTCGTCTGGTAAGTTCACGAAACGCATCAACGGCAAGCTGTTTTTCACGCCGCTGTTCATCGCGCTCATCTTCATCGAGCTGTCGGATATCGTCTTCGCCGTCGACTCGGTCGCGGCTAGCTTCGCCTACTCGCGTGACCCGTATATCATCTTCTATGCGAACATCATGGCGATTCTTGGACTCCGTAGCCTCTACTTCGTCCTCGCCAACTTGATTGACCGCTTCTACTATTTGAAGCACGGGCTCAGTTTCATGCTCGTCTTCATCGGGGCGAAGATGGTGTTGGGCGACGTCTACAAGATGCCGATTTGGATGTCACTTGGCGCCATCATCCTCGTCATCTTGATCAGCGTCGTCTATAGTTTCTATAAAACGAAACCTGGTCAGAAAAATCACGTATAACAAAAGGGAGATGTGCTAGCCTCCCAGGTGGTTCACTTCTCATTGGTGGGTAAACCTTTAGCCTAGCGAACACAGAAAAGGTGGTTACGAATGTTTGACCGTATGGGTGATGTGAGTATTGGACTCGTCTTCGGGATCGTGTTGATGCTTCTGTTCAACAGTCTTTGGGGACTTGGGGTCGGCGTGATGTTAGGAATCTTCTTCCTCGTCGCACCACGCTCGACAAACCGCCGTACTAGAAAATATATACCGCAGACCCGCTAAGCCTGGGTGAACTGCTCCCCGATTAGGTAGACAGATGAAATAACAAATCTGTTTATCTAATTCGGGGAGTATTTTTTATGGCAAGAAATCGACATTCAATCGAACAAAAACTGAGTGCACTACATACGATGGAAGAACAAACATATATATAGGGATTCATCTGGAGCTAGGGATGTCCATACGGTTTATTGTGAGATAGCTGAACGCACACAGGAGCGCTAAATACGAAGCTTGACGAAACTACGCTCCTGACGATCATCCGGAAGCTACCGGCAACCTGGTCCCCAGAACAGATCGTCGCTCACCTCTACATGGGAAAAATCGCCTTCTCGACGATTTATCGCTGGGTCTATGGGGGTAATCTACGTGCCCATGACCTTGCTCCGGCAGAAGGACAAGCACCGGAAACGAGTGCAGACCTGCGGGCTTATCAACGTCGGTTTGACCATCCCGGACCGCCCGTGGGAGGTGCGCACACGCGAGACGTTCGGGCACTAGAAGCTAAACACGGTGGTTTAAATACGAGGGCAGGCGAAGGCCTGCATCGCGGCGAAAGAGCCCACACTGCCGATCAAGGGCCGCACCGAGGCCTCGATAAAGGGAACGATTCGTGCATTGATTGGCGTGCCGATGAATTTCGCCGACCCGTACTCGTCATGGCAACATGAACTCCAAGAGAATCCTTCGCGAAAATCACGCATGACGCGCTCGCCAAGAGCAACGGGAGGCCGAGAAAGTGTCTGAACCGGAAAACGGCACAGCGGACCTTTACGAGGAAGTATTGCGCTTAATTTGACAAACCGCTCATCTAAAGGACGAATGTATCTTATGCACAGGTAAGTTAAAGTCAGCATTTCTTTTAAGAGTGATCTAAAAACAATTATTTATTATAAATAACATGTTTTACATTAGGTGATCTCGGGGAAATATATATGAACTAAACTATTCGATTGATTAAGGGGGCAGGGAAGATGTCGACGAACAGCTGTGATATTTGTGGAAAGCCAGCATCAGTCAGAGTCCAAGCAAACTTGAATGGTCAGTTACGAAATATGGAGTTATGTGAAGGTCATTATCAAGAATTTTTACAACGCAATGGATTAAACATTTCTCCAATCGAATCGTTATTTGGAATACGTGGCACTATGCTCGATAACTTTTTTTCGAGCAAACTACCTTTTTTTAATGTAGATGAAGAAGTTAGTAAAGAAAATGTTTATGATGAAACCTCGAGCGAAGTGGCACGGCGCAAGCGTGGTAGTGCTTTAACTAGCCGATTGAGTGAAAACGCGGAAGAGATGCTTCAAAAAGCGGGACAATATGCATCTGAATTTAACAGACCCGAAATAGATACAGAGCACTTATTGTTGGCGTTGACAGACAGTGAGGTTGTTCAAAGTATATTTAATCAATTCAAAATTAAAGTGGAAGATTTGAAAAGACAAATTCAAGCTGAGGCGAAACATGGAGAGACACTGCATGAAGGTGAGATTAGCGTTTCACCGCGAGTAAAAGACGCCTTAAGTCGTTCTTTTATTGCTTCAAATGATTTAGGACACACTTATGTTGGTCCCGAACATTTTTTGATTGGTTTATCTGAAGAGGGAGAGGGACTGGCTGCAAACATCCTTCGCAAATATGGTTTGACGCCTCAATCTATAAGACAGCAAGTGAGTAAGGTTGTCGGGAACGGTGAAAACAAAGGAGGTCTATCCAATTTGAGTAACACCCCTGAACTGGAGAAATTTTCGCGCGATCTTACTAAGATGGCTAAAGAAGGGAAGCTAGATCCGGTCATAGGTCGTGCCGAAGAAGTGGAAACCACAATAGAGATATTAGCTCGACGTAGAAAAAATAATCCAGTACTGATTGGTGATCCAGGGGTTGGAAAAACTGCTATTGTAGAAGGCTTAGCACAACGAATTGTTGACGGTGAAGTACCTGAAGGTTTAAAGGATAAGCGATTAATGGAGTTAGATATTAACGCAATGGTTGCTGGATCAAAATACAGAGGAGAGTTTGAAGAACGTGTTCAAAAAGTGTTGAAGGAAATATCGGAAAATAAAGATGATTTAATTATGTTCATTGATGAGGTCCATACGATTGTAGGCGCTGGACAAGGTGGGGAAGAAGGCGGTCTAGATATAGCTAACGTTTTCAAACCAATGCTTGCTAGAGGAGAGTTGAATCTCATTGGCGCGACTACTCTGAATGAATACCAAAAGTACATTGAAAAAGACGCGGCTTTAGAAAGAAGATTTCAACCGGTTATTATTCACGAGACGACTCCAGAGCAAACGATTATGATTTTAAGAGGTTTGCGCGATACTTTTGAAGCGTATCATAAGGTGACTATAACCGAAGAAGCTATTATTTCTGCAGTAGAGTTATCAGATCGATATATTCCTTCTCGTTTTTTACCTGATAAAGCCATTGACCTTCTTGATCAAGCGGCAGCTAGAGTTAAACTAGTTGCCACTTCACGTCCTGCCGGAATTCAAGAAATCGAAGCTGAATTGCAGCACCTTCTAAGAGAGCGAGATTACGTTGCAAATAGAAAGCAGTACGATAAAGCAAGCGAACTTACAAAAGTTATTGAAGAAAAAGAAAGTGAGTTAAAAAAATTAACAGAAGAATGGGAAGCCGAAAAAGGATCAGGGAGTACAGAAGTAAAACCTGAACATATTGCTCATGTGGTTTCGCAATTGACTGGCATTCCAGTGAACGAACTAACAACAGAAGAAAAAGACAAACTTTTACGCATGGAAGAACAACTACATCAGCGCTTAGTAGGTCAAGAAGAGGCAGTAAACGCTGTTTCAGATGCAGTTCGTTTGTCTCGTTCAGGATTACGCGAAGAAAATAAGCCTGTCGCCACTTTTCTTTTCTTAGGACCTACCGGGGTAGGTAAGACCGAGCTTGCAAAGGCTTTATCAGAAGTTATTTATGGAGATGAAAATGCATTATTACGAATTGATATGTCAGAATATGGAGAGCGGCATGCAGTAGCACGTCTTGTAGGTGCTCCTCCTGGGTATGTGGGTTATGATGAAGGCGGTCAGCTCACCGAAAAAGTACGACGTTCACCTTACAGCGTGATATTGTTAGACGAAATTGAAAAGGCTCATCCTGACGTGTACAATATCTTACTTCAAGTTTTCGATGATGGACGACTTACTGATGGAAAAGGAAGAGTTGTAGATTTCACCAACACGATAATTATAGCTACGTCAAATTTAGGGTCGGATATTATTCGTACTAGATTAAACAGCGATAGTTCTTCTAAAGAAGATTATGAAGGCGTAAAAAAAGAAGTTATGACTGTCTTGGCAAGTCATTTCCGTCCTGAGTTTTTAAACAGGATTGATGAAATTATTGTATTTAGTGCTTTAAATAAGGATCAAATACACGAAATTGTATCACTTCAACTACAACGTGTCGCGAAGAATGTGTCGAAACAGGGTATTACTATTTCTTTCGATCAAACTTTAGCTCGCCACTTTTCAGAAGAAGGGTACAAACCTGAATTTGGTGCCCGAGAACTCAAACGTGTAATCCGTAGTGAGCTAGAAACGAAATTAGCTCGTGAAATTTTAGGAGGGGCTATTGAGAAAGGGGATAAAATATTAGCTAAATGGGACGAACAATCACAACAGATTGTTTTTGAACGCACGGAGACTAATGAGGATTAACCCAATTTTGGGAGTATAGCCTATATTTCAGAGAAGGTGTCAACAGCGTTTTTTCATTTTTCTCTGATAACTGTGTAGTTCAAAATAAGAGTGATTATTATGCGATGTTGGCTAACGATGACGAGCGACCGCCTTTGGGTGGTTGCTCGTTTTTTTCAATATCAGTGGGCGCAGCTCAGGTCAGAATTTCGACAAAGTATCTGAAACCTGAGCAAATCAAAATTTCCCCTTCTATAATCATGATTGTCTCCAGAAATGACAAAATAACTCGAGACCTGTCTAATACAGGTCTCAAGCCGCCTAATCTGATTTTCATTATTTTCCCTGTCTACTTGACGGGGAGCAGTTCAAATCCAGGGCGGCTTTTTTTGAATCATTCTTTCGATTAAGCTCGTATAAGGAGAAAAAGGAGGAATTGCTGATGATGACACGCTATACGCATTACCTCGAAGCACTCGAGGCAATCAGAGGAGCGACAAAGTGGTTCACCGATGATTTCCGACGCTTGATGGCCATCAATTATGCCATACACGACACCCCGTTCGATGAAGCGCGGTTCGAGCAGGCTCAAGCGGCCGTCAAACGGAAAACAAAAGCCTTCTCCAAGTTTCGCGGCAGCAATAATTTCGTCTGGCTGTCGTTTCTCGATGCCAAGTATGAAGACATCGAATCCGCCATCGACGAGGCACTCCGGCTTGATACGCTACTCGACCGGAAGCACTTCCGTTTCAGTATGTTGCGGCCCTTCATCGCGAGCCAACTGATCAACGTCGATGAACCCGAGCGCCGGCTTGACGAGGCGAGCGCACTCTATCAGACGTTCAAACGAAACCATCCTTGGCTGACGAGCGAAGAAGACCTTCTGTCTGCTCTCGTCCTCGTTCAAGCGTTCGATGACCACGATGCGTTGAGCCAACGGATTGAGACGTATTACGAAGCGTTGAAAGCCGAGTTGCCCCGCTCAAACGAGCTCCAACTCGTCTCCCATCTGCTTGCTTTTAGCGACTTGCCTTCAGACGAGGTCATCAATCGCCTGCTCGAGTGGCGCACGCGACTCCAAGGACAAGCAATCGCCGTCAAAAACGAGCATCTGCCAGCGCTCGCCCTCTTGGCCATCGTCGCGGCCCCGAACGACAACGACGAGCGCGACCTGATCGACATCACGAACGCCGAGAAGGAAAAGCATCGCTGGTTCCACACCCATGCGTTGACGGTCGCCTTGCAACTCGTCGCGGCAAACAACATCAAGGAAGACGCGAGCGATTTACTGTTGCACGGGACGTTCGCCCATCTGCTCGCCATGCAACAGGCGGCAACGGCAGCGGCGACCGTGGCTATCATTTCGAGTACATCTTCGAGCGACTAAAAAAGAAGGGTTTCCCCTTCTTAACTAAATAAATACCAACTGAGACAACCGAGCACGAACACCGAGTTGGCGATTTCGACGATCCCGATCTTCATGATGGGGATCTTTTTGCCGTAGAACGCGACCGCCCGGACGAGACTCGGCACGTAAGCGAGTGCCAAGACCGGATAGCCAAACGCGATGAAGATGGCGACGAGCAAAAAGTGATACCCCCATGATACGTTCCGATAAAACAAGCTCTTCTTCTCCCGAATCATCGTTTTGACGAAAAAGATACTTCCGAGGAAATATAAGTACGGCAAAGCGAACATCCACACTATCGTCCCATCCAAGATGCGCGCCCCGAGATAATAGCTCGCCATCCCGCCGATACAAAATGAGGTGACGGCGCTGACGTCGTTCCAGACGTTGCGCTCATCCTTAATTTTGGCAAAATAGGCGTTGATGAGACCGAATGGAATCATAGCAAGGACAAACCAGACAAGACGCCACTCGGACAAAAACACCGGGATGGCAGCTACAATCGCAATCGTCAAATACGTCACGACCGTACGCAACAGCTCTTGTGACTTCTTCCGTTGCTTAATGTATTGGAACAAGAAAAATGTACCCATATAAACGAACAACCAGGCGATGGCGAACGGGATGTGCGCGAGCGTCCACCCTCCGACAATGCCGCCGAGTAAGAACGGTAAAATCAGCATCGACCAAGCGCCGTGCTGTTTTGGAATCATCCATTTCATGTGACTCCCTCCTTCTATGTTTAGTGTAGAGCAACAGCTCCAGAAAGCGCTGTGACGTTTGTTACTGTTCTCCGCATATTCGATTTCTCATGTCCCTGTTACATAAAACGATTGTCTATTTAGAATTTTATTTCGGTATGCTAGAAGTGATTCGAATGAGAGGAGACAGAACAGTGACCCGTCAACCAAATCAAAGAACCAGCCGTCCCATATTCAAAGTCATTTTTGGCTTGATTTTTATTCTTCTGATTGCCGGAAGGGCTCCATTACCACTCACATTCACGACATCGTTCGTTCCGTTCGAAGTCAATGAACCTAATTATCTCCCAATCGAAACAACGAATCACTACTCCAATGTCGTCAATTTGAGTCAAGTCAAACTTGTATACGAGAACGACGTCGAATCGTTGACGATATGGGCCACGACAAACCTAGGCTGGAATCACGTCACTAGTTGGGACGAGTCGATCAAGTTATCGGATGGCTCGAGCGGATATTATACAGAAGTTGATCAAACAAAAATGGTTAGTTGGCAATACGAAAATGTTGAATACGCAATCGACTATTCAGGGAGTCGTCTTTCAAAAGAAGAGTTACTAAAGATTGCGAGTTCAATCGAGAAGTAAGTAATGACAAGCTCCTTTAAATACGCCATTAAAAAAACGATCTCACGCGAGATCGTTTTTTGTTTTTAGTTTGGTCACACTTGGTACGGCTACTTCGACCACGTCTTCCGTCAACATCTTCGTGACGACACGACCCGCGATTGAGACCGCGAGAAGCGTATAAAGCGCGTTCGACAGCGGCAAATAGATGAGCGAAATCGCCAAGACGATGACATCAAATATGATGAGAATCGTCCCGACCGATACGCCGGTCCATTTCGATAGGCCGAGTGCGAATAAATCGTCGCCCCCGGTCGCCCCGCCCGATTTCAAGACGAGACCGAGACCGTAACCAGTCACAATCCCGCTCGCGATGGCGGCGAACAACGTCGCCGGCCACACTTGGATATCGAACGTGAGTAAATCCAACCGATCCCACATGGCGTAGCTGAGCGACAGTGACGCCGCGGCAAGCACGGCTTGCCCGACGAAGCGCCAGCCTTTCCACCAAAGGGCGATTAAAAAGAAGGGGATATCGAGTACGATCATCGAGATCGCCGGATCGATATCAAATAAATAGCGGCCGAGCAATGCTAGCCCGACGAAGCCCCCTTCTGCCAAACCAAACTGTTCATTCAAATAATAATAACCGAACGCCATGATCAGCGTTCCGAGCACTATGGTAGCAACTCGTTTCATTCCGATTGTCCTCCCCGTTTTCAACGGAGAGGAGGATCCTCAGTCGTAGCCGCGGTTCCATCTGTTCCATCTCCGATCTTCCGTTTGTTGATTTTTACATTGATGTCGCTTGTAAAAACTCAACGCTAGAAGTCCGGTAATTGAAACAGAGGCCATGTCCTCTCGGTATCCATAAAGACCTTCCTTTCCCAAATTGCGCGTAATCATGAAACTATTTTAACACATTTTCACGACTATTTCATTAAATGTATATTTAGTGTAGATTACGTTTCGGTAAATTTTTCTTACCAAACCACCACCAGTTCCAGTCCCCGAGCAGTTTCATCAAGGATGGGACAAGTAAAATCCGGATGATTGTCGCATCGATAAAGATCGCGAGCGCGATGCCGACACCGAGCTGTTTGATTGGACTAACACCGGTAAAAGCGAACGCCCCCGTGACGACAATCATGATGACTGCGGCCGACGTGATGATTTTACTCGTCTTGGCGAGTCCCATCTCCGTCGCGTAATCGTTATCCCCGGTCTCCCGATAATATTCCTCAATCCGCGAGACGAGAAACACCTCGTAGTCCATCGATAGGCCGAACACGAGCGAGAAGATGAACACCGGGGTCAAGATACTGATCGTCTCGGCATCGTACACGTAGCCTGATTCGAAGATGATGACGAGCAGACCGAACGTCGCCCCGAGACCGAGCACGTTCATGATGATCGCCTTAATTGGAATCAAGACTGAGCGGAACGCCCACATGAGAATGACCATCGTCGCCAAGATGACAGTCACGACCGCATACGGGATGCTGTCATAAATCTCTTCATAAATTTCTTCGTTGAACGCGGCTGGTCCCCCGACGTCAAAACCGCTCTCGCGCCAATCTCGGACGAACGCTTGCGCGTCTTTATCACTCGGCGGGACGTTGAAACTAACGTTGACGAGGGCAAGGTCTGTATTCCCTTCAAGCGTGACGAGACGTTCGAACGCCTCGAGTTGCTCTGGTGCCGCTTCAGCGAGTTGTTGGAATTCGGCTGGTTCGAGACCGGATGCCGTCAAGAACGTCGTGACGTTGTCGACAATCGGATCCTCGGATAGCTCATCGGTGAGTGCGGTCAATTCATCGAGAATCATCGAATCGGTCAAGTCATTCGTCTCAAACAAGAGCACCGCATCGGTCGACGTCTCCCCGAACACGTCGTCCCACCGCTCAAGGGCGGCCCGCGACTCGTACGAGGTCGGGAGTGCATCGGCGTCCGGGATGTTCAATTCGAGGTCACGGACGAACCAGAGACTCGGTAGTAACAGCAAGAGCGCGACGAGTGTCATCGTGACGGGACGTCTCATGACGAAACGGGCCAACTTCTGCCACCGTACTTCAGAACGCGTCTCATTCGTTTTGATAAGACGCCCTTTATTGATCGCATCTCCGACGATATATAAGGCGGACGGCAACAGCGTGAGCGCCGATAAGACCGCGCCCGCCACCGCAATCAGCGCACCGAGCGCGATGGCTTGGAACACGTCGACTTGGATGAATAGCAACCCGGCCAGTCCGACGAACACACAAAGCCCTGAGAACAGAATCGAACGTCCGGCCGTCGCGACCGTTCGGACGATGGCTGCCTCTCGCGACTTCCCATGTGCGAGCTCTTCCCGGTAACGGTTGACGAGCAATAGGGAAAAATCGATGCCGAGCGCGATGGCGATCATCGCGACCGCATTCAAGACGAAAATGGATAGTTCCATCGTCTGGGCAAAGAAGAACAACGAGCCGGCAGCCACGATGAATGTAATCAATCCAACGAATAATGGCATGACCGCGGCGAGCGGCGTCCCGAAGACGAGCAAGAGGACGAGCAACGCGACCGGGATTCCAATCAACTCGGCCCGAATCAAGTCATTCTTCGACGCTTCATTCAAGTCATCCGCGAAGACCGGCTCTCCGGTCAATCGCACGTCTGTATCCGTATCTCGAATCAAGGCGTTGCGAACGTCATCGATTGACGCCTCGGCCGTATCGTAATCCTCGAACTCGAGCAATAAGTAAGCTGCGTCCCCTGAGCGGGCATCGGGATTCTCGGCTGGCGTGATCACGCCGTCGATTCCATCGACGTCAATCAGTCGATCCCGTTGCTGCTCGATGACCGTATCAAGGTCCCCACCTTCCAACAAGACGATCATCGAGGCCCCGGCCCGGTCGAACCGGTCGTTCAACGTATCTTCCACTTGGGCGAAGCGCCCGTCTTGAATCGCAAATCCATTGCCGCGCAGTTCACTTGGCAACTGTAATCCGAAATATACCGATACCGCGAGCAATACCGTCCAAATCAACACGACAGCGTAGCGCCATCGGACTAACGCTTGTCCTAATCGTTCCATCCCTGTCCACTCCTCTCCATCTAAGAAGACTGTTCCCGTTTTTAGACGAGATTCTGTAAGCCTTCGTAAAAAAATCCTGAACCATGCCCTGGTCCAGGATTGTCAACGCTCGAACACTTGCAGCCAACTATGGCAGAAGCGACGCGGCGTCGATAGGACGACAAGTCTGTCGCCCGGCTCGTCCAATAAGACGACTTTCAACAATTCGGTCTCGGCACATACTTCTGATGAGAACACTTCACAATCGCGCTCAAACAGTTGGAACGATGTCATCGAGGTGATGGCAGTCGTCACACCCATTTGATCGACGATGACCAAGTCACGGTCACCCCCGTATGGAATCTTCCAACGCGCGCCCGCTTCGACGTCCTCGACCATGAACTGTTGATTCCGTTCATCGTACAAGGTCACGAGGCCAGGTGCCGTGAATCGTTCGAAATCATAGGTCGATTGATATGCGAGTTCGATGATGTTCCCGAACTCCGGGATCTCCTCGTAACGGCTATACCGAAACGTGTGATCGTTCAAGTTCAAGGCGACGATATCTGATTCGGCCGAGTACAAATACAAATCGTCCCCTGACCAGTAATGCAGGTTACTGAACCAATCGTCATGGAACGTCCGTGGAATTGGGTGACGTTCCATCGTCCCGTTCGTCAAATCCATGACTCCGTATGTCTGCAAATCTCGAAATAGCGCGACGGCTCTTCTACCATGTGGTTCAATATATAGTGCGCAAGGTGCCCATTTCCACTCGAGTTCCCATCGGATTTGGAATGTCTCGTCAAAAAACAGAAACCCGGTTTGCGCCAAATACAACATCCATCCTCCACCAACGCGCTCTAACCATTCAACCGTTTGATGAAATTGATAGTCTGCTACTTGTTTGTACATTTGATCACTTCCTAGTTTCAGCTTAGCAACGCACGACGCATTTTTCGATTTTGAATGTGTTCACAGAACACATTCTCCATCTGTCCGCTTTTCCTGTATACTGGCAGTAGCGTACCGTAATCGGAAAGGAGGAACCCTCATGCGCCCACTTCAACTCTCTCCCGAGACGGCGGTTGAGCTTGCCAAAAAGCTAAACGTCCCACTCGAGGAACTCATGCATATGCCAAAACACATCATCGTCAAAAAGATGATGGAGCTCGAGGCAGCCAAAACTGAAACGAACGAGGAA
This sequence comes from Exiguobacterium sp. s152, assembly GCF_018618335.1. Lineage (NCBI taxonomy): Bacteria > Bacillati > Bacillota > Bacilli > Caryophanales > Exiguobacterium > Exiguobacterium sp. s152. The sequence goes on from NZ_JACSLX010000004.1 coordinate 14,899, forward strand.
AAGGAGACGGAATGACGTCTCCTTTTTTCGCGCTTACTTTTGTTTCGGTTTCCGTTTTTTCGCAACATACCAGAGACCGAGGATAGCCAAGGCAGCTCCACCGGCGACCGCATATTTGCTGTAATCCGGACGGCGTTCCGTCACGACAAGTGTCGATAACGGCGCGACCGTGACATGCCGCTCCTCGAGGAGACGTGGTGCCGTCAAATTGACGGTGTGATCTTCGACATGGACCTCGAACTTGCCGGACGGTAGTTTCACCTCGACCGCTTCTTCGAGTCCGTTATGGTATACGAGATGGCGTTCGACGTAACCTTCGACGTGGCGACTCAGTTCAAAGGCGATGACGCCCTCGTCTTCATCGAAGAAACGTAAATGTTTACGAATCTGTTCCGCGTTCTCAAGACGGAACAACGGATATTGTTTGCGCAGGCTGATCAAGCCCTTCACATATTCGACGCTCGGCGTCTCTTGCTCGGCCCGCGTCCAATCCAAACGGTTGACGACCTCCCCCGAATTGAAGCTGTTCTCGTCCCCGTCTTTCGTGCGGAAGAACTCTTGACCGCTATGCAGGAACGGGATGCCTTGACTGAGCAACACAATCGATGTCGCGAGACGATGCCGGCGGCGGCGTGTCGTCTCATCGTCGTCCGGATTCGTAACGGCCAGTTTGTCCCAAAGCGTCAAGTTGTCATGGCACTCGACATAGTTCACGACTTGGTTCGGTTCGTCAGCAAAACTTTGGCTCGTGACTGCACCGGCAATCCCACGTTTGACGTCCGCCGTCATATCCGCGTTGCCGCTGATCCAACCTGGCAAGTCTTCGATGAACACATCCCCACGGACACCGTCGCGAATCGCGTCGTTGAACTGGGCGATGCGCGGCATCTTGTGGGCGTTATGTTGGTTCGCTTTTTTACGGACCGGAAGCGGTGTGTCGAGATCCCAGCCTTCTCCGGTCACGAGAATCGATGGGTCGACGCGATCGAGCGCCCTGCGGACCTGGTTCATCGTCTTGACGTCATGAAGTCCCATCAAATCGAAGCGGAAGCCATCAATCATGAACTCTTTCGCCCAATACGACACACATTCAACGATCAATTTGCGCATCATCGCCCGTTCGGACGCCGTATCGTTCCCGCACGCCGAACCGTCGGCGAGCGTACCGTCCTCGTTCAAGCGGTAATAGTAGTCCGGTACGAACTGTCCGAGCGGCGTCGTCAATGCATCATACGTATGGTTGAACACGACGTCCATGATGACACGGATGCCACGATCGTGAAGCGCTTGAATCATTGCTTTCAACTCGATGATGCGAGCGGCCGGATCATCCGCTGAGGAAGCGTATGAGCCTTCGACGGCAAAATAGTGGACCGGGTCATAGCCCCAATTATAATTCGCCTCACTCTCGCGTGACTCATTCACTGAACCGTAATCGAAGAACGGCATGAGTTGGAGATGCGTGACGCCAAGCCCGGTAATATAGTCGAGACCCGTCGGATAACCCGTCGGTGTCTTCGTTCCGACTTCGGTCATCCCGAGGAATTTCCCGCGATGCATGACACCACTGTCCGGATGACTCGTCAAATCACGGACGTGCGCTTCATAGATGACCGCTTCTTGTGACGAGTGGAAGAGCGGACGTTCTTTGACCCAATGGTCTGGGTTGAGCGTAGATGGGTCGAGCAGACACCCGCGCTTCCCATTGATCCCGACGACTTTTGCATACGGGTCGAGCGATTCGATACGCTTCCCAGCTACGACCGCCTCGAACACATAAAACTGACCTTCAAACAAAGCACGATCGAGTTCGATGACCCACGTCCCTTTCTCGGCCCGTTCTAACGACAACCGTTCGAACTTCCGCGCTCGCGGTGTCCGGTATAGTTTTACCGTCATCTCTTCGGCAACCGGTGACCAGACCCGCAACCGGATGAGGTCACTTTTAAACGTCACCCCGAGGTCTTTGCCGTGATATGCCATATGGTCTAAATCTACATTTGTCTGTTGATCGATAGTATGTTCCATCTCTTTCACTCCTTCACTACTTCAAATCTGCTATCATTATAACAAAACCCTTGTAAAGGATGGATGAAACATGGCAAAAGACAATTCTTTTGATATTGTGTCAGAAATGAACCTCGAAGAAGTGAAGAACGCGATTCAAATCGCCGAGAAAGAAATTTTGAACCGTTACGACTTTAAAGGTTCGAAGAGTGAGATGTCACTCGATAACGGCGACCTCGTCCTCGTCTCAGATGACGACTACAAACTCGAGCAATTGAAAGACGTCATGATCACGAAATTGATTAAACGTGGCGTACCGACGAAAAACCTTGATTATCAAAAAGTAGAACGTGCGCTCGGCGGCACAGTGCGTCAACGCGTCAAATTGAAGAGCGGCATCGATAAAGACGATGCAAAAAAAATTAACAACGCCATCAAAGAATCAAAACTGAAAGTGAAGTCGCAAATTCAAGACGATCAAATCCGTGTGACAGCCAAGTCGCGCGATGACCTTCAAGCCGTCATGCAGCTCGTCCGTGAGCTCGAATTGTCCGTCGATGCCCAATTCACAAACTACCGATGAAACTCGCCATCATCAGTGACCCACATGGTTCGTTTGATGATTTGAAAGCCGTGCTCGAGTCGGTCCTCCGCGAGACGGAGCACATCCTTTGCCTCGGCGATCTGTACGAGTGTCATATCGGTAAGAAACGGCGCAACGAGCGCTTCCATGAAGTGTCCGATGTCGTGACGTACGACCCTGACTACGAGGCGCTCCTCACCTTCCCTAGCCTGCGCGGCAATCAAGAAGAGCGGATTGACGAAGTGCTCGTGGTGTCGCATCCGGTCAAGACACGAATCGCCTTATTACCGGAGCAGACGACGCTCGATGAGGCGCTATTCTTGCATGGACACCAAGTGAAATGGAGTCCGGACTGGGAACCGCTTGTCGAGAAAGGGAAGTATCCTCTCGTCTTTATCGGACACAGCCATATTCCGGGGATTTACCGGAAAGGTCGCTCGATTCCCTGGGAAATCGGGAAGCCGTTCACCTTGAAGAAAAAACGGTACGTCATCAATGTCGGCGCCGTCATCTTCGACCGGGAATGGTGTCTGTATGATACAAAAGCCCGGACGGTCACACGCATGAAGGCATAGGAAAAGGGACCCCCTCAAAAGGGTCCCTTATTTGTGCTTACATTTCTTCTGGAGCTTGAACACCGATCAAACGGAGTCCTTCTGTCAATACGATCGTCACCGCTTTGACGAGGGCGAGACGTGATTGTTTGCCTGCATCTTCTTCGAGGACACGGACATGACCGTAATACTTGTTGAACGCTTGCGCCAAATCGAGCACGTAACGGCTAATGATTGATGGTTCGCGACGTTCGTGGGCACGTGTGATGACGTGTGGGAACGCGTTGAGCATCGTCACGACACCCCACGTGTGGTCGTCGTTTGCGCCAGTGAACGTCGAGCCGTCGTAGTTACCTTTACGAAGGAGCGAGTTCGCACGCGCGTTCGTGTACTGCACGTACGGGCCCGTCTCGCCTTCGAATTTGAGCATGCTATCGAGGTCGAACTCGATGTTGTTGATGCGTTCATTCTTCAAATCGTGGAAGATGACCGCGCCGACACCGACCATGCGTGCCACGTCGTCCGCGTTCGCAAGTTCCGGATTCTTCTGAGCGATGTTCGCTTGTGCTTTCTCGATTGCTTCTTTGAGCACTTCCTCGAGCAAGACGATGCGACCTTTACGTGTCGACATCTTTTTCCCTTCTTGCAAAATCAAGCCGAACGGCACGTGGTGCATACCGTCGACGAAGTCGTAGCCGAGTTTACGAAGAACCGAGAACAGCTGCTTGAAGTGAAGCGCCTGCTCACCGCCGACGACGTAGTTCGCCTGGACGAAGTTGTACGTCTCATGACGATAGACGGCAGCTGCCAAGTCGCGTGTCGCATAAAGCGTCGCGCCGTCTTTCTTTTTAATCAAGCATGGTGGCAAGTTCTCGTCCTCGAGTGAGACGACCATCGCCCCTTCACTTTCGACGAGAAGGTTTTTCTCTTCGAGCATGGCGACGACGCGATCCATCTTGTCGTTATAGAACGCTTCCCCGTTAAAGCTGTCGAATTCGACACCAAGGAGGTCATATACTTTTTGGAACTCTTTGAGTGATTCTTCGCGGAACCACGTCCAAAGCTCAGTCGCTTCCTCGTTGGCGTCTTCGAGTTTCTTGAACCACGCACGGCCTTCGTCTTCAAGTTCCGGTTGTGTCTTCGCTTCTTCGTGGAAATGGACGTAAAGCTTCAAGAGCTCAGCAATCGGATGTGCCCGGACCGCTTCCTCGTCGCCCCATTTTTTATAGGCGACCATCAGTTTACCGAACTGTGTGCCCCAATCTCCGAGGTGGTTGATGCCGACGACGTCATAACCGTTTTTACGGGCGATTTGGTTGATGGCATTCCCGATCACCGTTGAACGAAGGTGTCCCATCGAGAACGGTTTGGCGATGTTCGGTGACGAGAAATCGGTGACGATTGTCTCGTTGCGTGTCGCATGCGTCGCATAGTCCGCTTGTTCATCGAGCACCGTGTTGATGATTTCTTGTGAGACGACGTCACGGCTCAAGAAGACGTTCACATACGGGCCGGCCGCCTCGACTTTCGTGAACAACTCATCGTTCAAGTCGTTTGCGATATCCGTCGCGATCATGACCGGTGCTTTACGATAGGCTTTCGCAAGTTGGAAACACGGGAAAGCAAGGTCCCCGTGTGCCTCATGTTTCGGTTTTTCAATCAATGCTTCAATCTGGTCGAGCGTCAACTCGTCCCCGATGACACGGGACAAGGCTTCCGCATATTTGCGTTCATAACTCATTCTAATTCCTCCTTATCATTTGTTCATAAAAAAAACGCCCTTTGCACAGATGCAAAGAGACGGGATGGCCCGCGGTACCACTCTTCTTGCCTGCTTGACGCAGACCGCTTTATCGGTGATAACGGGGGTCCCCCGGCTACGCCTACTCAAGTTCGGATAGCATCTCAAAAGTGCGTTTCGCGATGTTTGTCAGCCTAGGCTCTCACCAATCCCTAGGTCGCTTTGTTGACGGAACGATCGTTACTCTCTTTTTCATCGACTTTCGTCTATGTGGTTGAAAAGCAATTTCATTATAGAGGATATTTCATATAGACTCAATGCTAGAATTCCGCCATTATGGTGGATAGGCAGGACTCGGGCGTGATTGTGCCGAATCTTCTACCATACATAATTGAATTTTTCCCACATAGGAGGGAACCATGAACCATTTCCGCAAGATGTCCGTCCTCGGTTGGAGTATTTGGAGTATGCTATTCAGTTTGACCCTCATCTTGTTCGCTACAGGCGTATTAAACATGCCGGCCATCGAGCCGTTACCGTTCATCTTGATTGCGTTGCTCGTCATTACTTTTCAAATGGACTCCATTGAACGGAAAGGCGTCTACTTTACCTTTTCAGAAAGTATCGTCTTAATTATTTTTTTATTCTTTGATTTTGAGACAGCGCTGTTCGTCAATCAGATTGGACTACTCGTCTTCCAGTTCGTCAACTTGAAACCGCGCGTCGCGCTTCGACGGTTCCGTTTTACGTATCCGTGGAACGCCATCACGTCGTTTTTGGAAATCGCCATCCCGGCCAGCGTCTACTTGGCACTCGGTGGTGTGACCGGTCTCGGTTTTTATTCCCAAGATTCGTTTCTGCCGCTTGCCGGCTTGATTGTGGCCATCATCTTAAACACGGTCGTACAAAAGTATCAAGTCGGTTGGTGGTTCCGTGTCGATATCCCGGTCCGCGACTTTCTAAACATCGCGTTTTACACGTATATCGTCAGTCTCGTCTTCATTTTAGCAGCCTCGCTCTTCCGTGAGACGAACTTGCTTGTCGTCAGCAGTATCGCCGCCGCACTCACCTTCTTTATTAAGCGGCTCATCATCCAGAAAGGTCGGCAAGACGCCTTCAAATCGTTGATTGAACAATATGATGAGGCAAAAGAAGCCGTGTCGTTGTCACAAAGCGAGGCGCAAGCGATTGAGGTGTTCCTCAGTCAATGTGAACGACTCAACGAGTACGACGAAGGGTTCGTCGAGTTCAAACTGTTCGATCGCACACTTTACTTTGATTTAAAGACGCGCCAGCCGATCGATCGCCACGTCGTCTTTGATTTACTCGATGCAACCTATCCGAACGAAGCCTCGGTCGAGTATGAGATGCGCTTTGAATGGGACGCCCCGTTATCGAACGAGTTCGATGAAGACTATCATAGCTTCATCTCGGTCCGTTCCGAGGAAATCGAAGGCATCCGCACGTGGCTCGTCATGACCGGCGAGCACGTCTATGGCTATCCGCCCATCATTCAACGTGAGATTGTCAAACTGCTCAAATCGTTCAATCGAACGATCAGTCGTTGTCATGAACGCGACCGCCTCTATACCGAGAGCCGGACGGACAGCTTGACGTTGCTTGCCAATGCACGGGCTTTTTATGAATACGGGATTCAACAAATCTCGGACGGCTCGATGTACCCGATTTCCGTCGCAATGCTCGATATCGACTTCTTCAAAAAAATCAACGACACGCACGGTCATCAAGTCGGAGACAGCGTGCTCCAAGAGTTTGGTCGCCGCATCCGCCAAGTGCTCCGCACCGATGATTTCGCAGCCCGTTATGGCGGCGAGGAGTTCATCTTGCTTTTGAACCGATGCGATGTCGAAGCCGCCGTCGAGATTGCCGAGCGCATCCGTCAACAAATCGAAACCAAACCATTCCACGTTGACGGAATCGATATCCCAGTGACCGCCTCAATCGGCGTCGATACGATTCAAGCGTTCGGTGACAAACGACTAGACGATACGATTCGCAACGCCGACCGAGCGCTTTACGTCGGCGGGAAGTACGCAGGACGCAACCGCGTCGCCCATTACAATTTTTTGACGTCCTGACTCGCCCCCACGTGCATCGCGTGGGGGGTTGCTATTGACAAGCAGATTTGAAACAGGTACGTTAGGGAACGTGTCTTATAACTAAATATCACAACTTTTTTATCAAGAGAGACTGAGGGACTGGCCCGATGACGTCTCGGCAGCGGGTAACCTGTGCCAAATCCAGCGAGCGGTCTGCTCGAAAGATGAAAAAAGTGTTTCTTGTAGAGAGAGCCTTTTTTCAGAAGGCTCTCTTTTTATTTTTATGAATGAGGTGAATCGATTGGAACAACCAACAGCTAACAAATGGGCGCTCTTGCCCTTACTCGTCTTCCTCGTCTTCTTTATCGGGGCAGGCATCTACTATGACGATTTTTATAAATTTCCCGTCTTGATTGCGGCCTTGATTGCCGTCATCGTCGCGGCGATGATGACGAAAGGAAGCGTCACCCAGACGGTCGAACGTGTCGCCCAAGGCGCCGGCAACCCAAGCATCTTGATCATGGTGTTCATCTTCTTGCTCGCCGGCGCGTTTTCAAGCGTCGCCGAAGCAATCGGGGCGATTGATGCGACCGTCAATGCGGCATTGACGTTATTACCGCCTTCGCTCCTCTTGAGCGGCCTGTTCGTCATCGCGGCCTTCATCTCAATGGCGATGGGCACATCGACCGGGACGATTGCCGCACTGGCGCCGATTGCCCTCGGCATCCATGAGGAGAGCGGCGTCAATATCGCCATCGCAGCAGCGGCCGTCGTTGGCGGTGCCATGTTCGGTGATAACTTGTCGTTCATTTCGGACACGACGATTGCAGCCGTCCGCACCCAACGGACGAACATGCGCGACAAGTTCCGGACTAACTTTTGGATCGTCTTGCCGGCAGCCGTCATCACAACGATTTTGCTCGCCGTCTTATCGAGCGGTGAATCGACCATCGAGCCGGCAGCGTTTGAATGGTATAAGCTGATTCCGTACCTTGCGGTCATCGTGCTCGCCTTGACGGGAATGAACGTCATCCTCGTCTTGCTCGGCGGCATCGCCCTGACCGGCATCATCGGTCTGTTGGACGGCAGTCTAGCCGTCACCACATGCGTCACCGCCATGGCGGACGGCATGATGGGCATGGCCGAGATTTCACTCCTGACATTGCTCATGGGTGGGCTCGTCGGACTCATCTCGCATAACGGCGGACTCACGTACTTGCGTGACGCGCTCACGTCCCGAATTAAAAGACGGGCCGGCGCGGAGTGGAGCATCGCCGGGCTCGTCAGTGCGACAAACGTCGCGACGGCGAACAACACGATTTCGATTCTCGTGGCTGGTCCGCTCGCCGCGAACATCGCCGACGATTATGACATCGAACGTAAAAAGTCAGCGAGTGTACTCGATATCTTCTCGTGTGGGGTCCAAGGTCTGTTGCCTTATGGGGCACAGCTTCTCATTGCGGCCGAACTGACGAACACAGCGTCACCGGCGCTCGTTCCGTATATGTTCTATCCGTTCTTGTTGTTCATTTGCGGAGGATTGGCCATCGCCTTCAACTTCCCGCGTTTCAAAAAACGCGCTTAACGAAAACGACCTTGTGAAGCAGTCGCTTCACAAGGTCGTTTGTCGTTTCGCTTCAAGTTCACGTTTCAGCTGCTCGTTCCGTTTTCTGAAGGCACGCCGTTTAAGCAGTTCTTCGAGTCCACGGCTGATGGCCCATAGGACAATCAGTAATAAGACGAGCATCGATAATCGGAACGGGCTTTGGATAAACTCTTCCCACTGGTCGCCAATGACAGAGAAAATCAAGACGACGAGCAACTTGCCGAACCCGGCCGCCATGATGAACGTACGGAGCGGCATTTGAATGAGCGCGAGTAAGTATGTGATCAAGCTGACCGGAATAAACGGGAGCGAGTACAGAAACCCGAGTGAGACCGGACTCATGTGCTTGATGCGTTCGAGCCAATAGACGCCTTGCTTATGTCTCTCGAGCCACCGCGTCATCGGCTTTCGGAACACGTAGCGAACAGCTACAAACACAAGAATTGTTCCGAGCAAACTCCCGATCCAAGACAGTAACGTCCCAAGCAAAAATCCATATGTCGCTGCGTTCGCCGAGATGATGAGGACGAGTGGGAGAAATGGAAAGATCGCCTCCAGGAACGGTGCCCCAAGTCCTGCCCAAGGTCCGCCTGGAAGTCCTTGTAGCCATTCAATCAAGTTTAAAATATATTGTTGGAGTGATGTCAGCATGTCAGTTTCCACCTTCAACTTTCGTTATTCCTTTTTACCCGATTTCGCTCAGGAAGACGCATCCCCCTGCCCACCGCCGTAAAAAAATAAAAAGTATTTGCGAAATTCCGCTGTGATATCTATCATATAATATGGACTTGTGGTTGCAGGCAAGTCCGTTCGTCGAACGACACAACCCAACGTTCGTTTTCCTGCAAAAAACTGAACACAGGGGAGTAACACACATGGAAACAAAACCAATGCGGGTCTTGCTGTACTATAAGTACGTCAATATCGAAGACCCAGAAACGCTCACACAAGAGCACCTCAAGTATTGCAAGGATCTCGGCATCAAAGGACGCATCTTGATTTCTTCCGAAGGAATCAACGGGACGTGCTCTGGGACTTGGGAACAGACCGAGCAATACATGAACGACTTGAAAGCGAACCCGCTATTCAGCGACATCGAGTTCAAAATCGATGAAGTCGAAGAGCATGCGTTCTCGAAAATTTTTGTCCGTCATAAGAAAGAGCTTGTGACGTGGCGCTTTGATGGTGAGTTCGACGTGCCTAAACAGCACGGTGCATACCTCGAACCGGCAGAATGGAAAGAGATGATGAATCGCGACGATGTCGTCATCCTCGACGTTCGTAACAACTACGAGTACGATCTTGGTCACTTTAAAAACGCGATCAAAATCGATGTAGAGGCTTCTCGTTACATGCCAGATTGGCTCGAAGAGAACAAGGACCTCTACGAAGGGAAAACGTTACTCACGTACTGTACCGGAGGCGTCCGTTGCGAGAAATTTACCGCATATATGCGTGACCAAGGTCACGACAACATTTTCCACCTTAAAGGCGGCGTCGCCATGTACGGCAAAGACGAAGCCACGAAAGGCGAGGACTGGGAAGGTGAGCTTTACGTCTTTGACGAGCGCATCAACGTCCCGGTCAACACGGTCAACCCGTCCGTTGTTTCGGAGTGCATGCACTGCGGAACGAAGACGGTCCGCTACGTTAATTGTGCCAACCCGGTGTGTAATGCCCAACACTTCTGTTGTGAAGAGTGTGAACCAAAACAAATGCGTTCATGCTCGAAAGAGTGCCAGGAGCATCCACGCAACCGCTATATCATCGAGAATATCGCGGACAAACTTCAGGAGACTGAAGGCGTCGTCGGGTAACAAAAATCGACCAGAAAGCACTTCGAGCCTATGCTCGGGGTGCTTTTTTGACAGAAACTTTACGTCTAGCCGATGACAGAATCGGGTATAGTGTAGATACCATTGTCAGACAGGAAGTGAATCGATTGCTCTTTAACGAACCTTTACTCGCCGCCTTGCTCGCTTGGTTCATCGCACAAGCAGCTAAGCTCGTAACCGAACTCATTAAAACACGAGATTTTGAATTAGAAATCATGTTTGCCTCGGGTGGGATGCCAAGTTCCCACTCTTCGACCGTCGTCGCCTTAGCGACCGTCATCGGTCGAATCGAAGGGCTCGATTCCAGCATGTTCGCGCTCGCCTTGATTTTTGCGACAATCGTCATGTACGATGCGACCGGTGTGCGTCAGGCGGTCGGATTCCAGGCCCGCTTGTTAAACGACTACTTCAAAGGAATCAAGCACGAGACGCCCATCTTAAATGAACTGGTCGGTCATACCCCGTTCCAAGTCATCGTCGGTGCCTTGCTCGGTCTCGTGGTCGGACTGTTTTTCCCAATTTAATGTGAATGATGCAGGCATGTCGTTCCTCCTTCTAAAAACTCACCATCTTTTTGTGAACTTTCACAACAGAGACGGTATAGTGAAAGAGAGGAGGAATCGACATGCCTTTTTTGCAGAAATCTTATGAGTCGCTCGATACGCTCGCCGAAGCAATCGGACAAGCGATTCGGGCCCCCATCACGATTGAAAACCGACACCATCAGTTACTGGCCTATAGCACCCATCCCGACTCGACCGATCCGGCACGTATCGCGACGATTATCGGCCGCCGTGTCCCGGAGGCGGTCATCGAGGACTTATGGGAAAGCGGGATTCTTCAAGAAGTGATTGACCGTGACGAACCGGTCGTCATCCCTGCTCGAATGGCTGTCGGACTAGGCGAACGAGCAGCCGTCGTCATCAAACAACAAGGTGACGTGCTCGGTTACATTTGGAGCCTGGCCCGAACGACGCCGTTCTCGGAACAAGAACTCACCGTCCTACAAGAAGGAGCGAACATCGCCAAAAAGCTACTGATGACCATCGCGATGCACGAGCGGCGCATCGATGCCGAATTGGAACGCTTCTTTTTAGAAGTGCTGGCCACTCCCGTCTTATCGCCACCCCACCGCGACCGCTTGAATGAGCTCGCACCGATTGCCGTCGCCAGCCGCCTCACCGTAATTGAATGTGCCCAGCCGGTCACCCCACAACTGGCGGAACGACTGTTTTATGTATTAGCGACCCAGCAAGCGATTGAAGTCGTCCTGCACGCTATCGATGGCCAGCAACTACTCGTCTGGCATTATATGAAATCGGACTTGGCCGAGGAAGAAGCGGCGCTCTTACAGTGGGCTGACCGTTTTGAAAGTCAGCTCCGAGACAAGTTCATTGAAGCGGAGCCGCGTCTTGGCATCAGTCGACGCTTTTTTGAGAGCGATATGCTCTATGCGGCGATGGAAGAAGCACGACGCGTTACGTCGCTTCGCCGAAAGTTCCCGTATGAGCTTGCGACATCGCGCACGTTCGAACAGATCGGAATTTATCAGCTCGTTCCCGATTTGGCCCGACGCATCGGGCTTCGTCTCGAGACGCATCCGACCATCGAGCGCCTACAGGCGTATGACGTCACGCATCATACCGAGCTCGTCACGACGCTCGAATGGTATTTCTATTTTGATGGGAACGTCAAGCGTGTCGCCGCTCATCTTCACATCCATCCGAACACCGTGCTCTACCGGATTCGGCGGATTGAAGAACTGACGAACATCACACAAGTCTCGCTCCCTGAACGGGCCGCCGTTTATCTCGCCATTAAGGCCGGTCAATACCGCCAAGACGATTGACGCCTACTTTGTGTTTTTTCACAAAGTGGGCGTTATCACTTTTAGAATCCATGCTAAAGACAGCGTTTTCGGATGGGTCTATACTAAAGGTGTGAACAAATTGTGTCAGTAGAGAAAGGGGAACTTTACATGAAAATCGGGGTATTGAAAGAGATTAAAAACAACGAAAACCGCGTCGCCTTGACGCCAATGGGTGCAGCCGTATTAACTGAACTTGGACACGAGGTCCTCGTCGAGACGGAAGCGGGCGTCGGTAGCGGCTTCACAAATATGGAGTATGTCGATGCGGGGGCAACCATCGTCGACACAGCCGCAGACGTTTGGGTAAACGTGGAATTGGCGTTGAAAGTAAAGGAACCGCAACCATCGGAATATCGTTATTTCCGTCCTGACTTGACCCTCTTCACTTACTTGCATTTGGCGGCCGAACCAGAACTCACGAAAGCACTCGTCGATTCTGGTGTGACGGCTATCGCCTATGAGACGGTCGAGATCGACCGCACATTGCCGCTCCTCACACCGATGAGCGAAGTGGCCGGACGGATGGCTGCTCAAATCGGCGCCCAAATCCTTGAAAAACCGCACGGTGGAAAAGGGATTCTCTTGTCTGGCCTGCCAGGCGTACCACGTGCGAACGTCACCGTCATCGGGGGCGGTGTCGTCGGGATGAATGCCGCCCGCATCGCGATTGGTCTTGGTGCCAACGTCACGATTATGGATATCAGCCCGGCTCGCCTGCGCCAAATCGATGATCAGTTCGGCAACACAATCAACACACTCATCTCAAACAGCTATAACATCGCCAAACAAGTCGCTGAAAGTGACCTTGTCATCGGTGCCGTCCTCATTCCAGGCGCGAAAGCACCGAAGCTCGTCACGAAAGAAATGGTCCAACAGATGTCACCCGGTTCGGTCATCGTTGATGTCGCCATCGACCAAGGCGGAATCTGCGAAACCATCGACCATATCACGACGCATGACGCGCCGACGTACGAGCGTTACGGGGTTCAACACTATGCCGTCGCCAACATGCCAGGTGCCGTCCCACGCACGTCGACACTCGGTTTGACGAACGCGACGATGCCGTATATCGTCGAGTGCGCACAAAAAGGGATTTTCCCAGCACTCCGCGAGAACGCAGCCTTGCTTAAAGGATTGAACGTCATCGACGGGACGGTCACGTATGAAGCCGTCGCCCGCGACCTCGGCTACACGTTTGTCGCTCCAGTCGAAGCCATCACGAAGCAACTACAAGCGTAAACGTAAAGCCGTCGGCATTGTTGCTGGCGGCTTTTTTGTTGTCCTCGTCCCATTCAAAAACGCTCGAACCAATCGGTTCGAGCGTTTTCATGCTTATGCGTTCTCGACGGCGATGTCCTCACCGATGATTTTCACTTCTGGTTCAAGCTCAATCTCGAACTTCTCCTTTACCGTCGCCTGGACGTGACGGATGAGCGAGATGTACTCAGTCGCTGTCGCTTCATCGATATTGACGATGAATCCGGCATGTTTGAGTGAGACTTCCGCTCCACCGATCCGCTTCCCTTGCAGGCCACAGTCTTGAATCAATTTGCCGGCGAAGTAGCCCGGTGGTCGTTTGAAGACGCTACCGCATGATGGATACTCGAGCGGTTGCTTCGACTCGCGCTTGTACGTCAAGTCGTCCATGACGTCTTTGATCGCTTCATAGCCGAGCGGCTCGAGTTCAAACGTCGCTTCGAGCACAATCAACCCGTCTTTCGAAATCCGGCTCGTCCGGTAGTCGAGATCGAGCTCGTCTTTCGTAAGTGTCATGAGCTGCCCTTCAGGCGACAACACGACCGCACTCGTGATGACGTCTTTCGTTTCTCCACCGTAGGCGCCTGCGTTCATATACACCGCGCCACCGACCGTTCCCGGGATGCCACAGGCGAATTCTAAGCCAGATAACTCTTCGGTCAACGCTTGACGTGAGACGTCGATGATGGCCGCACCGGCTTGGGCGATCAGTTGATTCCCGTCTCGACGAATCGTTTTCAGTTCGTTCAAGTTTAAGACGATGCCACGAAGGCCTCCGTCACGGACAATCAAGTTCGACCCGAACCCGAGAATCATGACTGGGACGCTCTCGCGATGGGCGAGCTCAAGCACGGCTTGAACTTCTTCATACGTGTGCGGGGCCACGAAATAATCGGCCTGCCCACCTAATTTTGTATACGTGTGTGCCGACAGCGGCTCATCTTGCTTCACGCGATCGGCCGGAATGATAGTGAGTAGTTGATTTAAAAAGCTCATGCGTTGCCTCAATCCTTTACGTTCAATTTTAAAGCATGCCTCGGTTCGTCAAGAGAGAGGCAGGCACGTCACTGAATGATTTCAGTACGAAACACAGTATACAAATCTTTGACAGGGGTGACAAGCAACGTTTTCTTTACAATGAAGGAATTGATTTATAACAATAATGATGTAGCAACGGCCACGACGATAGGAATTGTAAAGTTATCCCAATCTCGATACGAAATTGCTTCTGTGAGTGTGGCAACGATTGAAATAATGAATCCATATGTTACCACTTGCCAAAGTGGAATATCATCCCACAAAAATAATAAAAAGAGGACGGCATACGAGCTGAGGAACATGGCCATGCTACCTTGGAACGAGCGCTTCTGTCCGTATAAATCATAGGTCACTGTCCCGTACTTCCGACCAATGAGCGCGGCCAGGCCATCGCCCCAAGCCAAGACGAGCGATCCTGCCAAAAAGGCGAGCGGCTCTGATTCAAAGAAGAAGAACAGGATGACAAGCAAGGCGATCGGATAATAGACGGTGCCGAGCGATTTACGTTCCGTCTGATGAACCGGTGACGGACTCTTATAAAGAAGGAACGCGTTCGCGAACGTGAAAAAGACGAGCGGCACGGCGGCGACGTACCAAGTTTCCATTAACCAAACTGCAAGCAGCGACCAATGGCCGACCGCGATATGTACACTTTTACGAATTGTCTCATCCGTCCAGCCGAGGCGTTTGCCAATCTGTTCAAGACCGACGAGAAACACCAGGACAATGACGATGGACAGGATGGAACTGACCCATTCATTCATCGATGAACCACCTTTATCTACATTTTTTTGTACGTTTTCATTATACCTTAATCGAGCGATAGCCTAGCTTCCTTTTCAAACATTTGGTAGAATGAGGTCAAATGACTGTATAGCCAACGAACGAAGGCGGCTATAGAAAGGATGCCTGTATGCGCGACGCAATTTCGATTCAAACTTTGGCTGATTGCCTTCACTATATGCGGGTTGGCGACGTTGACCGGGCCATCTCGCTCTTTCCCGAGGACGTGCGCGAGCATTTCCCGAAAGAGCTTCGCAAAATCCACTTGTTTCATATTGAAAAGAACGGACTGTCAATCAATCAAATCGTCGCTTTGGCGAACACGTTGACCGGAGAGCATTTATCCGCGACCACGATTCAAAACTGGACGAAGCGAGAAGTCCGCAAAATCATCGGGGTCCCCCGGGTCGGAAAGAAATACTCGCTCCAACAAGCGGCTATCATTTATTTGCTGGATGATTTGAAGCACTTGTTCTCACTTGAAGAGACGAGTTCTCTCCTCGCACTCATCTTCAACAATCCTGACCGCGACGAGGACGACCTCATCTCGCCCATTGACTTTTATCGTCTCTATGCCGAGTACGCCAAGTCGACGAGCCCGATCGAGCTCCTCGACACGCGTGCGAAGCGCTCGATTGAAAAGATGGGGGTCACCCACCCGAACATCTTGCACGTCCTCAAACTCTGTCTATACGCCCATCGCGTGACGACACTCGAGATCGAGGCAAAACACTATTTGAACCGCTTCATTTGATTTTCGTCGAATGAGGCTTTTTTTTAGAAAAAAACACCAGTCGCAGTGACTGGTGTTCGTCATATTGGTTACACCGATACCGCGATTGGCATCCGTGATTTGACTGTCAACGTTTTAAGGACAGACAACAACTCGAACATCGAGAGTTGGTCGGCCTCTTTCGTCAGGCAGAAGCAATCATCGTCTTGTTTGCGGAGTTCCGCCACAAGCTTACCTGCTTTGTCTCGAACGCTGAACTTGTAACGCTCGACATCGTATTGAATCGTATAGAGACCGCGTTCGTAGACGTTGTACTCACACTTTTTCCCGAATAACGAGAATTTGTCCTTCAACTGACCGATCGCTTGTCCGTCGTGGTTCATGACGACCCACTTCTGACAGTTCGGGATATACTTCCCGTGAGCGATTTGACGGCCTGACAAGTTGTGCACTTGAACACTGCCCTCCGCGTCGCGGTGAACAGATCCGATCGCATCATTTGTCTCGTCATAAATGGTCGCTTCGCCTTGCGTAAAGACGCAACCTTTTACATAAATTAATTTGCGCACCGCTTTTCCTCCTAATACGTTCCAACCGTTGATTTGTGTGTGTTTGGTTGGTATTTCTATGAAACCCCAAATTGGTACTGTGCGTCGCGTTTTCTCGTTTCAGCGACTACATATTTCATATGACGAAGATGATTATTGCACCTATTCGTGAAAAAGACAACCCCTTTTTCTTCGACACAATCCGCCATTCTGTCAAACTTGTGAACACGCCTGATATTATCGCTTGAAACCGGCCTGTTTCAACATCTCTTCGAGCTCCGTTCTTGCAATCAAACGAACTTGATTTGGCTCCGCCAATTCGTATGCACTATCGGTATAAGAGGAGTTCGTCACGACCCAACCTTCGTTCACCCCATAGTATGGAACGGAGGCTGCGACTTGTTGGACTGCCTCAAGCCCGACCGCTTTTTCATAACGTTTCGCTTGGACCGCGATTGACCATCCGTCCTCCGCTTCAAGGAGCAGGTCCGCCCCGAAGTCACGCGACGCCGGCGTCACCGTCACCGTGTAACCGAGTGCGGTGAACACTTCTTCTAAAAACAATTCAAATTCACGACCGTCCATCCGATCGATGCGGTGAATCGTCGACAGACGCATGCGCCAGATGAGCCAGAGCAGGCCGATTCCTAAACACGCGACGATACTCCATATCGGCGCATCTCCCCACCATAATCCGATGGCGATCAACAAGCTGAGCCCCATTCCCTTCACATCTATCGTCCTCTCTATCTGTTCTTGTCTTCACTTTACCGTTTGGAGGCAGGAAAACAAAGGGGGAGCTGTCGAATGTATTGAAGATGTACCCGTGTGACATACAGAAGGAGGGATCATCGTTAATGGAGAACCGAGGACATCTCCAAAACGAATTACTGCACGCCTTGCCTTACGGTGTAGCGTTAATCATGACGGACGGGACAATCGTCCAAGCGAACCGGCCATTTTTAGAGCAATTCCCTGAAGACTTACAAACGAGAACAAACATCTTTCATATGGTCAACCAATCACCGATTACGATGGAGCTATCGAGACGAATGGAGCAAGGCTTGCCTTGGACGTACGAGATGCCGACAATCCGCATCCACGCTATCCCGAACGGTGACGTCTATATCTTATCGATTGAACCTCTCCCGCTCGATACGCGCGTGACGGTCCAACATAACGCGTTCGAAGCGATGATGCACACCGAACTCGACATGGCGATGGTTATGACCGATGCAAATCTGTTAATCAATCGCTTCAATAAAGGGGCGACCGAGCTGTTCGGTTACGAGCCGCATGAAGTACTTTACGAAATGACCCCGTTCGGTCTATTCGAGTCGCGCGAGCTGAGCGAGAAGCGGACCCATTATCAAGACGAGACTGAGCGATTGTTGTCATTCGAACAGATGCTGCGTGTGGCGTTAGACCGCGGCGACCGTGAATGGAAGTTCCAACGAAAAGACCGGACCCATTTCGTTGGAAAGCTGTTCATGCATCCGGTGTACGAACAAGCTCGCGTCATCGGCTTCTTCTTTTTCGTGTTCGATGTCAGTCCCGAAATCGCCTTGAAAGGCGAATTGCTACACAAAGAACAACGGTATCGCATGTTCGCCGAATCAGTTATCGAAGCCGTGCTGTTTCACGAAGGTGGGACCATCTTAGACGCGAACAAGGCGGCCGAATCGATTTTCCGAATTCCGGCCGAACAGATGGTCGGTCGCCAAACGATTGAATTTATCGCTGAAGGCTATCGGGCCGACGTGTTGCGCCGGATCCGGAACCATATCCAGACACCTTACGAGGTCATCGGCCGTCGTGAGGACGGGACGTTTCTCGAGATGGAAGTGTATCCGAAAGAAGTGACGTTCCAAGGCCAGACGCTCCGGGTCGCCGTCATGCGCGACATTAGCGATCGGAAGAAAGTCGAGCGGATGCTCGAGCGGGAGAAGAATGCCATCGCCCGGCAACGAGATATCATCCAATCGATTTTACAGGCCTCCAATGAAGCGTTCGTCTTGACCGAATCGAACGGAAGCGTCCTGTTTATGAACGTGCACGCCCGTCGCCTGCTCGATTTGCCAGGAATCGCCCCGAACAAGATGCAAGAGCGGATTCCGCTCCTGTCGACGTTCCGTACGCGCGACCGCACTGAGATGTTGAAAAAAATCGACTTATTACTCGACGGGTCGGCCCGCGAAGTGTCGATGCGTTTCTCCATCCCGCAACCGAACGACCGGGATGAACAGTATTACGAGATGTACGGGACCGGTATGGATACAAAACGCCAAATCGGAATGGACAGCGGCTTCTTATTCGTGTTCCGCAACCGGACCGAGGAAGAGCGGATGGACCAAATCAAAAACGAACTGGTCAGCACCGTCTCACACGAACTTCGCACCCCGCTCTCGTCGCTGTCGGGATATATCGAGCTGATGCTTAGCCGCGACTTGAATCCCGAGAAACGCGAGCGTTACTTAAAGACGATGGCGAAAGAAGCGAAGCGTTTGACCGACCTGTTGAACGCCTTTCTCGACATTCAGCGCATGGAAGACGGCAATCAAGAGTATAAGAAAGACCATTTCGTCTTGAACGAACTCGTCCGTGACGTCGTCGAACGCTTCCGCGAGACGAGCAACCATTCGATCCATTTTGATGACGCCGATGAAGTGCTCCACCTCATCGCCGATCAGGACCGCATCGAGCAGGTCATCATCAACCTGCTATCGAACGCCATCAAATATTCGCCGAACCATCACGAAATCGAGGTGCGGGTGCGCAAAGAACGAAATCAAGCCCACGTCTCGATTCAAGACTTTGGCATCGGGATTCCGGAGCATGCGTTCGAAGAGCTGTTCAAGAAGTTTTATCGCGTCGACAACTCGGATACACGCCAAATCGGCGGGACGGGTCTCGGGCTATCCATCTGTAAGGAAATCATCGAATCGCACGGCGGAAGTATCGAGGTCGAATCGAGCGTTGGCGTTGGCTCGACATTCACGTTCACGTTGGACTTAGCGGAGGAGACACTATGAACCATTACGCTTTCACCGGTTTCCCCGGCTTTTTAGCCGGAAAGATGATCACGCACCTCGCGTCATTGCCGAATCAGATTGGGACGATTTACGCACTCCACCTCCCGACCGAACGTTCCGGCGCACATGCTTTAAAACAGGAGCTGTTGGAAGCGACGTCGTTACGAGATGATCAGCTCGTGCTCGTCGAGGCCGATATCACGCTACCTGAAGTCGTGCTTGATCCAATCATGCGCTCCGTCATCGAGCGTGAAGTGAATTACGTGTTCCATTTGGCAGCCGCTTACGATTTGAGCATCCCTTATGATGTCGGATATCGCATCAACTTGCTCGGGACGAAACACATCACCTCATTGGCGAAACGGGCACCCTATTTAAAGCGGTACGTCTACTTCAGCACCGCCTATGTGTCTGGACGCCGTCAAGGGACCGTTTATGAGAACGAGTTATGGCACCGCGTTCGTTTTAAAAACCATTACGAGGCGACGAAGTATGAGGCCGAGGCCATCGTCTCGCGCGAGCTCGGCTCGATGCCGGTGACCATCATCCGTCCGGGCATCGTCATTGGCCATAGCGAGACCGGCGAGACGAAGAAGTTTGACGGGGTCTATTTCGTCTTAAAGTTAATGGACCAACTTCGTCAAGCTGCCCCGCTGCCTTACATTGGACGACAGAATATCGAAGTAAACCTCGTTCCTTATGATTACGTCGTCGAGGCGACCACTTATCTCGCTCACGCTCCGGTCGGTTTGAAGCGGACGTTTCATTTGACCGACCCGTTTCCACACGGGGCCCGCGAAGTGTACCGTATGATTCACGAAGAGATGTTCGGTCGCCCTCCACGCGGGACCATTCCGCATGCGGTCGCGGAGACCGGATTCTCGGCGCTACATCTGTCGGAACGTTACGGCGTTCCGCGTGAGCTACTCGCCTACTTTAAGCATCAAGTCCATTTCGATACGACACAGACGCTCCGCGCACTCAGCGGCACTGATATCGTCTGTCCGGATTTAAAGGACTATCTGCCAAAAGTCGTTGCCTATTACGAGACACAAAAAAAGCCCTAATTAGGGCTTTTTTTGTGTCATCCGATTAGCAACTTCTCTTTTGGATAGCGAATCTTCCGGTCCATCTGGCGTGCGACCGTGAAGAGGATCGTCAACGAACCGACACGACCGAGTAACATCATGAACATGATAAAACTCTTACCTGCATCGTTCAGTTCCGCCGTGATCCCGAGTGATAACCCGACCGTCCCGAAGGCCGAGACTGTCTCGAACAAGAGTGCTGTCGCCGGAATATGACCGTTCGTCAAGATAGTCAGTGCGGTAATCAATAAGATGAAGAAGAAACTCGTAATAGCCACGATGTACGCTTTTTTAATTTGGAACGCGTCAATCGTCCGCTCGAGGATGACCGTCTCTTTTTTCCCGACGATGAACGCCCACATATCGGCCAAGATGACAACTACGGTCGTCACTTTAATCCCAGACCCAGTGGAAGCGGCTCCAGCACCGATATACATGAGAATCAAGACGACCCCGATTGAGATCGGCGCCATCGTCGTGAGGTCGATTGTATTGAAGCCTGCGGTCCGTGTCGTCACAGCCTGGAAGAAGGTGACGTGCATCGCTTCTCCGAACGGACGGCCATACAGTCCGCCCTCATTCGATACCCACTCAAACAACATGAGCGAGAACCAGGCAATCCCGTTGACGATGGCAAGCGAGGCAATCATGATTTTCGAATGGAGGGCGAGGCGCTTCCAACGCTTCACCTCGGTCGCATCCGCGATGGTCGTGAAGCCGAGACCCCCAATCATGAGCAGCACAGCAATCGTGATCACAATGGCCGTATTCTGCTCGAACTGCATCAAATTGTCCGGCCATAGGGCGAACCCGGCGTTGTTAAACGCTGAGACCGCGTGGAAAAAGCCATAATACAGCGCCTCACCAAAGCGATACTCACCGGTGCTGTACAGTTCGACCGTTAAAAACAACATGCCGAGAAACTGGACGATGAGCGTCGTGAAGACGATGTTGCGGACGAGACGGACCGTGCCGCCGGGACCCGACAAGTTGAGTGATTCTTGGAGCAAGATGCGCTGCTTTAAACCGATTTTCTTTCCGAGCACACTAAGCAGCATGAGCGCGACCGTCATAAAACCTAAACCGCCGATTTGAATCAAGGCGACGATGACGAGCTCACCGAACGTATTAAAGGAAGTCCCAATATCAATTGTCGATAATCCGGTCACCGTTCCGGCCGACGTCGCGATAAACAGACAATCAATCCAGGACACGGGCTGTGTCTGTGCGAACGGCATATAGAGTAACGTCGCCCCTAAAAAAATGGCGAGCAAAAAGCCTGTCGCGATAAAACGGGCCGGCTTTTCAAACACGAGCCGGTAAAGCGCCTCAATTCGTTTTATGCGCAATTCCCGTACGGTCAATCGATGTCGCATCTCGCTATCTCCTTCAAATCAAGTTTTCTAAGGCTCATACTACTCCTCACTTATAAAATTGCCAACTAGAAAAATGTATCGCTAACTGTTTGCCAGATTTTTTGGTAATATGAGAGATAGACTTTATGAATGTTGAGGAGGTTGAATGAAACCGTGGACCCTAGTACGGTAGATCATTCGCTAACGGATGTCTCGCGAAGGTTGGAGCGTCAGTCACAATGCATGCCCGCCCATCTTTATTTCCAGCTCGAAGAACTGCTACATTGGTCACTTGATCAAGAAGTTGTGAATCAATTGTACGCATTATTAAAAAAATACGACGTGTTAACCGATATAGAGCGTGAAGAACGAAATATCAGCATCCAAATGCTGATTGACGAAAACGGCGCTTAACCATCGGGAACGCATTTGCGGGAGACGAGTTAAGTCTCTCGCTTTTTTTGTCTCCTGATTTTTTTTTAGAAAGGTGGAAAACATAGACATGGATGTCGTCACGTTAGTAGGACTCATACTTGGGTTCCTCACCCTCGTCGGAGGGATGGTATTGAAAGGAGCCGGGATTGCCCCGCTCATCAACCCGGCAGCACTCGTCATTATTTTTGTCGGGACAGCGGCCGCGGTCAGTATCGCCGTTTCCAAAGAACAGCTGCAAAACGTACCGAAGTTGTTCGGAATTCTCTTCAAAAAGCAGGAGTTACCAAGTAAATCCGGGCTTTTGACACAGTTCGTCGACTTGTCGACGCAAGCGCGTAAAGAAGGACTCTTGTCGCTCGAGACAGCGCTCGAACAAGTTGAAGAGCCGTTCTTGAAACAAGGGATGATGATGGTCATCGACGGCCAACCATCCGAATATATCGCCGAGGTCATGTCGCGCGATATCGAGAACATGGAGCAACGCCATAAAGCGAACTCGGACATCTTTACCCAAGCCGGCACGTACGCGCCGACACTCGGCGTTCTTGGAGCCGTTATCGGTTTGATTGCGGCCCTAAAAGATTTGTCTGATATCGAAAAGCTCGGTCACGCGATTTCAGCCGCGTTCGTCGCGACGTTGTTCGGGATTTTCACAGGATACGTCCTCTGGTTCCCGTTCGCCAATAAATTAAAGCAGTATTCGAAGAGCGAGGTCATCATCAAAGAGATGATGATTGAAGGAATTCTCTCGATTCAAAGTGGGGAGTCTCCGAAGACGTTAGAAGATAAATTGTCTGTGTATTTGTCTCCAAAGGAGCGAGCCGACTATGAAGCGCAAAAAGAAGCATGATCATGAGGAACATATCCCGGAAGGTTGGTTAATCCCTTACGCCGATTTATTGACGCTCTTACTCGCCCTCTTCATCGTCTTGTTCGCCTCGAGTAACATCGACCAGACGAAGCTCGAGAAAATGTCTCAATCCTTTAACCAAGTGTTCTCTGGCGGGACGAGCGTGTTCCAAGCGTCAACCGCCTCGAACAGTGACATCAGCCGTACGAACAAGACAGATACGACGGCGAATCCTCGGACATATGAGCTCGCCAAACTGGATGAGTTAAAAGAAGAGGTCAATCAATACATCAAAAAGAACGGGCTCGAACAAGAGATTGAAGCGACCATCAACTCAAGCGGTCTCGTTTTGACGATTCAAGACCGAGCCTTGTTCAGTATGGGGGAAGCGACGCTTGACGCCGAGGCTAGAACGGTGGCCGGCTCGATTAGCGGTATCCTGGAAAAAGCCGGTAACCGTGAGATTGTCGTATCGGGTCACACCGATAACATCCCGATCAACACGGCCCGGTTCCCGTCGAACTGGGAACTCAGTTCAGCCCGGGCCACGGCTTTCATGCGCGGCCTGTTGACAAACGATGCTTTGAACCCTAGCCAGTTCACGCTCGCTAGCTACGGAGAATACAAACCGATTGCGACGAACGACACCGAAGCAGGGCGCTCGAAAAACCGCCGGGTCGAAGTGTTGATTAAACCACTCGTCGATTTATCAGAAGGCTCACCGAAGATGCTCGAAACAATCGTCTTGCCATAAAAAATCCCACTCTGTTGAGAGTGGGATTTTTCGTTATCGGGTCCATTCGAAGTACTTGCGTGACAAATCCGTGAGCGGGCTGTTGAACAAGCGTTTCCGCCAGTAAAGGTCGGCCACTTTTTTCACGGCCTCGCTTCGCGACGGGTACGGATAAATCATGCGGGACAGCTTGCCGATTTTATCGCCTCGTTGCATCGCATAGACGACGATTTGCATCCAATCCCCGGCCGTCATACCGATGGCGTGACCGCCGATGATTTTGCCGTTCTTGCGCGTGATGATTTTGACGAAACCTGTCTCTTGTCGGTCGGCGACGAAGCGGTCGACCTCGGACAGTTTCGCTTCAAACACCTCGACGTCGTCACCATGGCGCTCCCGTGCCTCAGCTTCGGTCATGCCGACGTGGAACACTTCCGGTTCCGTGAACGTGATCCACGGCATCTTCGTGTAGTTGACCTTGTTCCAAAGTCCGAACAAGGCGTTGGCCACGACCGCTTTTCCTTCCTCGCCAGCTGCGTGTGTGAACGGTAACGTCTTGATTGTATCGCCAATTGCGAATATATGAGGTTGCGATGTGCGGTACGTCGACGTAACGTCGACAAATCCGTCTTTGACGTGGACGTGAGCCCGGTCGAGTCGAAGCTCATCGATTCTCGGTTTCCGGCCTGTCGCCACGAGCAGCTTGTCCGCCTCGTACGTGACCGTTTCGCCATCGATTTCGCCGGTGACGTGAACGCGTCCGTCGACTTCCGAGACTTGATTGATGTTGATGCCGATTTTAAGGCGCATCGCCATCTCGAGCTGCGAACGGAGCAACTTACTGACCGATTCGTCCTCTCGCGGTAAGAACGTGTCCTGAGCCTCGAGCACGGTCACTTGACTACCAAGACGAGCGAACGACTGAGCGAGTTCGAGACCGATTGTCCCGGCCCCGATGACGATGATGCTCTCCGGCAATGTCTCTTCTTCAAACACTTGCTCATTTGTTAAGTATGGCACGTCGTCCAAGCCGTCAATCGGCGGTATCGTCGGTTGCGAGCCGGTCGCGATGACGAATTTCTTCCCAATCAGTAAATCGTCACCGACTTTGAGTTCGTATGGGCTTTGGAACGAGGCCTCGCCGATATATACGTCGACCCCAAGTTTTTCGAAACGTTCCGTCCCGTCATGGTCTTGAATGATGGCACGGGCACGGTCGACGCGTGCTTTCGTCGTCTGGTAATGGTCGCGGCCGTCAAACTCGGCTCCGAGCACTCGGGCAGCTTGCATCATGCTGCTCGCTTCTTTCGAGGCGGCGATCAGTGCTTTCGATGGGACACACCCAACGTGAAGACAGTCTCCACCAAGGTGTTTTTTCTTCTCGACCAAAGCGACTTTCGCCCCTAAATTTGCGGCACCGGCCGCGACCGTCATTCCGGCCGCACCCCCACCAATCACAATCAATTGATAATCCTTCATCTCATCAACCTCCGATAGCGTTCACTCACGTCTTGCATCCGTTTCCGGTTCACCCCAAAGTCAGAGTGACCGAGTCGTGATGCCGAGCGGAATTCAATTTGTCTTGTCTCATCGTCGAATCGGAATTCGACGTCATCCTTAAAGCGCATCAATTTCGTTGTCACAACATAATGGAGCGTGTCATCCGTCTCCTTGACGAGCTCGGTCCGAGGCAGTTGCCCCATCACCATCTTGATTGTCTCGATGCTCTCGGCGCGGTCTCGCCCGTATGGGAGCGGCTCCATGCGTAGCGCTTCGATTGTCGTTTCGGTCGAGACGGCGTTCGGACTACCTGACAATGGCTTCAATGATTTCGTTGCCATGAAAAAAACCTCCCTCATTCTACATACAATTACATGTATCCTGAATTCGGAAGGTTTAACCCTTTTAATGCAGTTCGCTCGGGTCAAGCGGCAAGAGAACGGTCACCGTCGTCCCATGACCAATCTCACTTTCGATAACGAGCTTTCCTTCGTGCGCCTCGATTAGCTCCTTAGCAATCGCCAAGCCGAGCCCGCTGCTCCCTTTCGTCACTTGCGCCTGATAGAACATTTCAGTGATGCGCTGCAAGTGTTCCCGTGAAATACCAGGTCCCTCGTCAATAATTGAGATGAACGCGACTCGCTCCGATTGCACGAACCGTATCGTCAACGTCCCACCTTCTGGCGAGAAGCGGATGGCGTTCTCGAGCAAGTTTAAAAATACTTGCTTCAGCCGGTTCTCATCGAACAGTCCGATCGACTTTTGCGGATATCGCTCAATGAGCGTAATCTGTTTGTCTTCGAGCGACTGTTTCAATTGAATCGTCACTTTCCGTAACAACGACACGAGATCAAGTTCTTGCCGATACAAGACGAGCCGGCTCTCTTCAATCTTCGTGTAATCGAGCAGCTGCTCGACGAGCCCGATCATCCGCTCCGTCTCCGAATGGATGATGCTCAAACCGAGCTCAGTCTCGTCCGACAATTTCTCGTCCCCGCCTCGAATCGTCTCCGTCCACCCTTTAATCGAAGTGAGCGGTGTCCGCAATTCGTGCGACACGTTGGATAGAAATTCATTCCGCGTCGACTGGTGCTGCTGGACTTTCGCACCTAAATATGTGAGCGTCCGGGCCAGTGCCCCGAGCTCATGTTTTTCATTGGAATAGACTTCAACATCGAAATCACCTTGTGCCATCTCATCGGCCGTCTCAATGATGTCTCGAATCGGTCGCACGAAGCGGTCTGCAATCCGAATGACAGCATAGAGCGCGACCAGCCAAATCAAGATGCCAATCATGACGACAGCCATCCAAATCTCGCGAATCAACGTGTCAAGGTCGGCGAGCGGCCGCGTGAAGCTGATGGCGAATTCACTCGTCTCTTCCGTGATGATTGGACTCGTCACCGACAAATAGTGATTCCCATCGGCATCGTAGTCTTGGACGACGGACTCGCCTCGAGCGAGATCTTGCAACTGTTTGGTCGAAAAGGCCGCCTGTTGCGCCCGCTGTCCCGTAGTTTTGATGATTTGACCGGTCCGGTCGACAATCGTCAAATCGGTACCGGGATAGCCGAACGTCCGAACGAGCACCGAGAACGCGCTCGGTGTCTCGAATCCGACTTGGGCCTGTGGATACAGGTAGGCGCTCGTCGTCGCATGGCTGAGTAGCGCCTCTGATTCATATTCATAGTAATAGCGGTACGTTCCGTACGACAGGACGCTCACGAGCAAGACGAGCACGAACGTCATGACGAGCATAATTCGAATGACGAGCTGTTGCTTCATCCGTCATGTCTCCGCCACTTGTACCCATGCCCCCATAGCGTCTCGATATAAGCCGGGTGACTCGGGTCGTCTTCAATCTTTTGACGGAGACGACGGATGTTGACGTCGACCGTCTTTCTGTCCCCGAAGTAATTGATGCCCCAGACGGCATCTAACAGCGCGTCACGCGATAAGACGACTTCCTCGTTTTGGACGAGGTGACAAATCAAATCGTATTCGGTCGGGGTCAAATCAATCGCCTGCCCATACTTCGTCACTTGCTTCGCCGCCAAATCGATGGCGAACGGTCCGGACTTCAACCGTTTCTTTTCTTTACGCTTCACTTTCTCGACACGGCGCAGGAGTGCTTGAATCCGTGCCACAAGCTCACCTGGGCTAAACGGCTTGGCGATATAATCGTCCGCCCCTCTGCCGAGCCCTTCAATCTTATCTTCTTCAAGCGTGCGTGCCGTCAGCATGATGATGCCGACGTTCTCATCTAAGTCGCGGATGGCGGCGCATGCCTCGAATCCATCCATTTCAGGCATCATCACGTCGAGCAAGACGACATCGAACGGCTCACGGTCGAACGCTGTGACCGCCTCGCGTCCGTTCGTCGCCTCAAAGACGTCAAATCCGGCTCGTTTTAAATTAACGATGATAAAGCTGCGAATCGCATGCTCATCTTCGGCTACTAATATTCGATTCATATATCCACCTCTTCTGAAGTTCACTACTCTACATTATAGTTACGTTTTTGCGACAAGGTTGTCAATTGACCTCAAATCGTATTAGGATGGAGTCATTAGATTCTGAAGGAGGACTCCTTACCATTATGAGTTACAAGATGATTGTTTTAGATATGGACGATACGCTCCTCACGAGCGACCATACAATTTCCGCCAAGACGAAAGCAGCCTTGCTAGATGTACAAGAACGCGGACATAAAGTCGTGCTCGCGAGCGGTCGCCCGACATACGCGATGTGGGATGCCGCCCGTGAACTCGAACTTGCCAAATATGGTAGCTATATTCTCTCATTCAACGGTGCCTCAATCATCAATTGTGAGACGAATGAAGAAATCTTCTCGAGTACGTTGCTTCCGGAAACGGTCGCCCATCTCCATGATATCAGTGTCCGGGAAGAAATCGCGATTCATACGTACATCGGTAACGAAATCGTAACCGATCAACCGAACCCGTATACTGATATCGAAGGTGAATTGACGGGGATGCCGGTCATCCATGTCGCCGATTTCAAAGAAGCGGTCACGACGCCTGTCGTCAAATGTCTCATGCTCGGTGACGGCGACACGCTCGCTCCAATCGAAACGAAACTGCAAGTCGAACTTGAAGGAAAACTTGCTGTCGCGCGTTCAAAACCGTTTTTCCTTGAGTTCACTGAAGCGGGTGTGACGAAAGGGACGAGCCTCGCCTTCCTCGCCGAACACGTCGGAATTGAGCAAGCCCACGTTATCGCTTGTGGTGACGGGAACAATGACCTCACGATGATTGAATGGGCCGGCCTCGGAGTCGCCATGGGCAACGCCAACACGACGGTCAAAGGCAAAGCCGACTTCATCACGAAATCAAACAACGAAGACGGGATTGCCCACGTCATTGAGACGTTCATGGGAACGGTCCTTATCGATCGGTAAGTGAACAAACTGGATTGAACCAAGGAGGAATTACGATGAATAAAGGATTGAAACGAGCAGGACTTGGACTGGTCGGTACGGCTGTCGCCGGTGCCGCCTATGTATTTTTGTCCCCGAAACCGACCTCACGTCTCGTTAAGACCTCATTTGCCGGCGGGAACGAAGTGGCCATCAAAGGGTTTGATGAAGTCGTTCAAAAAACATCGGTCCGGAAAGATATCGACTATCATTCAGCCTATGAGAACGGGACGTTCGACTTGATTCGCTATGAAGGCGAGAAACAAATTGTTCCGACCATCTTTTGGGTGCACGGCGGTTCGTTCGTCGGTGGCGACAAGGCCGACGTCTTCAAATATGCGACGTCAATCGCGAGCAACGGCTATAACGTCGTCAGCGTCAACTACGCCCTTGCCCCTGACGTTACGTATCCCGTCCCGCTCCAGCAGCTTGAAGAAGCATACACGTATATCGCGGAAAACAATGACCGCTTCCGTCTCGACCTCGACCGCGTCTTTTTTGCGGGTGATTCGAACGGTGCCCAACTCGTCGCTCAGTTCGTCGGTATTCAATTGAACGACGACTACGCACCATCGGCCGAAGTGAATCAAGTCGTTCCGAAAACGTCGATCCTCGGCACGATTCTCATGTCAGGTCCTTATGACTTAAAACGAAGCATCAT
Source organism: Exiguobacterium sp. s152 (assembly GCF_018618335.1). Lineage (NCBI taxonomy): Bacteria > Bacillati > Bacillota > Bacilli > Caryophanales > Exiguobacterium > Exiguobacterium sp. s152. The sequence continues at coordinate 44,607 of NZ_JACSLX010000004.1, forward strand.
CGAGTCATCGAAGGCGGTCAACCGCTTCTTGTTCAAACGGATTGGTTGGGCTTACTTCGGAACGTACAATTGGGAAGACTTGCCGGTCGTCGCGGAAGCGTCACCGCTCGTCAATATCCCGGCCACGTTCGTTCCGACGTTTATCACCGATGGCAACACCGGTTCGTTCGAGACGCAAGCGAAAGAATTTGCGACGATCCTCTCAGGTCGTGCGGACGTCACGAGCGTCTTTTATGACCGAAACGAGCACACACTCGGCCACGACTACCATTTTGAAATGGATAAGCCGGCAGCCAGTGCAACGTATCGCCGTTTAATCACGTTCTTGCGTGAAACGACGCGTTAAAAAATAATCCCCGCCCATCATTGGGCGGGGATTATTTTTGTCAGTTGAGCAATGCGAGCGCGCGGCCAATCAACTCATGCCGCGACGGTGACGTCTCACGTAACGCGTGCAACCGTTCCGTCAACGCTTGTCGAAGCGCATCAGACTCGACGAGCTCCAAGCATTCGATGTGGAGCAACCAAGCATCGGGATGATCGGCAAGAATCGTCGGCACGAGCTCATCAATCGACTCGCCTTGCTCCCGCATATTGCGGACCTGATTGAACATCGGGTCATCGTTCGTCCATACTCGGGCGTCACGTTCGATCTGGACCGGCTTCTCCAAGATGACGAGTTCTTCAATCTCGGTGCCCGGAAAAATCGACGGCAGCGTATCTTGTCTCACTTCGAGTGTCTCCAGTTTAATCTGTCGTCCTTCGATGGTGATGACGACGTCTTCGAGATGCAACGCCTCTGTCGTCTCGCTGACGACTTGACCGTCTAACCGAATGTCCGCTGTCGCCAACACGTCTTGAAGCGGTCCATCGAGCACGAGCAGGCCATGATTATGCAAGTTCGTCAATTGACCGTGATTGACGTTCACGCAGTCGTCCCATTGGATAAGGGCACGGGCTCCAGAGCGTGTCACGTGACGAATCACACCGACGCGATCCGTCCCGTCTTCCAGTCGGATGGTCGATTGACTGCCCGACGCGAGCGCCTTCTCGAGCGAAGCGATCCCACCTTGGTTGACCGCCATCCGTGACTCGAGTTCGTCTAGCGCGTCCTTCAACGCTTCAAAGTCTGGAATGACGAATAACTCGCGTTGCATATTCGTCACGTCTTGCTTCGTCTCGAGGGCATGCTCCAAATTGAATGGATGCTTCGTGACGGCGTCTGTCAAACAGTGACGGCTCTCTCCGACCGAAGATAACAGGCCTGCCCCGTAGATGAGTGGATTGTCTACATCACCGATGAGACCAAACTCGACCGTCCACCAAAAGATGCGGGCGACTTGTTGTGCTTCCGAGAAACCGGTCACTTGGGCTTTGGCCGCATGAACAGACGCTTCGGCTGCCGCAATCTCCTCGTCCGTCGAGTTCGCATTCTCCTTCACGACGGTCAATCGTTTCAGTGCTGCAAACGAGGCATGTTCTTCTCGATTCATGAATGACCTCGCCCCGAGCTGACCGAACCGCTTCACAATCTGTGAAAATTCAGGATCCATCAACATCGGCGCATGGCCGGCCGCCTCGTGGATGATATCCGGTGCCGGACTGTACAAAATATTCTCGACTTTTCGGATATCGGTCGCGACCGGCAACATCCCGTTGCCTTGGAAATCAAAGAAAGCGACGCCTGGAATGAGACCATCGACTGCGACCGTCGACCAACCGGCCGACCGCATCTCTTCGGTCATCTGTTCGACGTTCGGGAGACGCTCAGGTCCCATCCCCGTCTTTTTCAACCCTTCGATGTAAAACGGATGGGCCTTCCCTTCAAGCGTGTGCAAGTTCAGTCGCAATACGAAGCGCCAGACAGCATGATCGGTCGGCGTGTACTCGTCGTAGAACTGTGGCGAAATATGAGGGGCCAAATGGCGTGGAATGATTTGTGTGAGCATGATGTTTCCTCCTTTAGTTGACTGAACGTAAAAAAATCCCTATCGATTCACTCGATAGGGACGACTATGCCGCGGTACCACCCTGATTACTAGACGGACGTCTAGTCACTCTACTCCGATAACGGGGGACCGCTCAACAAGTGAGAGCTCGCGAACTGTAATTCGATTCATCCTATGGGCATGTTCACAGCACCACACGCTCTCTGGGCCAGGGAAGATGTCTCTACTTCGGTTCGGTCATTGCTTTTATACTGTTATACAGTTATGCTTCTATGCACATTCGCTTTTAAGCGCTAAAGTATCTTGTTGCTAGTAACGATAACAGACGATTCGGACGCCGTCAACAAAAAAACAGTCCGCATCTGCAGACTGTCACAAACACCAATCGATTTCATGTTGTCCCCACTCACTCAACTTCGCATTCACTTGCGAGAATGGCTTCGATCCGAAAAAGCCGCGATGCGACGAGAGCGGACTCGGGTGGACCGAGGTCAAGACGGCATGTTGCGGGCCAATAAATTTCTGTTTCTTCTTCGCGTCGTTCCCCCATAAGATGAACACGAGCGGCTCTTCCCGCTGTCCAAGTCGCTCGATAATGGAATCGGTGAACTGCTCCCAGCCCTGTCCCCGATGCGAACCGGCTTTGCCTGCTTCGACCGTGAGCGCGGTGTTGAGCAGCAACACGCCTTGACGAGCCCATGCTTCTAAATTCCCGCTGGTCGGTACGGGACAGCCGATATCGTCATGCAATTCTTGAAAGATATTTCGAAGCGACGGTGGGAAACGTACACCGTCTTGGACCGAGAAACTCAGTCCATGCGCTTGGTTTGGCCCATGGTATGGATCTTGTCCGAGAATGACGCATTTGACGTCCTTGAACTTCGTATAGACGAACGCATTCCAAATGTCTTCTCGGGCCGGATATACGGTCGATGACGCATACGCCTCATCGACGAACGCTTTCAAGTTAGTAAAATAAGGCTCGGCCATCTCGGATGCGATGATGTCGCTCCAATCCCCGAGCAGGCGATTTGATAACTGTTCTCCCATGTGTTTCTCCCCTTTCCGTCTTATCATACCCGAATCGATGGCACACAAAAAGGCGAGCCCGATTGGACTCGCCCTTGATCATTATACTGTGACTGCGCCTGCGACTTCTTTCGCAAGTGCTTCGGCTTTCGCTTTTGCGTCAGCAACGATTTCTTCGATTTTGTCTGGGTATTGGTTCATGCCTTCAACTGGAAGTGTCGTCACTTCTGTCACGCCTACGAATGCGAGTGCTTGACGAAGGTATGCGTCTGCGAAGTTGAGGTCTGTACCTGTGTAGATTCCACCCGTACCTTGGATGTGGATCGCTTGTTTGTTCTCGAGAAGACCGACTGGGCCTTGTTCTGTATAACGGAACGTTTTACCAGCAGTCAATACGCTGTCGAGGAACATTTTCATGCGAGCTGGGAAGAAGAAGTTCCACATCGGTGTTGCGAACACGTACATGTCAGCTTCCATGAACTTCTCGAGCATGCCGTTCATCGTCGCGACTTTAGCCGCTTCGACGTCAGTGAGAGCTTCGCCTGAAGCGAATTTGCCCCATGCGCTGAGGACGTCGCCGTCGATTTCTTGAACATCGACATCGTATAATTCGATCGCTTCGACTTCGAGTGACGCATTCTCATTCGTGAGTGTCGTCATGAACGTTTCTGCGACTTGTTTGCTGTATGACAATTCTGTTGGTTTCGGGTTAGCCGATACGTATAATACCTTTTTCATAAATGGGTTCCTCCATAAGTGTGATCTCTATTTTTGTAACAACAGTTAGAACTATATCATCTGTATATCTCACAGTCAATTAGTTTAACTTCAAGATAAATAACCAAAAAAAACAGGCAGGTGTTATTTGCCTGCCGCGTTATAACCGACTCGTTTCAATAAATCGATTAACTGTTCAGTCTCTTGGTCGCTAAGGGGACCATAGATGTCTTTAAAAATCTCGATATGCTCTGGATAGACGACGTCCATCAAGCGCTTACCTTCCTCTGTCAACGAGGCGTATGTGACGCGTCGGTCAGACGGGCAAGCCACACGCTCAATTAAGCCACGTTTTTCAAGCTTATCAATCACGTACGTGACGCTTCCGCTCGTAATCAAAATTTGGTCTCCGATTTGCTGGAGCGGGGTATCCCCTCGTTTATACAAGACGGATAAAACACCGAACTCTGTTGAATTCAATTGGTGGCGTCGTAAATCGTCCTTCACACGGTCACTGATTGCGTCCATCGCTCGTGCCAAGACGATCCATGCCTTCAATTCGAGTGATTCAATCATGTCGGTTTCACCTCAATTCGTTCATCATTTACCTTTAGTATAGCAGGACATGAGCAGTATACGGTGGGAAAAACGCTTCGTCAAGAAACTTCTTCATTGTCGCCTCTGTCTGAAACGTATAGAATGGAATTATTGCGATTTTTAGAAAGGGTGGACGGTATGCGTGAGTATTACGAGATTTCATTGACGATTAAACAAGCCTATTTGAGTACGGTCATCGAGTTGTTGAACCGGGAAGGGATCGCCCCAGACTATGCGCTCGAAAAAGAAGGCGCGGTCTTTTTACTATTCAACCACTTGCCATGGCCGAACGTCACGCGCGAACCCCATGCGGTCGAACGCTTCTTATTGACGTTGTCGCGTGAGGACTATTTGTTCGTCAAAACGAAACGTAAGTCCCCCGTCCCGGACCATGAGCCGGTCGCCTGCATGGGTGCATTCGACTCGCCGTTCCATGAACATTTGAAAATTGAACTCGCCGTCGATGAATCAGATGCTAGCCACCTTGATATGTCGGCATTCCGCCATTATTAAACAACACGTCTGTGTTGTTTTTTTATGACTAGCCTCGCCACAGGACGGGAATACATGACAATATCTGAATGTGAAAAGGGGAATGTACTTTGATGGATACAGTCATGTTAATCGTCAACCCGTCGTCTGGGAAAGAGTTAGGGAAAGAACACGCCGCGGCCGCGGAGGAGGTCTTGCGAGAGCGTTACGGCAACGTCGATGTCCGGTTCACGGAGAAAGCAGACGATGCCACACATTTTGCGAAAGAAGCGGCATCGAAACAATATAAAGCTGTCATCGCGATGGGTGGCGACGGGACACTAAACGAGGCCGTAACGGGGCTCGCCGAAGCCGATCATCGTCCTGATTTCGGCATCATCCCGCTCGGTACCGTCAACGATCTCGCACGCGCGCTCGGTGTCCCTAGCGACCCCGCAGATGCCATCGAGGCGCTCAAGACGGCGCAACCGACACCGATGGATATCGGTAAATACGAGAACGGCTACTTCATGAACGTCATCGCGATCGGCCTCATCGCCGAGGCTGTCGACGAGGTCAGTGTCGAAGAGAAGACAAAATGGGGCCCGTTCGCCTACTTGATTGAAGGAATCAAAGCGTTCCGTGAGCATAGTCCATACGCCTTGTCGGTCCAAGCCGAAGAGCACACGTTCGATGGAGACGCCTATTTGGTCGTCATCGCCCTCACGAACTCGGTCGGCGGGTTTGAAAACTTTGAACCGGACGCCGAACTGAACGACGGGTTACTTCACGTCTATCTGTTTGAGAACCTCGGCTTTAAAGACGCCATCCAACTCGCGCCGGCCCTCTTCACCGGCAAGTTGAAAGAGACGGACAGCGTCACGTCCTTCACGACGAAACGGGTCCATGTCGACTCGCCAGAATCACTTCCGGTCAATGCCGACGGAGATACGGGCGGTAAACTCCCGCTCACGTTCGAAGTGCTTCCGAGCCACCTCAACGTCTTGAAGCCGATTCAGTAAAAAGGGGACTTTTCAGTTCGAGGGCAAAGAAGGATGCCTGAAAGGAGGGGAACTCGATGCCCATCTCGCTCGTCCCATTGCGAGAAGCGTCCGACGCCATCGTCGCGACGTTCAATCGTTGGAATAACGATCCCGCCATCGTCCATTTGATTCGTCCGGCCCAATCCGAAGCCGAACTCGTCGCGGAACACCAAATGACGGTCGCAGACTTGACGGAACGTCTGGACACGCACGATATTTTCTTGATTTACGACGATGATCGGCTCATCGGCGAGGTGAACGTCATCTATGACGCCCCGCACTTGTATGACAAAGAACGCGGCAGCGCTTGGCTTGGTCTGGTCATCGGTGAACAAACAGGTCGCGGGAAAGGCGTCGGCACCGCAGCCCTCACGTTGTTGGCAAATCGACTTCGTGCCCAAGGTGTGCCACGCATCGAGCTAGGTGTGTTCGGATTCAACGAAGCGGCGCATCGCCTCTATCAAAAGCTCGGTTATCACGAAATTGCCCGTATCGAGGCATTCACGTACTGGGACGGTCAATTTTGGCCGGATATCCGGATGGAAAAACGATTGGATTGAATAAGGCCTTCCTCGATGCGAGGAAGGCCTTTCGTCAGTTATTTAAATTCTCGACTTCGACGACGCGGAACCCTTTTTGTTCGAGTTTGGCGACAATCTTGTCTTTTGTCTTCTCGTCACAGTCCGGCGGCAACGTGATTAACACACGACGCAACACCTTGCTCTTGGCGTCAAGCGTCATGAGGCTGGCGATTGATGAATATTTGCTGATGACTTTCGTGATTTTCTCGAGCGCCCCTGCCTGCTCACTGAGTGCAATCGTGACGACATAACTCCCCGTGTCACGGCTCCATGCCTCTTCGAGCATGCCGAGCATCTTCCCGTGTGGCAAAATCCCGTAAAATTCGTTGCTCTCGTCTTTCAAGACCGCGATATACGGAAGTTCTTTGATTGAGAAGAAGACTTTGAAAAAGCCGTCTGACTCGTGGACGTACTTTTGTGTGTTCTTGATGAGTTCCATGACGTTATCGTCTAGGCTCGCCCCACTCATCCCGTGGCGATAAATATGCATTTTATAAATATTACCGCGGAAAAACGTTCCCGTCTCATCGAGTACAGGGACACAACGGTATCCTGTCTTTTCGAGCGTGTCGAGCGCCTCGCGCAATGTCGCCTTTTCACTGATTGTGACGACATCTTTCTTCGGAATGCATAAGCTATGCACTAACATGCGGTTTTCCTCCTAGCCAATTGAAAGTGGTCTACACCCTATTCATTACTATTCCCCAAATACGATTGAAATCCTGCCATCAATTTTCAAAACTTATTCCGGTCTTAATGCGACCTCGGGATTTGTCGTAACGCCAAAAAGTCGTTATAGTGAAACTATCCAAACAGACAAAGGGGATTGAACGACTATGACGATGAAAAAAGCTTTAACAATCGCTGGCTCGGATACGAGTGGCGGTGCAGGCATCCAAGCTGACTTGAAAACGATGGAAGAGCTCGGTGTTTACGGCATGACCGCCCTCACGGTCATCGTGGCTCAAGACCCACATAACGCGTGGCATCACGAAGTGTTCCCGATCGACACGACATTGATCGAGAAACAGATTGATACGGTCCTCGCTGGGATTGGTGTCGATGCTGTCAAGACAGGTATGCTCCCGACTCCAGAGATTATCGAACTCGCTGCCCGTAAAATTAAAGAGTACGGCATCCAAAACGCGGTCGTCGACCCAGTCATGGCATGTAAAGGTGCCGACGAGATTCTCAACCCGGACGTCGCGGTCGCGATGCGCAAGCACCTCGTGCCGGTCGCTAAAATCATCACACCAAACTTGTTCGAGGCGCGTATGCTCGCTGGCCTCGATAAGACACCTTCAACGATGGAAGAAATCAAAGAGGCTGCTCGCTTGATCCATGAACTCGGCGCTGAAATCGTCATCGTCAAAGTCGGTGGCAAGCTCGGCTTCGACACAGCATTCGACGTGCTTTACGACGGCAACGAGTATCGCCTCCTCGAGAGCGAAAAAATCGATCCTGCCTTCACACACGGCGGCGGCTGCACGTTCTCGTCAGCTATCGCGGCGTCACTCGCGAACGGTCACTCGGTCGATGAAGCCATCGAAATCGGAAAAGAGTTCATCACGGAAGCGGTCCGTCATTCGTTCCGCCTCAACCAATACGTTGGGCCAACGAACCATACCGGTTACCGCAAAAAACTAGCAACACAATCATAACGGGTGGCCCGGGACGCATGTCTCGGGTCATCGTTTCCATTGGAGGGAACCGCGTGAAATCAATTCAACCTACAACCATCCAGACTTATTTGGACGCGCATGTATCCATGCCGCTCTATGTCCATGTCGAGACGACGAACGGGGCGTATGCGACGCATAACGACCCTGATTTCCATAACGCCGGTATGTTCATTCGCAACGTCGTCATTGAATATAGCATCGGCCAAATCAAGGGCGATGGACCATACCGGGTCGGCTTGAAACTCGATCACGGTTGGCTTTACGTCGAAGGTTTGACCGACTACGAACAGCACGGAGACCAGCTCCTGCTCGCCGGCCATGACCGTCTCGGACGTCTCGCCTGCGCCTTACACTTAGACATCAAACCGCTCCCGCAAGGAGCCTCGGAGGTGGAAAGCCAATGAATGGACCATTACTCGTTATTTTTCCGCATCCCGATGATGAAGCGTTCAGCTCGGCCGGTACGATTATCCAACACCATAAACACGGATTCCCGGTCACGTACGTCTGCCTGACGCTCGGTGAGATGGGCCGCAATATGGGTTCGCCGATTTTCACGACGCGTGAAGAGTTGCCGAAAATTCGTAAACATGAGCTCGAGGAAGCGTGTGCCGTCATGGGCATCGATGACCTCCGCATGTGGGGACTTCGCGACAAAACCGTCGAATTCGAGGACGAAGCGGAACTGGCGGCACGTTTCAGCGCCTTAATCGAGGAAGTACAGCCGGCACGCGTTATCTCCTTCTATCCGGGTTACGCCGTCCACCCTGATCACGAGGCGACGGCACGTGCGGTCGTCCGAGCGTTGCAAGACATCGATGCCTCGAAGCGTCCTGAATTTTTAGGAGTCGCGTTCGACCATCGCACCGACGCCGAACTCGGAAAACCGCACGTAGTCATCGAAGTCGGTCAAGAGAGCACGGCGAAGCGTGAGGCGTTGCTCGCCCACCGTTCACAGACGGAAGGCCTGTTACGCGCCATCGACAACGCAGAAAACGCCCACGTCATGGAGTTACTCCAACGTGAGCGCTTCTATCACTATCCGTTCTCATGATTCATAGGCAAGGCGTGTCACGTACAATAATGTACCGACAGCTCCTAAGCCGATTAACGTTCCCAATACGACAACGATATGTTCCATGTTCTCACCTCTACTTGGTTATACGAACTTGATGGATCATTGGTTTCAAAGCGCATGTGCTGACATGCGCTTTTTTTCTTAGAAGTACAAGAAGTAAATCACAGCCGCCAACACGATGCGATAAATCGCGAACGGCGTCAACTTCACTTTGTTGATCAACTTCAAGAAGAACTTAATCGACAAGAGCGCGAACAAGAACGCGCTAATGAATCCGACAACGAAGACCGGTAGGGTCGCCATCGTAAAGTACTCCCATTTGCTGTAGAGCGACAGCGCACTAGCACCGAACATGATCGGTACGGCCATGATGAATGTAAAATCTGCCGCGGCCCGGTGACTCATCCCTAAGAGGACACCGCCAGAGATGGTCGACCCTGAGCGTGAAAAACCTGGCCAGAGCGAGAAACATTGAATCAAGCCGACACCGAGCGCTTGTTTATACGAAATCTCATCGAGCGTTGCTGTCGTTTGACGCTTCACGCCTGACAAATCCGCGGCAATCATGAAGAATGCTCCGATGACGAGTCCGATTAAAACGGTCTTGATCGAGAACAAGTTCTCGTCGATATAGTCTTCAAACAATAGCCCGAGCACGCCTGCCGGGAGCAGACCGATGAAGATATGCAGCAAATTCAGTTTTTTTTTCGGCCCGCTGCTGCGAATCGCGAGCAACTCCTTCGGATTCAACAACTCTTTGAATCGATTTCGAAATACGACGATGACCGCTAAAATCGAACCGAGCTGAATTACGATCTTAAATGTGTTCGCCACCTCTTGACCGAGGAAGCTGCTCGAGTTGAGCCACAGGTCATCCACGAGAATCATATGTCCCGTTGACGATACCGGAGCAAACTCTGTCAGTCCTTCGACGACGCCTAACAAAAAGCCAATAAATAATTCATACCATTCCATTGTTTATCTCCTACTCCAGTATTGTTTCTTATCATACACAAATTTATTCTCAACCGCCCTAGGTCTTGAGACGTAAAAAAAGAGGACGCTTCAGGAAGCATCCTCTTTCCACGCTCTGACCGTGACAATCGCTTGATGCACACAAACGGTAATCCCGATGAACAAAAAGGCGGCGAACAGCGTCACCCCTGCCCCGACGGCAAACACGAGCCCGAACAGGATGATGCCGCCATGCAGCAACATCGAGACGGACGATTCCGTCGTCGCCCGAATCGTGGACGGGACACGGTGGTGCAACGCCCCGAGATAGAGCGGTTCAACGATCCCGATGAGACAGGCCATTCCGACCATCATCACGAGACCGGTCGGCCCTGGATACAGACCGAGGATGACAAAGCCAATGCCGATGCCCCAGCCAATCCAGCGCAACCAACGCTCGGCCGTGGCGAAACGTAACAGCACCGGTGCGACCAACTGTCCAGGTATTTGGATGAGCAGTAGAATCGTTGATAGCATCCCGAACCAATAAAGCGGAAGCGCGACGTCGCGCGCATACAACTGCCAGAACTCATCGATAAAATTGAACGCACTAATGGTCACAACAAACAACGACGTTACGATAAACACGCGACGATGTTGCCGAATAAAGCGGAAACCGGCCGCGATGTCCGCCCACATCAACCGTTCGTCCGATGCGACTCGCTTTGTTTCAATCAGACCGAGGCTGCATGTCGTCGCGATGAACAAACTGACAATCGACAGCACGTAATTCAGCTCAAACGGGAAGCGTGTCGCCAACAGACTGCCACTGAGAGCCGCGAGCACGGCTGCGACGATTCCGATGACGTTCAATCGACCGACTGTACGTTCAAACGTTCCCGCCTTTCCGTCCTGTTCGAGCGTCTCATACAGCAACGCATTCTCGGCCCCGCTTCGAAACGCCGCTCCAATGCCTGACAAGCCGATGGCGACAGCAAACCCGACAAACGAGAACGACAACAGTAGAACGATAAACGATAGACATTCCAACCCGACCCCGATTTGCATCAGCCGCCGCCGCTCAAATCGGTCGGCGAGGACACCCGTCGGCACTTCAAGCATCACGACGAGGACGGCGTAAATCATTTCGAGATAGACAACCTCTTGAATCGTGATCGTCCGCGACTCCCAAAACAGACGTTCAATCGTGTAGGCCGGGATGAGCGCATCGAACCAACGCATCCAACCAAGCAACACAACGTTTCGACCGACTTAACTAGGTGAACGTGCTCTTTTCATCATACATCTCCTCCTTGTTTGTCTATTCCCGCTGACACAAAAAAAAGCCACGGAAACATTCCGTGGCCTGCACATTATTTAAGCAGATTGAGCATCTCGCGATTGAACGCCGGGATGTCGTCCGGTTGACGGCTCGTCACGAGCTGTTCTTGGCAGACGACGACTTCTTTGTCCGCATACTTCGCTCCAGCGTATTCCATGTCGACTTTAATCGACTTGTAGCCCGTCGCATCGCGGCCTTCGAGCGTCTTCGCCGTAATCAACAGCTGTGGTCCGTGACAAATGGCGAACACCGGCTTTTTCGCGTCCATGAACGCTTTCGCGAACTGGACGAAACGGTCATCTTCGCGCAACAAATCAGGTGAGAATCCGCCCGGTAAGAGCAGTGCGTCAAAGTCTTCTGGTGAGACGTCGTCGATGGCTTTGTCGATTGTGACCTTCGACTCCCCTTGTTTGCCTTCGACTGTATTCCCAGCTTTCTTTTCAATCGTGACAACTTCGTGCCCCGCTTCCACCAATGCGTCGCGTGGACCCGTGAACTCTACGTCTTCAAACATGTCTGTGATTAGCGTTGCTACTTTTGCCATATTGAAACACTCCCTCATTATTTTTAAGCACATAGGGAGTGTTCCACAACTAACCGGACCATAAACATTCAGCGAAACTTGGAGACGTACGGATTGGTCCGTTCGAAGAAGCGATACGGATAGTCACGCGCTTCGCCCGTGTTCGGAATCCCGATGCGCGGACCGGCCTCGATGTCTGGAATGACGTCCCCTTCGACGATATAGAGCGGTTCATGTTGGAGCGAATGCCCGTACAAGTCCATCGTGATCCCGAGCGCTTTCGTCAGTTTCCCAGGACCGTTCGTCTGATCGAACCGTTTGATGCCAGGACGATGCATGTCGATAATCGCCTGTCCTTCAATCGGCTCGATGGCTCGGATGAGGACGGCTTCCGGCGTGCCGACCGGACCGCTCACGACGTTCAAGAGTGTATGCGTGTGCATCTGATACGTATAGACGTGTCCCGGCATCCCGAACATGACCTCGGTCCGATTCGTCCGTCTGCCGCCGAAGCTATGGGCCGCTCGATCGATGGCACCAAGGTACGCTTCCGTCTCGACGATTTTCCCGACAATTTGACCGTCGAAATGATTGTGGACGAGATACTTACCAAGCAGCGATCGGGCCAATTCAATCGTCGGTTGTTCATAAAATGATAGGTCGAGTCGTTTCATCGTCATCCCTCCTCCACCTATTTTCTCAAACGTTAGCGCACGGACACAAAAAAAATGCCCTTCGTAGTCAAAGGGAATTCATGATCGGAATCGAATGGTATGACATACGAGAAAGCGAGGCGAAGAAAGATGGGGTATCTTCTAGAGTTAAGACAGACAGTGGGGAGCAGGCCGCTCATCAGTGTCGGGGCGACCATCCTCGTTTTGAACGAATACGGGGAGCTGTTGTTCCAACATCGGTCCGATACGAATGATTGGGGATTGCCCGGAGGCTCGATGGAGTTGAATGAGACGTTAGAAGAAGTGGCCGCTCGTGAATTGAATGAAGAGACAGGGCTTGAAACGAATCAATTTGAACTCGTCGGTGTCTGTTCGGGACCGAAGTTTTACTTCAAGTATCCGAACGGAGACGAAACGCATAGTGTCATCAACCTCTTCCATGCGAAGCGCGTGCAAGGGGCGTTAGCCATGAACGACGGAGAAAGTCTGGACTTGCAGTATTTCTCAAGAGCTGACTTGCCATCGAACATCGAATCGAGGGCTCAGGCGCTCATCGACCAGTTCGGAGATGCGCTATGGGAACTTGAGAGCTCTTTTACTTGAGACACTCAAAAACCATCCAGGACCTTTAATTGTCCTAGATGGTTTTTTTGAGTGATTCGATTAAGATGCGATTCGCATCGTCTCACGCTGCTTTCCCAACTTCACGTATCCGAGAATAATCGAGAAAATCGGGCTGAGCCAGAGGAAGAAGGCGAATGGTGCGTATTCAAGCACCGGCACCCCGAGTGTAGCGGCGAAGAACGCACCCGACACGCCCCATGGAATGAGCGGGTTGATGACCGTCCCACCGTCTTCGAGGGCACGTGACAAGTAACGGGGATCGATGCCGCGATCGATGAACCCTTGCTTGAACGCTTGACCTGGGAGCAAGATTGACAAGTACTGTTCGCCCGCGAGCAAGTTGACGCCAATCGAGCTGAGGACGACCGACAACACCGAGCTGCCTGGTGATTTCAATCGTTCGAGCAACGCATCGACAATCGCTTGGAATACGCCGAGCTCACGGAGCAAGCCACCGAACGCGAGCGCAATCAAGACGAGACTGACCGACCAGAGCATCGACTCGAGTCCGCCACGATCGAGCACAGCTGCAATCGTCTCGTTCTCGACACCCGACTTGAACCCGGCCTGCATGACACCGAACCAGTTTGTGACGTTCCAGTTGCCTTGAACGAAACCAGCCGTCAACACCCCGGCGAACATCCCGACGAGCATCGTCGGCAAGACCGGCATGCGACGGAACGCAAGCACCGCGACGAGAACCGGCGCGAGAAGCGTCAACCATGACAAGTTGAATCGTCCAGCGAGTGCCGCCTGCGCTTCAGCGATTTGCGTCGTATCCGCCGCTTGACCGCTCCGACCGAGAAGCGTGAACAAGACGAGGGTGATGAGGATGGCCGGTACGGTCGTCCCCATCATAAAGCGGATATGGTCGAATAGTTTGACACCAGCCACGGCCGGTGCAAAGTTCGTCGTATCCGATAGCGGACTCATCTTGTCACCGAAGAGTGCACCCGAAACGATGGCCCCGGCCGCGAGCGCCGGAGAGATCCCGAGCGCCATCCCGATTCCGAACAAGGCGACCCCGACCGTACCGACTGTCGTGAAGGCACTACCCGTGAACGACGAGACGATCATTGTGATGAGCAGGACGCTCGGCAAGAACCATTGTGCTGAAATTGTATCTAAACCGATGGAGAGGATTGTCGCCACCGTACCAGACATTTGCCATACGCCAATCAACATCCCGATCAACAGTAAAATCAAGACCGGCATGATGGCTTCACGAATCCCGCTAATCATCGCCGCTTCAATTTGTTTGAAATCACGCGTCCGATAATACGCGTAACCCCCTATTAATACCATTGTGCCAAAGATCGCCATATGTGGCGTCGCTTTGGCCAAAAACATCAGTGCGAGCAGGGAAATACCGCTCATCAGTACGACGAATACAGCCTCTTTTCCTTTCATCTGCATCGACGTCCCCTCCTTTCAGTTCCATCATTTTCTACCTAACCGCTTAAACGCTTTTATGCGCGAAAGTGTTTCAGTGATGTTCTTTACTATACCTGCTTCTCTTTTCCCTGTCAAACGTCTTTTTATGGTAAAGTAAACGCTCGAGGGTGACCTCCGGAGTTCGTAACCTCCTCCGACATCAAAACTAGCGAAAAAGGAAGTGTGCACGTTGCAACACGAAAAAGCATTGGTCGTCTTTAGTGGCGGTCAAGATTCAACCACCTGCCTATTTTGGGCAAAACAACAATTCTCTCATGTGGAAGCGGTGACGTTCGCCTACGGGCAACGCCATGACGCGGAAATCGAGGTCGCAAAAGAGATTGCGGCCGAACTCGATGTCCCGCACCACATCCTCGACTTGTCCTTACTCGGACAACTCACCTCTAACGCGTTGACGAGACATGATCTCGACATCGACAATGCGGACGTCCCAAACACGTTCGTCGATGGACGCAATCACTTATTCTTATCCTTTGCGGCCGTCATGGCCAAACAGCTCGGTATGCATCACATCGTCACCGGCGTATGTGAGACCGACTTCTCAGGTTATCCGGATTGCCGGGACCAGTTCGTCAAATCCTTGAACGTGACGCTCAACTTGGCGATGGACTATCCGTTCGTCATCGACACACCGCTCATGTGGCTCGACAAAAAGCAGACGTGGGAACTCGCGGATCAACTCGGTGCGTTCGATTATGTCAAAGAACGGACGCTCACGTGCTATAACGGCATCCTCGGAGCAGGTTGTGGCGAATGCCCGGCTTGCGTACTCCGTCAAAACGGCCTCGCCGCTTATGAGGAGGTGCGCGTATGAAGAACGCTCCATTCCTCGCCCCGACGAGTGTTGAAGCTAAACAAGACGGCTCGCTCATCTACTGTCCGCACCGTGTCCAAATCGTCAAAGAAGTGACATTCGATGCCGCCCATCATTTGTTTGATTACGACGGCAAATGCCGCGCGCTGCACGGACATACGTATAAATTGCAAATGGGCATCAGCGGTTTTCTCGATAACCGTGGCATGACGCTCGACTTTGGTGATTTAAAAGCCATCTTTAAAGAAGAACTCGAACCATACCTCGACCATCGTTATTTGAATGAGTCGTTACCTTATATGAACACGACTGCCGAAAACATGTGCTACTGGATTTTCGAACAGCTCGCCAAGCACTTGCCTGACGAGCGCGACGTCCGCGTCGAATTCGTCAAACTGTACGAGACGCCGACCTCGTACGCCGAGTTCCGCCGCGAATGGTTGGTGGACTGATGAAAATCCCTGTCCTCGAAGTGTTCGGCCCGACGTTTCAAGGGGAAGGCCGCGCCATCGGGCAAAAGACGATGTTCGTCCGGACCGCCGGTTGCGATTATCGCTGTTCGTGGTGCGACTCCGCCTTCACTTGGGACGGCTCAGAAAAACCTGACATGCTCACAGCCGACGAGGTGATCGAACGGCTCGACGCGCTCGGTGTGTATGACTACGTCACCATCTCGGGCGGCAACCCGCTCCTCATCGCCGCGATGAAAGACTTGGTGACGAAACTGAAGGCGCGTGACGTCAAACTCGCCGTCGAGACGCAAGGCAGTCGCTATCAGGATTGGCTCGCTGACATCGACGACGTGACGCTCAGCCCGAAACCACCGTCTTCCGGCATGACGACCGACTGGGAGAAACTCGACGCCATCGTCGAACGGCTGCGCCCCGAACAGACAACGTTCAAAGTCGCCGTCTTCGACGAGATCGACCTCGCCTATGCGAAATCGGTCCAGACGCGCTACACCCCGGACGTCATGTATTTATCGGCCGGCAATCCTGAGCCCGGTGCGGACGGTGACATCACCGACGCCCAGCTCCGTCGCTTAAAAGAACTGTGGGAAGACGTCGCTCGTGACCCGTCATGGCAAAGCGTCCGTGTCCTACCGCAACTGCACACATTACTGTACGCCAACGAACGTGGCGTCTAAGGAGAATACTTATGAGACCAGATGACTTACAAGACTTGTCGCTCCTCGGACAGAAGAGCGTCCCATATATTTTTGAATATGCACCGGACGTCCTCGAGGCGTTCCCGAACCGTCACCCGGAGAACGATTACTTCGTGAAGTTCAACGCACCGGAGTTCACGTCACTCTGCCCGATCACGAACCAACCGGACTTCGCGACGATTTACATTTCATACATCCCGGACGAGAAACTCGTCGAGTCGAAATCGCTCAAGTTGTATTTGTTCAGCTTCCGCAACCATGGCGATTTCCACGAGAACTGCATCAACGTCATCGGGAAAGACCTCGTCAAGTTGATGGAGCCGCGCTATCTCGAAGTGTGGGGCAAGTTCACGCCCCGCGGCGGCATCTCGATTGACCCGTACTACAACTACGGAAAACCGGGCACGAAATACGAAAAAATGGCGGAACATCGTTTGTTCAACCACGACTTGTATCCTGAGACGGTCGACAACCGATAAATCAAAAAGTAGGCGCTCCCGTTGAGCGCCTACTTCTTTTTATAGCGATTAATTTGTCGTTTAATCGGTTCGCGGAACACGGTTGCAACGAGCGTCAGGACGACTAAGACGACGAGGGCGAGGATGATCATCTTAAAGTCTCCACTCGCGATACTGCTGCCGAGGAAGTTGTTGGCGAACGCTCCTGGAATCATCCCGACCGTGGTCGCGAAGATATAACCTGGGAGGCGCACTTTCGCGAGCCCTGAGGCGTAACTGACCAAGTCAAAGTTGACGAGCGGAATCAAGCGTAAAATCAACACATAGAAGAACCCGTCCTCTTCAATCTTATGCTGCACCTTCTCGTAGCTGCTCGTCTCGAAATGATGGAGAAAGCGGTCACCAAAGCGAATCGCGATATAGTAGGCGACGAGCGCACTGAGCGTGGCCCCGATGATCGTATAGACGACACCGGGCAACGTCCCGAATGCCAACCCACCGGCGACGGACAAGACGGACGTCGGAAATAAAATCAACGGACGAACGGTGAACAATAAAATATATACGAGCGGGGCGAGCCAACCGAATTGAACGATATAATCTCGAATCTCACTCGGACGCAAGTCAATCCACTGATAAAGGAACGTCACAGTACCGAATACGAGCAAGACGACGGCAATGATCCATTGGGTTTTCCATTTATCCATCGGTCGCCCTCCTCTCTTTCTTTCATCATATCGCCTCGTCTCAAAAAAGTAACGCCTTCCTTTTTTTAGGAGTCACATTATGGTACGGTTAGAAAAAGCAGAAGGAGGAATCCCTATGTATTTGGCAGACGCCATTAAACTGAAACAACTGCTGCTGAAGCAGATTGATAAGTTGCTCGAAGAAGTCGAACGCGTCGCGTTCATCGAACTCGAGAAAGATGAACCGCTCCCGACGATTCAGTCCCGGTCGCTCGAGGATATCGAAGTCGAGCTCGAGTCGATTCGAACTGACTTGCGTCGTCTGGACCGTCTCGTCTGTGAAGCAAACCTACGTACCGTCGTCGAGACGAATGATGGACCGCTCCCGCTCGTCGAAGCGATGGAGTTCGCCATTCAATTACGCGCTCAAGCTCGGATGTATCAAGATTTGGCCGAACGCCCGAAGCGCGAGTTCCGAACCGGGTATGTGGAAGGGACGGCCGTCATCAAACATGCGCTCTATGACCCTGAGCTGTATCGCTTGAAAGCCCGAGACGTCGAGAAACGGGCCAACCGGATCGCCAGCGCCATCGAGGCGGCCAACCATCGGACCGAAATCGACTTTGATGCAAGCCGCTATATGTAAGAAAAATGCGTCGGGAACGTTCCCGACGCGTTTTACATATGGTGATCGTGATGGTCGTGGTGATGCGAGCTCGAACGGCGTCGCGGTGCCGGCTCATCGGCGAACTTCTCCCCGTCCAAGATGCCGAGCCGCTTGTATTGGCGGTCAATCCGCTCCTTCGTCTCGTCGTGCACGTGCGGTGACTCCATGACCAAATGATAGCTGCCGAGTGCGACCCGGAACGGCTCCATCTGTGTCCGTTCGACCGGGAACGACGTGACGTCCCGCAAATAGTCGGCGAGCCGGTTCGCCGACTCGTCACTCGGATGGTCGGCCAAGTCTGACGCGAACTGCTGCATATCTTTCAACAGACTGTTCGTCTTCACTTGATTGCGGATGCCTGCCATCACGGCAAACACAATCAACGCGATAATACTAATAACCACAATCGGAAAGATGCTGAACATCCCTTCGAACAACGAATCGCCCATCCCGGTCGAATCGATGTATACTTCTTCCCCGAACGCAAACGTATAGACCATGATGTTGCCCCCTTTTTTCTATAATACGGACGAGGTGCCATTTGGTTTCATCGACACGAAAAAACCGTGGCATGTGCCACGGCTCATCGGTCAGTTCAATTGTTTTTCCATCATGATGCGCGGCTCGTTCTCCTCGGTATACGCCCCCATGATGTCGTAGCCACACAACAGGTTCAAGATGATGACCCCTTTGTTCGTGTTGCGCGCTTTCGTTCGAATCGAATGGAACCCTTGTGCCTTCACCCACTCGAGTTGCGTGTCCATCAGCTTGCGACCGATGCCATGCTTTTGAAACTCAGGGTGAACGCCGCCGGCCCAGCTATAGAAGCGATACGGCTCGGCCTCATAACCGATTTTGAATCCGACGAGACGCTCGTCCGAAAACGCGAGCAACACGAGCGGGTTCGCATGGCGATACAGCCGTTCTTTAAAACGCAGTTGATCGATGTCCCCGTATAACGTCCGATACAGGTTAAAGAATTCCTCTTCATAGTCTTTGAAATTCGTCGTCACATCTTTCACGATAAATGAACTGGTCGTACTCATCTTTCCATCCCCTTTCGAAATATGGACAAGTAGTTCGTACGCCTGTACCTTTCGCCGTTTACTCCGTTTTTCCTGTCTCGCGCGCAAAAGCGGTCAAACCTTTTTGCTTATAGACGCCGAGCGACCGCTTCGGAAGGCTCTTCACCATCCAATTTTTTAAGATGCGCTGCTTGTCTTCCACCTTCAGCCCATAGCCGTCCGTCACGACATGACGCGCCCGCGTCGTCACATCGTATAACGAGATGGCGGCAGCGACCGAAATGTTCAAGCTTTGGACGTATCCTTGCATCGGAATCAAATAATTGCCGTCCGCCTTGGCGAGCGCTCGTTCCGATACGCCGTGATGCTCGTTCCCGAACAACAGCACCGTCGGTTTCGACACGTCGATGTCCTCAAGCGGAACCGCCTCTTCACTAAGTGCCGTGGCGAGAATTTGATATCCGTCCGCCTTCAATCGGTCAATCGCGTCCTCAATGGAAGGGTGTTCGACCACGTCGACCCAACGATCCGCACTCTTGGCGATAATCGAGTTCGGTTTGAACTTGGCCCGACCTTCGACGACGTGCAACGTCTGCACACCGAACGCGTCCGCCGAGCGGAGCACGGCCGACTGATTGTGCGGATCATCGACCCCTTCCGTCAAAATCGTGATATGGTTCGTCCGTAACGCCAACACTTCCTGCATCCGTTTGACACGGTCTGGCATCAACATGCTATACAGTAATCGATCTTCTTCTAATAACAGGCCCGACTGCAACAACTCCTCAAGCAAGGCCGCCTGCTCTTCTTTTGATAATGCCGATGTCGTCTGTCTCCATCCCATCGTTCTCGCCCCTTTCAACCTCTAGTATTGTAGCGAGATTCGTTTCGACTGACAAGCTATGGGCGAAACGAGTCGAATCGGTTTCGATTATGAAAATCCATGAAAATTAGGAAAACGGTTGCACAAAGTTATGCAATCGATTACAATCATCTATGCAAGCGATTGCATTGACAGTCGCCATAGACAGATAAAAAGTTCCGTATAGGAAGGAAGCGTATAGCATGAAACAACTCATCTCGTTCGACTTTTGGCAGAAACTCGGTAAGGCCTTAATGGTCGTCATCGCCGTCATGCCAGCCGCAGGTCTCATGATCTCGATCGGTAAATTGATTGGCATGTCAGCCGGAGACGTCAGCATCTTGCTCACGACCGCTCGCATCATTGAAGATCTCGGTTGGGGAATCATCGTCAACTTACATATCTTGTTCGCGGTCGCCATCGGTGGCTCGTGGGCGAAAGATAAAGCCGGCGGTGCTTTCGCTGCACTGATTGCCTTCATCTTGATTAACCGTGTCACAGGTGCCATCTTCGCCGTCAACGGAACGATGCTCCAAGACCCGGAAGCGACAGTCCAGTCACTCTTCGGAGCTGACCTCGTCGTCGCTGACTACTTCACATCAGTACTCGGTTCACCAGCTCTTAACATGGGCGTGTTCGTCGGGATTATCGCCGGTTTCCTCGGTGGTGCCCTTTATAACAAGTTCTACAACTTCAACAAATTGCCGAACGCCCTCTCGTTCTTCAACGGGAAGCGCTTCGTCCCATTCGTCGTCATCCTCGGTTCGGTCGTTGCCGCGATTGCCTTGTCAATCATTTGGCCGACGATTCAAGGTGCGCTCAACAGCTTCGGTGAATGGATTGCGACGTCACGCAACACGGCACCAGTCCTCGCGCCGTTCATCTATGGTGCGCTCGAACGTCTCCTCTTGCCGTTCGGACTTCACCACATGCTCACTGTGCCGATGAACTACACGGAACTTGGTGGCACGTATACGATTTTGACAGGTGCGACAGCCGGTTCGGTCGTTGCAGGTCAAGATCCGCTCTGGTTGGCTTGGGTAACGGACCTCGTTAACCTGCGTGCCGCTGGTGATACAGCCGCTTACAACGCCTTGCTCGCAGACGTCGTACCGGCCCGCTTCAAAGTCGGTCAAGTCATCTTGTCGTTCGCTGCCTTGATCGGTGCTGCTTACGCGATGTACCGCAACGTTGACGAAGACAAGAAAGCACAATACAAGCCGATGTTCTTGTCGGCTGGTCTCGCCGTCTTCTTGACGGGTGTCACAGAACCAATCGAATTCATGTTCATGTTCGTCGCTCCAGTCCTTTACGTCGTCTATGCACTCATGGCCGGTGCCGCCTTCGCTTTGGCGGATGTCATCGACCTCCGTGTCCACGCGTTCGGTGCGATTGAATTGCTCACACGGATCCCGATGATTGTGAAAGCAGGATTGCTCCAAGACTTGATTAACTTCTTCCTCGTGTCGGCGGCCTTCTTCTTCTTGAACTTCGGTGTATTCAACTTCTTCATCAAGAAGATGAACCTTCCGACGCCTGGTCGCAACGGGAACTACATGGAAGAAACAACTGAGAAATCGAACGTGACCGGCAACGAGCAGGTCATGGGGATTATCGCTCTACTCGGTGGGGAAGAGAACATCGAGGACGTCGATGCCTGCATGACGCGTCTGCGTGTCACAGTCAAAGACATGTCGCTCGTTTCAGAAGAGAGCGAATGGAAAAAGAACGGCGCCATGGGTCTCATCTTGAAAGACCGCGGTGTCCAAGCAATCTACGGCCCGAAAGCCGACGTATTGAAGTCTGATATTCAAGACGTCATCGGTGCATAATCAACAGGCCAGCTCGTACGAGTTGGCCTGTTTTTTCTAAAGGAGGACTATCGTGAATATTTTAACGCTGAACTGTCACGCCTGGTTAGAGGACCGCCAACAAGAGAAAATCGACTCGATCGTCGAACGGATCGCGAGCGAGGAATATGACATCATCGCACTCCAAGAAGTGAATCAACATAAAGAAGCCCCGCTCATCGACGGCTTGATTCGAGAGAACAACTTCGCCTATGTGCTCGTCGAGCGTTTGAAAGAGCAAGGCGTCGATTACTACATGACGTGGGACTTCGCCCATTACGGCTATGACATCTACGAGGAAGGCGTCGCGATTTTGTCGCGCATTCCGTTCGTATCGACCGAATCGTTCTTCGTCTCGCAGACGACCGATCCGAACGATTACAAGTCTCGGAAAATCGTCAAGGCGGTCGTGGACGGCATGGACGCGCCGACGGCGATTTACTCCTGTCACCTCGGTTGGTGGCATGACGCCGATGAACCGGTGCGCCATCAGCTCGATGAACTGTTGCGCCGCGTCGAGGACGACGACCGCGCTTTGTTGCTCGGTGACTTCAATAACGACGCGTTCATCCGTGGCGAAGGGTACGACTACTTGATCGAGCACGGCCTCCAAGACTTGTTCCATTTGGCGACCGAGCGTGAAGGTGATGCGACCGTCCAAGGCAAGATTGCCGGCTGGGACGAGAACAAGCGGGCGCTTCGCATCGACTTGATGCTGACGAACGCCCCGATTCACGTCTCACGCCATGCCGTCGTCTTTGACGGCGAGAACGGTCCGATCGTTTCCGACCATGCCGGTGTCGAAGCGACGGCATTCTGGCGCTAATCAGACCCTTTTCTTTCACAATGTGAGAGAAAAGGGTTTTGCTTTTGACGAAAATTCGGTATGGTTGGAAACGACTGATGTCTAACGACCATTCTTTTTTGAAAGTAGTGATTTCTTTTGACGACTTCTTCAACGCTCAGTCGGACCGACTGGACGCTTATTTTATCACTTGCCCTGCTCACGTTCGTGCTCGGGACGAGTGAATTTGTCATTGTCGGCATTTTGCCTGATATCGCTGACGGCTTATCCATCTCCATCGCCACGGCGGGGACACTCGTCTCGGCGTTCGCCATCACGTTCGCCATCGGCACGCCACTGACGATGTCATTGACGAGCCATTTACCGAAACGAAAACTGATGCTCGTGCTCACCGCTCTGTTCATCGTCTTCAACCTATTCAGCAGTCTCGCTCCGACGTACGGGATCTTGCTCGTGCTCCGGATGATGACCGCCGTCGTGACGGGCGTGCTCATCTCGCTCGCCATGCTCGTCGCCAGTGAATCGGTACCGACCGGGAAGCGCGGGATTGCCGTCTCGTTCATTTTCGGTGGCTTTACGATGGCGAACGTATTCGGCGTCCCGCTCGGTACGTTCATCGGGCAACGTGCCGGATGGGAAACGACGTTCTTGTTGACGACCGCTTTAGGTGTCGTCGCATTTCTCGCCGTCTACCGCGTCGTCCCGAGTCAGTTGACGAGCGTCAAGACGTCAATTGCCGATCAATTGCGCCTCTTGACGAACCCGCGGATTTTAATCGCATTCTTCATCCCGGCGTTCGGCTTCGGCGCGACGTACGTCGTCTATACGTATCTCGTTCCGATTTTGAAAGGTGTACTCGGCGTCCCGGTCTCTTGGATTAGCCCAATTCTGTTTGCCTACGGGTTCATCTCCATCTTCAGCAATATGGCGGCCGGTAAAATCGCCAGTCACAATCCGATTGGTCGGCTCAGATACGTCTTCCTCATTCAAGCGCTCGTCTTGGCGGCGTTGTATGTGACTACGTCGAACGTGACGCTCGGCCTGATCAATATCGCGTTCATGTCGTTCATGGCGATTCTACTGACGACATCGACGCAAATCTATTTGATCGACTTGGCCGAGAAGTTCAATCCGGACGCCAAAGGCCTGGCTTCATCGCTCATGCCGGTCGCGAGCAACGTCGGCATCGGTATGGGCTCAGCGCTCGGCGGGCTCGTTTATGCGAACGCACCCGTCATGACGCTCGCCCTCGTCGGGGGAGCCGTAGCACTCTTGACGGCATTGTTAACCACCGTCAGTTATAAGCTCGACCAACGTTAAAACAGCGTGCCCACGTCGGGCACGCTGTTTTCATAACCAATCGATGATTTGGTCGATCGTCTCGTCTTGTTGCTCTTTGGCGCTGAGCGGGCTGTCGTTATCCCCATCCTGCGGTCCGTACATCCCAAAGTTGGCGTGATTGCCGTCCTTAATCTGATGGAAGACGGCGTCATTCGGGACGTTGTCACGGCTCGCTTCGATATCAGCCGGTGTGGCCAGACCGTCGATTTCCCCAGAGACGGACAAGACACGCAGATTGCTATCCGCCATCGTACTGATTGGGTACGACGCGAGGAAGATGACGCCCTCGACTTTTTCCTCGTGTTCGAGCGCGTAACCGGACGCGGCCGAACCGCCGAGTGAATGCCCCCCGACGACCCAACGCTCGATGTCTGGATGGGCGGCGATGATGGCATCTGCGGCATCGATATCGGCTATCCCGAGATTTAAGCGCAACGATGGGATGGCGACGAAGATTCCTTCTTCCGCTAACCTTGCTCCATAATAGGCGTACGCCTCTTTCTCGACTTTCGCTCCCGGATACAGAATGAAACCGACCTCGCTCGACGAGTCACCGAACTCGAGACGATTGTCCACTTCCGTCGCCTCCGCCGCGTAATCGAGCGCTTCTTCCGTCGGTCCGTACGTCAGTTGCGTCCACACGAGGAAGCCGATGATGGCGACCAATATGACCCCTAATAGGCCAAGGCCAATCCACTTCAGTTTTTTCTTCATTATATACCTCCATTTGCATCCACTTCCCCGTCACGGTACACTAATAAGAAAAAAGGGAAATACCAGGGGGACATCATGACCAAAAGTTCTGTAACCACGACGATTCAGTGGTTTATTTTTATTTTAGCTACAAACATTGTACCACCGCTCTCCATCGCTGCCTTATTCGAACTGTCGCCAGCCGACACGATGACATTCATCTCACGTTCGCTGTTCGTCTTTGCACTCTTCAGCATCATCCAGACGCTTCTCGGCCACCGACTGCCAATCTTAGAAGGACCGGCCGGGATTTGGTGGGGCGTGTTCACACTCTATGCCTCCATCGGTCCAGCACTTTATGGTAGCGGACAAGAGACGCTCCAAGCGCTCGGTTTCATGTTGTTCTTGAGTGGTGTGCTCGGTGTGGTCATGACCGTCACCGGTCTGTTGCGACGGATGCTGTCGTTGTTCACCCCACAAGTGCTCGGGGTCTATATGATTCTGCTCGTCCTGCAACTGTCGGGTGCCGTCATCAAAGGCGGCTTTGGCGTGACCGAGGACGGCATTAACATCGTTCAAGCCGTCGCGACGGCCGGTCTCGTGTTGTTCGCGCTCACGCTCGAGCGTAGCCGGTTCAAACAGTATGGACTCGTCATGACGCTCATCGCCGGATTTTGGTTGTTCAACTTGCTCGGACTAGGCAACCCGATCGTCCGTTCCGAGTCATTCTTCCTTGTTCCTGAACTGTTCCCGTTCGGAACGTGGGTGTGGGATTGGAACTTGCTTCCGACTGCGTTCGTCATCACGCTCCTTCTCATGACGAACGTCCTTGCCAATATCAAATTGATTGAACGCATCGTCAGCTCGCGTGAGAAGCGTCAAATCGAAGGCAACGTCCCGGCATCTGGTGTCGTCAGTGGGATCAGTCAAATGGTGGCGGGCATGTTTGGGACACCGGGACCGGTCGCCATCTCTGGAACGGCTGGTTTCTTATCCTCGACGGAGAGCGTTCATCGCTCACCACATCTCGTGGCCCATGCTGTGATGATGTTGCTCGCCCTCATCGGTCCGTTCGTCTCGCTCATCGCGAGCATCCCGGCCGCCGTCGGATACGCCATCGTCACCCCGCTCATCGCGACGATGATTATCATCGGAATTAACGAGGCAGCGTTCGAATTGAATCAAAAGACGGCGTCACTCACTGTCGGGCTCCCGCTCGTCATCGGAGCCGGCGCGATGTTGCTCCCGCCTGGAGCAATGAACGATTTGCCGCCACTCTTGGCGACCGTGTTCTCGAACGGACTCGTCCTCGGAACAATCGTCGCCTTGACGACGGCCATCCTTAGCCGCATCCACGACTAAAAAAAACTGACCTCGCGCGAGGTCAGTTTTTTTCGGTTACGTGCATATGGAACGCTGCATCGTGCGGCAAGACGGCACCATCTTCGGCCTCGAAGTGCGCACGGTCCTTGACGTAGGCAGCAATCGAAATCGTATCGCGGTGCAGTGCTCGTTTGAACGCCTGCTCGGCTGTGACAGGTGTCCCGTCGTCGTTTTTCAACTCAAGACCCATCAGTTTATAGCCGAGCGTCTGTCCGCCGCGACGCATCTGACACGCCTCGAGCGCATAGGCGACGAGCGTCGGCGTGATGACGGTATGGACGAACTCGCTCTTCACTTTTTTACGGACGAGCTGTTCGACGCCGTAACTGACCAATCCAGCGATGACGCTATCAATCAATACGGCTTTCGTCCGTTTTTTCGTCAGTCGCTTCATTGGCTCATCCTCTGCATCATACCAGACGTCAATACTTCGATGCCTTGTCCTTCTTCGGCGGCCATAATCAAGGCACGCGCCACATGAAGCGCTTGAATCGGTGCGGCGTCTGGGAGTTTATCGAGCAAGAACGGTTGGAGCGGACGGCTGAAGACCTCGGCTGCTTTCTCGCCGAGACGGAACTCCTCCCGATCCCCGAGCAAGAGCGACGGACGGGCGATAATCAAGTGCTCGAAGCCGAACACTTTGAGCCCGTTCTCGAGCTCCCCTTTCACGCGGTTGTAGAAGAAAGGTGACCGAAGTGACGCGCCTTGCGCCGAGACGACGGCGTAACGTGTCGCCCCGTGTCGTTTCGCGACGCGTGCCACTTCAAGCGGCAAGTCGAGATCGACATGTTTGAACGCCTGACGTGAACCAGCGACGGCAATCGTCGTCCCAAGTGCGCAGTAGACGTCATCGATGTGCGGCAACGCCTCGTCCATCTCTTCGAATCCGACGACTTCATGCAGTTTCGGATGACTCCATCGTTTCGAGCGGCGGACGATTATCCAGACTTGATCATACCGTTCTTGTTCGAGCAACTGTTCGACGAGTTCGCGTCCGATCAATCCGGTGGCGCCAACGACAAGTGCAGTTTTCCCCATGCTTGTTCCCCCCTAG
The DNA here is from genome assembly GCF_018618335.1 of Exiguobacterium sp. s152. Lineage (NCBI taxonomy): Bacteria > Bacillati > Bacillota > Bacilli > Caryophanales > Exiguobacterium > Exiguobacterium sp. s152. The sequence goes on from NZ_JACSLX010000004.1 coordinate 72,132, forward strand.
TTACGTAGTTCCTTTCAGTCTAGCTGACTTGCCGGTTATCGGCAACGACCTCGGCCGGACGGAACCGGTCGACGAGTCGGAAGAACCCGTTCAATAACAAGGCAGTGAACGATCCGGCGACGATGGCACTGTCCGTGAACAACTGCACCGCTTCCGGCATATTTGCGACGATGGCCGGGTTGGCCGTGATGCCAAGCCCGACACCGATCGACAAGGCGATTGTAATCAAGTTCTCATTTTTCGCAAAATCAACTTGGCTCAAAATCCGAATCCCGGACGCGGCGACCGTGCCGAACATGACGAGCATCGCCCCACCGAGAACTGGTTTCGGAATCAATGTCGTGAACGTCGCGACTTTCGGCAAGAAGCCCAGTAAAATCAACAGACCGCTCGTCCAGAAGATGACGCGACGCGATTTGACGCCTGACAATTGGACGAGTCCAACGTTTTGACTGAACGTCGTGTACGGGAAGCTGTTGAAAATCCCTCCGAGAATCGTTGCCACACCCTCGGCCCGATATCCTTTCGTCAGCTCGTTCGAGCCAATCGGTTTTTTCGTGATATCGCTCAGTGCCAAGAAGACACCCGTCGATTCAATCATCGAGATGATGGCCACGAGCGTCATGACGAGGATGGCCGAGACATCAAACGTCGGCATCCCGAAGTAGAACGGTTGTACCATTTGGAACCAACCAGCCTCACGGACCGGGCTGAAATCGACGAGACCGAGGAATGCGGCGACCCCTGTGCCGATCAAGACCGCAAACAAGACGGCGGCCGCCCGTGTGAACACGGTACCGATTCGGTTCAAGACGAGAATCAAGCCGATGGTCAAGCCACCGAGCGCCAAGTTTTGCATCGAAGCGAAGCCAGGCTCACCCGGCATCCCGCCGCCGATGTCATTGATGGCGACCGGGATGAGCGAGAGACCGATAATCGTCACGACTGAGCCGAGCACGACCGGCGGGAAGAAGCGGGCCAGTTTTCCGACAAAACCTGAAATTAAGATGACGATGATCCCGCTCGCGATGAGCGCCCCATAGATGGCGGTGATTCCGCTCGAACTACCGATGGCAATCATCGGACCGACCGCGGTGAACGTACAACCGAGCACGACCGGCAGACCAACGCCGGTAAAACGAGTCGTCCATACTTGTAACAGCGTCGCGACACCACACATGAACAAATCGATTGCGACGAGATACGCGAGTTCCGTCGGACCGAGTCCGATGGCGCCACCGACGATGAGCGGGACAATGGCCGCGCCCGTGTACATGGCGAGTAAGTGTTGGAAACCAAGGCTGGCTGTCTTAAACGTATTCATCGGACCACCTCCACGAAGGAAATCTCACCCGCTTCAAGCTTTGCGATCCGGGCGAGTGACTCGACTTGATAGCCTCGTTCGAGCAACTTGTCCCGTCCCGGTTGGAACGACTTCTCGATGACGATGCCGACACCGGCGACGACCGCCCCGGCGGATTCGACGAGCTGCGTCAAACCGAGAGCGGCTTCCCCGTTGGCAAGGAAGTCATCGATGACGAGCACGCGCTCCCCGGGTTGGACGAAGCGTCGGCTCAAACTGATGCGGTTCGTCTCTTGTTTCGTGAACGAATAGACGTCCGCTTCAACGAGATCGTCTTGGAGTGTAAGTGATTTACGTTTACGTGCGAAAACGAACGGGATGTTCATCTCAAGCGCCGTCATCATGGCCGGAGCGATTCCACTCGATTCCAATGTGACGATGCGGTCAATTCCCTCGTCACGGAACCGGTCTGCGAACTCGCGTCCGATGGCTTGCATTAAGACAGGATCGACTTGATGGTTCAAGAAGGCATCGACTTTCAATACGTGTTCGGACAACGCTTGTCCTTCATCTCTGATTTTGTCTTCTAACTGCTTCATTGTTTTCCCTCCAATAAAAAAATGCGATTCGTCACCCCAACCCGGGGACGACGAACCGCATGGAAACAAAACGAATGCACACGACAAGCGTCACCCGTAGTCGAACCATTTACGGTGGTTCGGTAGAGACTTGTGAGCCATATTCTCACGGATATACGAGTGCGAATCTTTTATTTATATAAGATAGGACTTATTCTAGACGATATTTTATAAATTGCAACCCGTTTTGGAAAAGACGGCTAAAAGTTCGATTTTTCTGAAACTGCTGTATACTAAAGATACTGGAAAAACGAGAGGAGCTACGTCCATTATGAAGCTATTCGTATTAGGGGCCACAGGCCGGACCGGTCATCAGTTTGTCGACCAGGCCATCGAGCACGGCCACCATGTGACCGCCTTCGTGCGGGAACAGAAAAAACTCATCCGGACACCGCAACTTGAAATCATCGAAGGCGACGTCACAGACAGCGCCGCACTGACGAACGCACTCGCTGGTCATGATGCTGTCATCAGCTGTCTCGGAACCGACTTGAGCGATCCCGACTTCTTGGCCCGCGTCACCGATGCGCTCGTCCCGGCACTGAAAGCAAACGCCATCAGTCGGGTCGTCTATCTCGCCTCGGCCGGAATCGACAAAGAGATTCCAGGTATCGCCGGCACGGTCGTCACGTTCATGCTTCGGAAACCGCTCCGTGATCACCGGGCCGCGGTCGATTTATGGCGCAACTCGTCGTTCGATTACACGATCGTGCGGCCGATGCAACTGACGGACGGTCCTCGGACGTCAGCGTATCGCACATCCGTCGACAGCATTCCCGACAACGGCAAACAGATTTCACGGGCCGATGTCGCCCAATTCATGCTGAACGCCGTTGAAGACCAACTCTTCATCCGCCAATCGGTCGGACTGGCGTACTAATTTTTTTGAATCCATGCTACAATATCGGATAGTCAACTTTGAAGGGAACGAATAAGAAATATGAGTATATTAACAGTACAAAACTTGAGCCACGGTTTCGGTGATCGCGCCATTTTAAATGACGTGTCTTTCCGTCTATTGAAAGGCGAACACATCGGCCTCATCGGAGCGAACGGTGAAGGAAAATCTACGTTCATGAACATCATCACGCGTAAGCTCCAGCCGGACGAAGGCAAAATCGAATGGGCGAAAAACGTCCGTGTCGGTTACCTTGACCAGCACGCTGTCCTCGAACGTGGGATGACGATTCGGGACGTGTTAAAGAGCGCGTTCCAATACTTGATTGACACCGAAACACGAATCGGTGAGCTCTATATGGAAATGGGCGATGCGACACCTGAACAGATGGACGACATGCTCGCCGAAGTCGGCGAACTGCAGGAAATGCTCGATTCGAACGACTTCTATATCATCGACGCGAAAGTCGAAGAAGTTGCACGCGGTCTCGGTATTTTAGATGTCGGACTCGACCGTGACGTCACGGACCTCTCAGGTGGTCAGCGGACGAAAGTATTGCTCGCGAAATTGCTTCTCGAGAAGCCGGACATCCTTCTCCTCGATGAGCCGACCAACTATTTGGACGAGGCCCACATCGAGTGGTTGAAGCGTTATCTCCAGAACTACGACAACGCCTTCATCTTGATTTCGCACGATATCCCGTTCTTAAACAGCGTCATCAACTTGGTTTACCATATGGAGAACCAAGACTTGTCACGCTATGTCGGGGACTACGACAAGTTCATGGAAGTGTACGAGATGAAACGCTCGCAGCTTGAATCGGCTTATAAACGCCAGCAGGCAGAAATCGCCGACTTGAAAGACTTCGTCGCCCGCAACAAGGCACGTGTGTCGACACGGAACATGGCGATGTCGCGCCAGAAAAAACTCGATAAGATGGACGTCATCGAACTGAGTGCGGAACGTCCAAAACCAGAGTTCCGGTTCTTGCAGGCACGCACGTCAGGTCGTCTCATCTTTGACGCCAAAAATCTCGTCATCGGTTATGATGAGCCGCTCTCACGACCACTCGACCTCCAAATGGAGCGCGGTCAGAAGATTGCCCTCGTCGGTGCGAACGGGATCGGGAAAACAACGCTGTTGAAGAGCCTTCTTGGCATGATCAACCCGCTTGAAGGAACCGTCGAACGCGGTGAGTTCTTGGAGATTGGGTACTTCGAACAAGAAGCGGCCGTCAGCAACAACACATGTATCGAAGAGATTTGGAGCGAGTTCCCATCACTCAACCAGCAACAAGTCCGTGCCATGCTCGCGAAATGCGGTCTCATGACGAAGCATATCGAGAGTAAAATCGCGGTCCTCAGTGGTGGAGAGAAGGCGAAGGTCCGTCTCTGTAAGCTCCAAAACAACGAATCGAACTTGCTCCTCCTCGATGAGCCGACGAACCACTTGGATGTCGACGCGAAGGAAGAGTTGAAACGTGCGTTGAAAGAATATAAAGGCAGTATCCTACTCATCAGTCACGAACCAGAGTTCTATCAAGACATCGTCACCGACGTCTGGAACTGCGAATCGTGGACGACAAAAGTATTCTAATCCGTGTAGAGGAAGTGGCGTATGGCTGGCCCGATTCAAGTAAACGAACGTATCGTTCTATATGACATCATTCGAGGGTTTGCCCTATGCGGCATCTTTCTCGTCAACATCCCCACAATGCTCGGAAGCGACTGGATTTCCGGTCGCGCCGACTATGCGGGGAGCGATTTACTCGTTCGGACGCTATTCGATTTGTTCGTCCAGACGAAGTTTTACACGATTTTCTCGCTCTTGTTCGGAATCGGCTTCTCGATTTTTCTCGAGCGCTCATATGCGCGCGGGGACTCGGTCGCCCGTTATATCCGCCGTATCGTGATTTTGTTTCTATTCGGACTCGTTCACCTGGCCATTTGGTCGGGTGACATCTTACATACGTACGCGATGTGGGGCTTGTTGCTCCCACTGTTTTATGGATTAAGCAACCGGGCGATTTTGACATGGGCATGGAGTTTGTTGATTGGGAGCTTTTTACTCTTCTATGTCTCATCCATGTACTTAGAATTATCGCTCGGATTTAGGTTTAGTGGTGATCCTTTCCCGGCAATCTTTAATTCTGGATTCGGCCCATGGTTCGACTATCGCTTAGACGAAGAGATTTTTGACATGTTCCAAAACTCATTTTTTGTCGGGGTTGAAATTCTAAGCCTGTTCTTGTTCGGACTTTATATCGGACGGGAACGGAAACTCCTCACGTGGAGCATCCGAGGATTGACACGGACGGCCATCATCTGTACGATAGCGGCCCTTCCGTTCTTCGCAGTCATTATTTGGCATCACTACGGTAGCGGTGCCGAATATTCGGCGACGAACTCTGCGGCTGTCCTCGTCTCTGGGAAACTGCTCGCGACGACGTACGTCTGTCTCTTTACGATTGCCGTCCGTAACGGGCGCGCATTCCGTCCACTGCAGGCGCTCGGCCGTATGGCGCTGACGAACTATTTGACGCACACGCTCGTCGTCGTCCTGCCGGTCATCGCCCTCGGCTACTACGGTCGTCTGTCGTTGACGGAAGGATTGTTCTTAAGCATCGCAATTTTGATTGCCCAAGCGTTCTTCTCGATGTGGTGGCTCAAATCGCATCGATATGGTCCGTTCGAGAAGTTATGGCGCATCGGAACATATGGAAGACAATCCAACTAGAGGGACGCCGGTTCATGCTGTTCGTGATTACGAAATCCTGACAATATATATGCGAACAAGGCTCGAAGCAGACGCTTCGAGCCTTGTTCGTTATAAAACAAAAAATGAACGCCCAGTCGATCGACAGGACGTCCATGCATTTCTTAGTTTGTGGCTGCAGCAGTCAACACAGGCACAATTTGTTTTTTACGTGAGACGACACCAGGGAGTGTCGCAAGGCCATCGACCAATTTGACGTTGAACGCCTGCTCGAATAGGTCAGTCTTCTTACCGACAACGAGTGCTTCTGAATCGTTCGTCAAGATGTTCGTGATGGCGAAGACAAACAAATCGAGTTCTTTGTCTAATATCTTCACGGCCATTGCCGCTTCGACTTCAGCTTTACGGCTCAATACATCGTTCGCGTCGACCGTGTTCACTTGAGCAATCTCGATGCGGTAGTCGCCCATCGCAAACTCTTTCGCGTCGAGCGAGATGAGTTCTGGGATCGTCTTTTGGCTAAGGTCCGCTCCGGCTTTCAACATCTCGAGACCGTATGTCTCGATATCTGTACCAGAGATAGCTGCGAGTTCTTTTGCCGCTTTGATGTCCTCGTCCGTGCATGTCGGTGACTTGAACAAGAGCGAGTCCGAGATGATCGCCGATAGCATCAATCCTGCCATGTCAGGCGCGATTTCGACACCGTGCTCTTTATAGAGTTTGAGCAAAATCGTCGCCGTGCATCCGACAGGCTCCGCCCGATAGTAGAGGGCATCTGCTGTTTGGAAGTTGGCGATACGGTGGTGATCGACGACTTCGAGGATGCGTACGTCCTCGATGTCTTCCGCGCTTTGTTGGAACTCGTTATGGTCGACCAAGATGACCGAGTTCACTTCGTCCGAGACGCGTTCCACGAGGCGTGGTGCCTTGACGCGGAAGTGGTCGAGCGCATATTGCGTCTCCCCGTTCACTTCACCGAGACGGATTGCCTCAGCGTCCATCCCTAACTTTTTCTTGAGCTCCGCGTAAGCGAGCGCCGAACAAATCGTATCCGTATCTGGATTTTTATGTCCAAAGACTAGTACTGTACTCATCATACATTCTCCTCACTATGATAGTTTTCCCTTATCCATTATAACGTCTATACTCATTCTTTCAATTCCCAAACAAAAAGAGCCACCAGGGGCTCTTTACGCTTGTTCGTCTTCGTCCGTCTCTTCGAGGTCCGAATGATCCCCTTTTGAATCTTCTTCGTGCGAAATATCCGGTTGGTCTCGTTTCAACTTCTCTTGTTCTTCTTGTTCACGCTTTTTATCTTGTTCTGACATCTGTCTCATCCTTTCGGTTTTGTCATGTCGTAGACTGTTCCCCGAGCTGGATGGCTTCAAACGGATGTATTCTTACTGTTAACAAACTGTGATGTCACGCTTGAACGAAGACGACCTCGTCGCCACGGATCTCGACGTTGACGTCTTGTCCTTGGAACAACCATTCATCCTGTTCAGCCACGACGAAGCGAATCCCGTCCGCTTCCGTTTCGACCGCCGCGTTGTCGATATCTTCCGTGATGACCCCCACTGAGAAACCGTGCGTCAAATCGGTCGAACCCCCATATTTAGCGAATAAACGCACCGTCTGGCCTGCCTCGACCTCCATCTCATCTTTAAAAAATTGGAGTGCTTCTTCTGTCACGTTAATCTTCATCTGTCATCCTCCTCTCGACTTCTGTCTCCATTCTAATCGTTTCAGAAAAGACGAGCGAGGAAGTTGCCTAGAGTGTCGTCCCCGACAAATACGTGACCGTTAAACTGTTTGTGACCGAAGCTGCACCGTTCATTTCATCAAACGTCACGTCGAACAGCGTCCGGCCGATGTCTTCATTTGGCGAGTGCATCGTCGACAGACCGAATGCCTGACCGATCGGATGACCATCGAAGCCGAGGATAGCGACTTCATCGGGGATGCTGACACCGCGACGGCGTAATTCCCCTAAAAAACCGAGCGCCACGTAATCCGACGAGAAAAAGAGCGCTCGAGGACGCTCTTGTTGACGCAGAAACGCATCGGCCAGTCCGATCCCGTCCTCGCTCGTCAAGTAACCGGTCCAAACCCATCGCTCACGCGCAAGTTCGACTTCATCGAAGTACGCCTGCTGACGCGCGATTGAGCTTGGACTGTCTTGTCTTGACAACACGATGCCGATTTCGGCATATCCCGCTTGCGCCAACACGCGCAAACCGGCGACGAACGCGGTGTAATGATCGACGTGGACCGAAGAAATCGTCTGCGGCGCCCCGACGGTCGCGACCGCGATCGGACCAAATTTTCGATACGTTTCCATCTCATCGAATGACATCGTATGGGATAACAGGATCGCCCCATCGACTTCACGGTGCTTCAATAGATCAAGCGCTTGCCGTTCTTGGTCGAGTTGATACTCTGTCTGCCACATGACGAGTCGATAATCTCTTTGGAGGGCAGCTTTCGCGAGCCCGTTGACGAACAGTCCATAATACGGATGATCCAAATACGGCAACACGACGACGAAACGTTGTGTGCGACCGGTCGATAACGTCAGCGCCTGCTGATTCCGTAAATAGCCAAGCTCGGCCATCGCCCGTCGCACCCGCTCCCGCTTCTCTTTCGACACATACGGATGCTCGTTGAGCACGCGCGACACCGTCGTCACGGATACGTCCGCGTATTTCGCGATATCTCGGATGTTCGCCATTCCGCTTCACCTCAATCTGTCAGTCTTTGCATATAGTGTACCCAGTCTGACTCCTGACTGTCACCTTTCGCAATCACTTGCTTTCGGATGGCTTGGACGAGGCGGAACCGTTCTTCGACGGGTAGATGAAGAAACTCGTCTTGAAAACGGGCGCACAACATTCTTCCGAGCGGCGTATACAACTGATTGATGACGAGTTCGTAGACGATCCCACTACACCATGTTTTCCACGTTATCGGATTCATGAGCTTTCCCTCCTTTGACTTAACCGTACAGTCTGAAACGCGTTTCAGAGCAAGTACTATTTTTATTTCATCTATTTCCGAACATTCAACGCTTACATGAGGAAATTTAAAGTTTTTTCGCTCAAAATCATTGACGACAGCCAGCTCATTTTGTATAGTCATCAAGTTGATAACGTTAGTTCGACGATTGTCGGACATTATTGTTCGGAAATTACTAATTATAGGGAGTCCTACTCATGAACTTATTTCAATTGAAACAACATGGTACGAACGTTAAACAAGAAGTGATGGCAGGCATCACAACGTTCGTGACGATGGCTTACATCTCTGTCGTCAACCCGGCAATTCTGTCAGATGCCGGCATCCCGTTCGCCCAGGCATTCACGGCGACCATCATCGCCATCTTGATTGGTACCGGGCTCATGGCGTTCTACGCCAACCTTCCGATTGCCGTCGCCCCAGGGATGGGACTGAACGCATTCTTCGCGTATACGCTCGTCGCCCAGCAACAGATCACGCCGTCCGCCGCGCTCGGCGTCGTCTTCGTCTCATCGGTCTTCTTCTTGATTTTGTCGCTGTCACCGATTCGGACGAAACTGATTCAAGCCATCCCGGCCTCGCTCAAGCACGCCATCACGACCGGTATTGGTTTGTTCATCGCCTCGCTCGGATTGAAGTTGTCAGGACTCATCGTCGCCGATGAAGCAAACCTCGTTCGCCTCGGGGACTTGTCGTCGCCAAGCGTCCTGCTCGTCCTCGGCGGTTTGATCGTCTCGGCCCTCTTGTTCTCACGGAACGTGCCGGGCTCACTCCTCATCGGGATGGTGCTCACAGGCATCGCGGCTACCTTCATGGGTCTCTTGAAGATTGAAGGCGTGACGGCGATGCCGACATTGCCGGAAGGACTTATGGTCAATCCGCTCACGGCGTTCTCGGACGTCATCCAGTACGGTTTGTTCGGTGCCGTCTTGTCGTTCTTCCTCGTCACGTTGTTCGATACGACCGGAACACTCGTCGGTGTCGGAAAACAGGCCAACCTGTTGAAAGAAGATGGGACGATCGAAAACGGGCACCGCGCCTTGTTCGCCGATTCGCTCGCGACGATGGGCGGCTCGCTCGTCGGGACGAGCCCGTCGACGGCTTATATCGAGTCGGCCGCCGGTGTCGCCCAAGGCGGACGGACCGGTCTTACGACAGCGGTCGTGGCCGCCATGTTCGGACTGACATTGTTCTTCAGCCCGCTCATCGGTGCCATCTCTGGTGTTGCCGCCATCACGGCACCGGCCCTCATCATCGTCGGTGCGCTCATGTTGACGAACGTCCGTTACATCGACTGGACAGACTTCAGCGAATACTTCCCGGCGTTCATGACGATTCTCATCATGCCGCTCTCAGGCAGTATCGAACGCGGGATTGCCTTCGGTTTCATCCTGTATCCGATTTTTAAAGCGATGAACAAAGAAACAGTCCACCCGCTCATCTACTTGTTCGGCGCGCTATTCATCCTGGAAATGTTTTTCTTATAAGTTAGATTCGAGCCCTCGTCGACCGATGAGGGTTTTTCTGTTATCGGGCAGGGTAATGCTGTTTTATAGCAGTCATCTTCTGAATATTGATTCATTATCATTTAGTTCTCAATTAGACAGGATTTGACAATTTTTTGTGAGAATCGTTCCATTTTTCTTTTTTGACCTCGTTTATTATGGAATAATAACTGTGAAACCGTTTACGAATTAAACTATGAACCGGAAAGAAGGAATGGACATGCCTAAAGTGGCACTGTTCGTCACTTGTCTCTCTGATACGTTGTTCCCATCGGTAGGACAAGCGACGGTCGAACTATTAGAACATCTAGGTTGTGACGTCAGTTTCCCGTTTGAGCAGACGTGTTGCGGGCAGCCCGCCTATAACAGCGGCTACCATGAAGAGACGAAGAAGATTGCGAAGCATATGATCGAGACGTTCGAGAAGGCTGATGCCGATTATATCGTCGGCCCGTCCGGCTCTTGTGTCATGATGATGCGCGACTATCCGCACTTGTTCAAAGACGACCTCGCCTGGAAGATGCGGGCCGAGGCCCATGCGGCGAAGACGTTCGAGTTGACGCAGTTCATCGTCGACGTGCTCGAAGTGACGGACGTCGGGGCCAAGTTCCCGGCCAAGGCGACGTACCACGCCTCGTGCCATATGACGCGCTTGCTCGGCATCGAGGCGGCACCGGGTCAGCTGCTTAAAAATGTCGACGGCTTGACGATGCTCCCACTCGAGAACGTCCACAACTGTTGCGGCTTCGGGGGAACGTTCTCCGTCAAGATGCCGGACGTCTCGGTGCAGATGGTCGATGAGAAGGTCGAATCCATCTTGAACTCCGGGGCCGAGGTGCTCATCGGGGCGGACGCCTCGTGTCTGATGAACATCGGGGGACGCCTCCATAAACAAGGCCATCCGATCAAAGTGATGCATATCGCGGAAGTGTTGAACGAAGGGGTGAAACAAGCATGAGCATGGGGATTCGGTTAGATGAGAAGTTTCAGGAGCGACGCAAGGACGGGATTGATAACCCGTTCATGCGTCAAGCCGTCAGTTCGGCACAGAACCGTCTGCGCGACGGAAGATTGAACGCGGCAGGTGAGCTTGGGGATTGGGAAGCGTTTCGGGACCACTCGGAAGAGATTCGCCAACACGTGCTCGAGCATCTCGACTATTACTTATATCAACTGAGCGAGAATATTTCCAAACGAGGCGGCAACGTCTTCTTCGCCGAGACGCCGGAAGAAGCGAACCGGTACATCCGGGAAGTCGTCCGCGCCAAGAACGCCAAGCATGTCGTCAAATCAAAATCAATGGTGACCGAGGAAATCGGGCTGAACGAGGCGCTCCACGAGGAAGGATGCACGGTCGTCGAGTCCGATCTCGGGGAATGGATTCTGCAGCTCGACAACGACCCGCCATCGCATATCGTCGCCCCGGCCCTCCATAAAGACCGGAACGCCGTCCATGAGACGTTTACGGCGCACGGCTACGAAGGGACGAACGACCCGACCGAACTCGGCCGGTACGCCCGTCGAGAGCTCCGGAAAGACTTTTTGAAAGCGGAGGTCGGCATCACCGGCTGTAACTTCGCCATCGCCGAGAGCGGTGCCGTCGGTCTCGTCACGAACGAAGGCAACGGCCGCATGGTGACGTCGCTTCCGGACACCGTCATCTCGGTCATGGGGATGGAGCGGATCGTACCGTCGTATGAGGAGTTCGAGGTGCTCGTCAATATGCTATGTCGGAGCGCCGTCGGTCAACGACTCACCTCGTACATCACGACGTTCGCTGGCACGCGCGGTCACGGCGAAGTCGACGGACCAGAGGAGTTCCATCTCGTCATCGTCGACAACAAACGCTCTGGTATCCTCGGCACACAGTTCCAATCTGTGCTCCAATGCATCCGCTGTGCGGCCTGTATTAATGTCTGCCCAGTCTACCGCCATATCGGTGGTCACGCCTACGGCTCAATTTATCCGGGCCCGATCGGTGCCGTACTCGCCCCGCTCCTCGACGGATACGAGAATTATAAAGAATTGCCATACGCCTCGAGCCTATGCGGTGCCTGTACGGAAGCCTGTCCGGTCAAAATCCCGCTTCACGAGCTGTTGATTGAGCATCGTCGGGTCATCGTCGAGGAGAAGAGACAATCACCGTTCGTCGAGCGCATCGCCATGAAAGGCTTCGCCGTCACATCCTCGAGTCCGTTCTTATTTGAAGCGGCCGAACACATCGCGCCGTTCGCATCGTCCCCGTTCACGAAAGCGGGACAAATCGACAAAGGGTTACCGGCGTGGACGGATTCGAAAGACTTACCACAACCCGCCAAGCAGACGGTGCGGGATTGGTTCAAGAAACGGGGGAATGCAGAATGAATCCAGGCACAATCACCAATCGCGAGGATTTTCTAAAACGAATCGCAGGGCAACTCGGACGTGACGTCGATTTGACGCCGCCGAAACGAGTGTATAAGCACCGACCGCAAGACGAGGTGTTGAAAGATGCGTCCGACGAGGAACTGCTCGAAACGTTCCGGATGGTCGCGACACGCATCCACACCGACGTCGTCGAATGCGAGTCGGCCAACCTCGATGATACGCTCCGTCTGTTAATTGATCGGTATGAAGGGAAGGCCATCATCGCTGAACATGACGACCGGATTCAGGCGTGGGCCCCAAACACGAGCGAATCGTTTGACTGGTGGGATGTGGAGCGCCCGGAAGACAGCCGTGCCCTCGCCATAAAAGCCGATATCGGCATCACGATTGCCGACCAGGCCCTCTCCGAGAGTGCAACCATCGTTCAATACGCAGCACCCGGCAAGTCACGTACAATCAGCCTATTGCCGCGCGACCATATCGCCATCATCCCGAAATCGGTACTTGTCCCGCGGATGACGCAGGCGGCCAAACAATTGGCCGACCTCGACCGCTCCGGTGAGCTCAACTCGCCGAACGGAGTCAACTTCATCTCAGGTCCATCGAACTCGGCCGATATCGAGATGAATTTGATTGTCGGGGTGCACGGACCAGTCCGTGTCGCCTACTTGCTCGTCCACGATCTGTAAACAAAAAGACTCGCGCGTGAATAGCTCACGCGCGAGTCTTTTTCATACTTATTCGACGGTGATGCTCCCGTTGGAGCTCGTCAGTTTGAGTTCGACCGTCCCGTCCCCGAACGTCCGCTCGTTCGCCCGATCCCCGAACAGTTCGACTTTGCCGTTTCTCGTTTTGGCCCGGATGACGGCGTCACGCGGATCTCGCTTCAAACGCACATCGATGCGTCCGTTGTTCGTTTTCAGACGGACCGGATGCTCGAGCACATCGATGACACAGTCGATTCGTCCGTTCGATGTCTTCGCCTCGACTGCCCCTGTCACGTCATGGATATCGAGACGGCCGTTCGACGACTGAACCTCGAGACGATCCACAGTCGAGCCAAGCACTTCCACGCGTCCGTTCGACGATTGCGCGTCAAGGTCCTGCCCTGTCATCGACGTGAGACTGACTTTCCCGTTCGAAGAGCGGAACGAGCCTCGCTTGGCGCTAACAGTATGGCCCGTGATGCTCCCGTTCTCACTCTCAACTTCGACCGATGCGGCCTCGAGATTGCGCACGTCACAGGAGCCGAGACGATTTTTCAAGACGACTTGCTCATACGCATGGCGTGGTAGCTCGACGTGTAACACCGGTGCCTTTGTCACTGCCCAGGCGAACAAGTTCGACAGACCGAACCGGCGCTCTGATTCGATTCGAATCTCCAGGGTGTCCCCAACGATCTCCATCGTCACCCCGTGGTCCCGTTCCGTCTCGAGCGTGGCGTAGGCAAAGCCGTCATGAGACGGCACGACTTGGACGTGTGCTTGCAGGACGTTAATCGAGACGTTGCGAAACGCCACGTTCTGGCTTTTGACAACGGCCGGTTCTTTTCGTACGTCAGGCGATGGATCGACCGAACCAAGCAACTCGCTCGCGAGCGCGCTTGGCGCCCCGAGTTCCTCAATCATCGCCGCATCTGTCTTCCCGTCGATTCGTCCACTCGCAAAGTATTCCGACACATCCCGTAAAATGTCGACCCGCTCGATGACGCTCATTCCCATCAGTAACCGTTCGAGTTCCAATAAATATTGTTCTTCTGTCATTTGTCCGTTCCCCCTTCAATCAATTCGTTGACACCGGTCGTGAACGCTTCCCATTCCGCACGTAGTTCTGCCAAATGAGCTTTCCCCTGCTCTGTGATCGTGTAATACTTTCGCGGTGGTCCTTCTGCCGACTCCTTTAAGTACGTTGTGAAGTACCCGTCCGAGGTGAGTCGCCGCAGGAGCGGATAGACGGCCCCTTCCGAGATGGCGACTTTTGCCGAGATGGCTTGCACGAGCTCATACCCGTATCGGTCATGCGTCTCGACGAGCGCGAGCACACATAAATTGAGTACGCCTTTCTTGAACTGAGGGTTCATTTCTTCGCCTCCTCTACTATATATTAAACAATAGCTTATCATTCACTATTATTCAATAAATAATAGTTAAATTTCCGCTTATTTCTTGATTGGTGGAAACAACTGGTTCAAATCTGTACAATGAAGGAACGACACTCGCAGGATATTTGTCACAGTAGGAACGTACGCAGTTCCAGGAAGGAACGGTCTTTATGAAAGCATGGATTGACCAGCGGATCGGAAGACAGTTTTTATTCGTCTTCTATTTATTCATCGGACTGATCCTCCTTACCTCACTCGCCGTGTACATGTATACGGAAAACCGAATCGAACAAACGACGTCATCGCTCGAGAACATTAGTGAACGTCGCACGAACGCGACTGAACTATTCGAGACGTGGCAGTCGATGCAATATGAAATGCGCGGGTATGTCATCCTCGGCGACGATGCGATGCTCGCCCGCGTGAAAGAAAAACAAGACTTAATTGAGATTCAGACTGCATGGTTCGAGACGAACGCGGTCACTGAAAAAGAGAAGACGTATGCAAGCGACGCACGGACGCTATTCTCGGCCTATCAACAACGCGTCATGCCGAGTCTAGAGCGATATGTCATCGCCAAACGCGAAGGGACGGTCACAGAACCGTTTTTGAAAATGCCGACGCTCGGTAAAGTGACACCGCAAGCGGAACCGCCTGCCGACCGCAAATTTAAAATCAACTCAAAAAGTGCAGCTGACATGAGTGCGAGCATCGTCGATATGGAGACGGTGTTCACCGAATACCGCAACTCGTTGAATGAAGAAGAGAATCAGTTGCGAGAACAACTCGCCACTCATACAAAGTGGGCGCAAGTGCTCTGGCTCCTCTCCCTCCTCGCCGTGTTGCTCGTCCTCTTTATCGTTGCTCGTCCTTACGTGAAACGATTAACCGGTCAACTTCAAGAGTTGATCGTCAACAGTGAACGATTGGCGGATGAACGCATCATTCCGATTCCAGCGGCCGTATCTTCACGAAACGAGGTCGGACAATTGACGAACTCATTCCGTCAAATGGCCTCTTCGCTCGCGACACAACGCAACCAAGTCGAGGAAGAACGCGAGAAGACGGCGCGCCTCCTGCACTCGATTCGTGATGCGGTCATTTATGTCGAGCATACGACACATGAGAAGTTCGCCAACCAGGCCCTCTTCATCATGTTCAATCAAGCCGCCACGAAACGGAACGAGATGGACTTGTATCGTTTGGATGCCGATTTAGAAGAACTTGGTTTCCAAGTCGATCAGAAAGACTCGTTCTTCTCATTCATGCGCCGCGCGTTTGATGGCGAGAGCATGGAAGAAAGTGTGACGTTCTCGATGAATCAAGAAGAACGCTTCATTCAGATGTATGCGGAGAAAATCCACTTGCGCGGCACCCGTCACGGCACGATGCTCGTCTTCCGGGACGTGACGCAAGAGACCGAGGTCGACCGTTTGAAAACGGAACTCGTGTCGACCGTGTCGCACGAACTGCGCACACCGCTCACGAGCATCATCGGTTTCACCGAGCTGCTTCGCTATCGGACGATGCCCGCGGAGCGCATCGATCAATATTTAGGGATGATTCACCAAGAGACGCTCCGTCTCGAAGACTTGATTTCCAACCTGCTCGATGTGCAACGGATGGAGTCCGGAAAACAGACGTACCATAGCCGACCCGAGAGCTTGCATACGATTTTAAAAGAAACGATCGCCATCCATCAAGGTGCGAGTGAACATCATCAGCTCGACCTCGAATGTGATACGAATCTATATGTATACGGTGATCGAGATCGCTTGAGTCAACTGTTCACGAACTTGCTCCACAACGCGATCAAATATTCACCAGAAGGTGGAAAAGTCGCCGTCTGTGTCACGAATGACAAGTCCGATGTCATCGAGATTTCGATTCAGGACACCGGCATCGGCATTCCGACGTCGGCGCTACCGAAACTGTTCGACAAGTTTTATCGCGTCGACAACTCGGCCAGTCGTAAAATCGGTGGCACGGGCCTCGGCCTCGCCATCTGTAAAGAAATTGCCGAAGGACACGGCGGAACGATTCGCGTCGATTCGAGCGTCGGCCACGGCTCGACATTCACCATCATCTTGCCGAAATACGCGGCGGAAGATCAACTAAGCAGTTAATAGACAAAAGGAGACGCCGCTTGACGCGGAGCCTCCCTTTTATCATTGCACTTTATTTTCAGGACCGAATGATGGATAGAGCGACAAGCCTCCGTCCGCGAAAATCGTCGCGCCGGTGACGTATGATGACTCGTCTGAAGCAAGCCATGCCGCAACGGCCGCAATCTGTTCCGGACGACCAATCTCATGAGTCGGGATGAGCGCCTCGAGCCCTTTCTTCTCTTCAGGGTCTTGCATCGTCTCTTCATTGATTGGTGTGTCGATGGCGCCTGGTGCGATGCCATTGACACGAATTTTGTTCGGTGCGTACTCGAGGGCGACCGATTTCGTGAACATCTTCACGCCACCTTTACTCGCCGCATAATGCGTATAGCCTGGACGTGGAATCACTTCGTGCACCGATGACATGTTGATGATGTTCCCTTGAATCTCATGGTCGACAAAGTATTTGAGGGCGGCACGTACACCGAGGAACGTTCCCGTCAAATTCGTGTCGATGATTTTCTTCCAGTTATCGAGCTCCATCTCGTGCGTCTTTGCCTCGACCTGTACGCCGGCATTGTTGACGAAAATGTCCATCTTCCCGAACTCCGATACGGCCGTTTCAATCATCTTCTCGGCGAGACCCTCTTCGGCGACGTCCCCTTTGACCGCGACCGCTTTCCCGCCAGCAGCCTCGATGCCTTCAATGACTTTGTTCATCTCGTCCTCGCTGCTACGATAATTCAAGACGACATGAACCCCTTCCTTCGCATATCGTTCCGCGATGGCGCGCCCAAGTCCTTTCGAACTCCCGGTGATGACCGCGACTTTTCCTTTTAGTTCTGGATAGTTAGCCATATCAATTCCTCCTTCATCTCTTCTCGATTTGTAGTTCCCTCATTCCCCTCTTGTCGAAACCTTTCCGCCTGTTTTTTGAATATTTTTGGTAAATCTACTATACTGAAACAAACTATTCGTTTTCAGGGATTCTCCTGAACGACATACGACTTAACGTTAATGGAGGTGACTCCCCGATTTTTGGGGGAATTTTTGGACAGTCCCATGTTACTCAGCTTATTGATCGTCGCCTTGCTCATTTTTATGACCGCCTTTTTCGTGGCGGCCGAATTCTCCATCGTCAAAGTGCGTGGGGCCCGACTCGACCAACTCGTGCTCGAAGGAAACCGACGGGCCGCTGTCGCCAAGAAAGTGATTGAGAATCTCGATGACTCGCTATCGGCCTCACAGTTCGGCATCACACTCGCTGCCCTCGGGCTAGGCTGGATTGGCGCGGACCAAATCGAAGGGATGATTCAACCGCTCGTCGACCGCTTGAACGTCTCATCGTCGCTCGCGACCATCCTATCTTTCTTGATTGCCTTCTTGCTGATTGCCTTCTTACACGTCGTCATCGGGGAACTCGTCCCGAAAACGCTTGCTGTGCATGAAGCCGAACGCTTGACGTTACTCGTCGCCCGACCGCTCTATTTCTTCACGAAATTACTGTATCCGTTTATCCATGTGTTGAACGGGACGGCCCGGTTGACGTTGCGCTTGTTCGGCGTGCAGACGACCGCACAAGAGACGGCGCACTCGGAAGAAGAACTTAAGATCATCATGACCGAGAGCTTCCGCAGCGGAGAAATCAACGAGAATGAGCTCGCCTACGTTCAAAACATCTTCTCCTTCGACGAACGGATCGCCAAGGACGCGATGGTCCCACGAATGAACATGGTGACCATCGACGAAGAAGACTCGATTGAGACGATTATCGCTACCGTCCAAGAACATCAATACACCCGTTATCCGGTCACGCGTGATGGCGACCGTGATGACGTGCTTGGCTTCATCAACGCCAAACAATTATTCACCGCTCAACTCGTCAAAAGCGATGCCCCGTTCGAGACGTTCATTCATCAGCTTCCACTCGTGACGGAATTCACACCGCTCCAAGAAGCGATGGTGAAAATGCAGAACGCGCGGACGATGATGTGTCTCGTCATCGATGAGTACGGCGGTACGGCCGGTCTTCTCACGATCGAGGACATCCTCGAGGAAATCGTCGGAGAGATTCGTGACGAGTTCGACCGTGACGAACAGGCTGAAATCACCGAAGTCACACCCGGTCATTACCGCTTGTCCGGTCTCGTCTTGACGCAAGAGATTGAAGAACGGTTCGGCATCGAAATCGAGGATGACGTCGATACAATCGGCGGATTCGTCTTATCGCAAAAAGCGAATGCCCGCACCGGTGAACGGTTCGTCTTACCGGGCGAACATGAACTGATCGTCCGTGAAATCGACAATCACCGCGTCGTTTTCGTCGATTTGATTTTAGCCCATAAAGACGAGATTCAACCTGAACTCGACTGACTCAATGGACCGCCCTCCCCAATTTTTCGGGGAGGGCTTTTCGTGGAGCGGTCGAACTGTCGCTATATTTTCATGTCTTGTCGTGATATACTGCACATATGTTGCTAATTTGAGTGCGTGTCACTCATTGACACAACATCACCGAACAGTTCATCAATGTTCGGTCCAACAACTACAGAAAGAAGGTTACGCATGGAACGTAAACTATTTTTAATTGACGGAAACTCCATGCTGGCCAGTGCCTACTATGGTGCCGCCGCGAGCCGAACGAAAAAAGGACGCGAGGTATCTAAAAACGATCGGAGTGCCGTCATCGGTATGACCGGCCTCATCCGGACGATTCTACGCAGACATCGTCCGACTCATTTCGTCGTCGTGTGGGACGTCTCACGTGAAACATTATGGCGCCGCGAGCTCTATCCAGGCTATAAACGCCGTCGCCGCCAGACACCACCCGAGTTGAAAGCACAAATGGAACTCATGCGCCAATTGCTTGAAGAGAGCGGCATTCCGCAATATCAAGTCGAAGGCTATGAAGGTGAAGATTTGATTGCTCATATCGCTCGGAAGTTTAGCTGTAGCGCCCCTGTCGTCATTATGACGAAAGACAAGGACTTGCTTCAGCTCGTGAGCCCACGCATCACCGTCTGGCTTCAAACGCAAGAGCTGCAACAAATGCAGGCTCGTTGCGACATCAAAGACAATCGCCCGCTCCCGCTCAAGCGACATCTCGAGATTCGCCCTGAGGAGATTGCGGCATTGTACGAGGGATTGAAGCCAAAACAGCTCTCAGCAGTCAAAGCGTTGACAGGAGACCGTTCAGACGGGATTCCACCTGTGGCCGGATTAGATGAAAGTCAATCGGTCCAGTTAATCAAACGCTTCGGTTCGCTCGATAAGCTCTATACGGCGCTCAGCGTCAAAGGCGACAAACGACAATTGATCAATGAAACGATCGCGGCACTGACGTCAGAAGAAGTGCCCCGTAACTTGAGACGCACACGTAAAAAGGCCGAGCGCAACATGGAGCTCGTCCGTCTCGATGTCACGGTGCCAGAACTTGAACACTTGAAACTCGCTCATCTTGAGCTCAGTATCAATTCAAAACGTGTCGAACAAGCGTATCAAAAGCGCGGCATTCGCCTCTCGTTTGATTCAAGTCAAAAGAAAATTTCAGCACGCTAAAAAAGCGTGGACATTAGTCCACGCTTTTTATATTGACCGTGATGCCGTCGTCATCGGTGAGCGACCATTCCGATGTCATCCCGCCGAGTTCGCGATTCGTGGCCGTATCGACCAAGAGCGTCCACGCCTCCAGACCGGCCTCTTGTCCCATCGGCTGGCTTGGTCGGGCCCAGACGTTCGCGCCAATGTGGTGATGATACCCGTCGGCCGCTAAAAATAAGGCGCCCGGATACGAATCGGTCGTCACCTTGAAACCGAGACGATTTTGATAGAATGATTTTGCCGCTTCTAGGGAACGTACTTTGAAGTGGACATGCCCCATCGTCGTCCCGTTCGGAAGACCCGTGAACGGACGGTCGGCCGCCGCCTCAAGCATCGATTCATATTCAACTGGGTCCGTCGACATCTTCACATGACCGTTCGCTTCATATTCCCACTGCTCGCGGGGACGATCGGCGTAGAGCTCGATGCCGTTACCTTCCGGGTCGCTCAAATAGAACGCCTCACTGACCAAATGATCTCCTTGTCCGACTTCAATCCGTTGTTCAATCAAATGACGAAGGATCCGTCCGAGTTCGACGCGGTTTGGCAATAGGATCGCCATATGGAACAAGCCAGCTGTTCGTGGATTTGGACGCACGCCGCTCACTTCATGTAAGACGACGAGCGCCATTTCGTTCGTTCCGAGTGTGACGCGATGTTCTGACGTCTCGAGTACATCCATTCCGATGACGCGCTCATAATATGTTTTCATCATTTCTAAATCATTGACGCGCAATGTGACGGCGCCGAGTTTAATGTTTGTTAAGTTCATCCTTGATCACCTCTTTCTCAGTATACCCGCTAAGTAGCATCGACAGAAGACGGCACAAAAAGGTGGTATAGTTACCTCAAGGATACTGTAGAAAGGAGTGAGACTGATGCCATTGATTTCAAGTTGCGAAGTCGATACCGCGCTCGAGCTGATCACGGGGAAATGGAAACCGTCGATTTTACTCGCGCTCATTAATCGGGACACGTTAAGGTTCAGCGAGTTGAAACGCTCGCTCCCAAATATCAGTCAAAAGATTTTGACGGCACAGCTTCGCGATTTAGAGGAGCAAGACATCATCATCCGCACCGTCTATCCCGAAGTTCCGCCTCGTGTGGACTATCGCTTGAGCGAGTATGGGAAGACGTTGATTCCGGTGCTCGAGACAATGAACGCTTGGGGCATCCAACACGCAGAACGTATGCGTCAAAAATAATTGTCCACATGTGGATAACCCGTTTCCGCATTCCCATCTATCACTTATCCACAGGAGGCTCACATGATTCGTTATCCACAATTGACCGGACATCACTTCGGTGTGACGGCCCCTTCGTCTGGCGTTCCCGCTGAATTACATGGACTGCTCCATGAGGCCGAGGCGACATTCACCCGCCATGGGTTCACGCTTCAATTCGAGCCATCGGTTTGGACGCAAGACAAAGCAAAATCGGCACCAGCAGAAGTCCGGGCCGATGAATTGACCCGGTTGTTCCACAATGATGCAATCGATTTGATTATCCCGCCATGGGGCGGCGTCCTCTTGATTGAGTTGCTAGACGCGATTGACTGGGACGCGCTCCCACCGAAATGGATGCTTGGCTATTCGGACGTCAGCTTATTCCTATTCGTGTATACGCTCAAGACCGGTATCGCTTCGGCCCACGGGACGAACCTTGTCGACCTACGCGGCGAAGAATGGGACGCGACGAGCTCGCGTTGGCTCGATGTCGTATCAGCAAAAGAAGGCGAGACGGTCATCCAGCTCGCCTCGGAACAGTTCCAAAAAGAATGGCAGCATGAGAACCCAAGCCCGCACGTCTATCATTTGACCGAACCGACGGAGTGGAAATCACTCGACGGGACAGAGGCGACCGGACGACTGCTTGGCGGCTGTATCGATGTCTTGTTACATACCATCGGCACACCGTATGGAGATGTCGCCACGTTCCAACAGACCCATTTGGACGGGGAGCCGATTCTTTGGTATTTCGAGAACGCCGAGCTCGATGTTACGGCACTCAAACGGACCCTGCTTCAAATGAAGTGGGCCGGTTGGTTTGATTATACGTCTGGCATTTTGTTCGGGCGCAGTGCGGCTCAACAGCCCGTCCAAGGCTACACCGCAGAGGACGTGTATACGGAACTGCAGGAATTGCTCGACGTGCCTGTCATTTACGATATCGACTGCGGGCACGTCCCGCCGCAAATGACACTTATCAACGGTGCCCACGCCTCGATTCAAGTCGAGGACGGCAAAGGGACACTTATTCAAACGTTCAAGGGCTGAGAAATCAGCCCTTGATTTTTTTAATGAGCGACATCAGATGGCTGCGGAAACGACCTTCTGGGAACAAGCCCACTTCTCGTTCAATCAACGGTACCCATTCATCCCCACACCCGTGACTCGTTCCAATTAACAGCCCTTCGAAGTAAATGGCTTGATCGACAAACCCATGCTTCGCCCATTGATCATGATGCTCCAACAGTTTCAAAAACGATTTCCGGGCTGCCTCTATCTCACCAGTCAACGCGAAATAGACGCCTTTACTCATCTCGAACGCTGCGATGAATTCTGTATTTCCTTCTAGCAACTGATCCATGACAGCAATCTGTTGCTGTAGAAGATCCGTCTTCCGATATTCAATCGCATAGAGCGCTTCTGTCATCGCCAGGCGTATTTTCATCGTCACGTCGTCCGTGAAGCTCGTGTATTGTTTCGCTTTTTGTAGCGCATCGACAATCGTTGCTTCATCTTTTAAATAAAGGGCACAAATGGCAATCGTTCGATATACATCGTCGACCCGATAGTACATTTTCGTTCGTTTCATGTAATCAAGCGTATCTTCGAGACGACGAATCGCGCCTGGTAAATCATCGTCATACAACATATTACGGAACACCATCAACATGCTGAATTCGACGCGCGTCTTCGTCTTTATCCTTCTCGAATCAATCAACTCAATCGTATCGATACGCTCAATCGCTTCATCAAATCGATTCCACATGAGCAGATAAAACGCTTGGCTGATGCGGGCCATAATCAGTTCTTCTTTCTCCTCGAGCCGCTCAAACACCGCGATTGCCCGATCATACCACTCCAACAGTTGTTGTTGATTCCCACTATAAAATACACTGTCCGCGAGTAACGTGTACGCCTTCCCTTGCCATACCGAGTTCATCTCAACGTCCACGTAAGGGAGGAGCGCCTTCTGAACGGCCTCGTCTTCCCATGAGTGGAGACCTCCTTGCGTATATTCAATCTCCTCGACGATTTTCTGTAAGTCCTCCTCGCGAGGATCGACGAGCAATGACTGTACCGACACGTCGAGTCGTTTCGCGATTTCACGAAGGCTGCGCATCGACGTCTCTGCTTTGCCGTTCTCAATCATACTGAGCATCGATTTCGTGATGATGCCTTCAGCGAGCTGGCTTTGCGTCAGTTTTTTTTCTTTGCGTAACGCTTTAATCCGTTGTCCAATCATAGAGCACCTCTTAAAAGTTAAATTTAATTGAACTTATTGTATACAGATCGAGTGTCATCGTTTACTATAAAGTTAAATCAGATTGAACTTAACTGTAAAGGAGAATCGATATGACGACCACTTCATCAAACTTGTATGTATTATTGCTCGGAAAATTCATGTCGTTGTTTGCATCCAGTCTCTTCACGTTCGTCGCGGGACTGACGGTTCTGACGACGTCCGGTTCGGGACTACAGTTCGCACTCGTCTTGCTTGCCGGCACAGTGCCACGTGTCTTATTATCTCCGTTTGCTGGGGCGTTTGCCGACAAACTGGATCGCAAGCGCGTGATCATTACGATGGAGTCCGTGAACGCCTTATTATTTTTAGCTGCCGGCATCGCGAGTCTCGTCTGGACGTTCGGCGTTCCTGCTTTCTTGATTATCACATGTCTGCTCTCTGTCGTCTCGACTTTCTTATCCGTCACATTATCGAGTTCGATTCCATTCTTGTTCGACGAAGACGGACTCCAACGCGCCAATTCCCTCATTCAAAGTACCATCTCCATCTCAAGCATCGGCACGCCGCTGCTCGCCGGGGCACTGTTCACGTTACTTCCGGTATCAGCGTTTCTCTTCAGCTCGTCTCTCTTATTTATGATCGCCGCTCTTGTCGCCTCTCGTCTCCACTTTAAAGCGTACGACCATGTCCCCAGCGAGCAATCGACTTGGTCCGAGGTCCGGTCTGGCTTCCGCTACTTGAAACGCCAGCGCGTACTTTGGACGTTGACCCTCTTGGCCGCCTTGCTCAATTTCTTTTTTGTTGCCACCGAAGTGCTGTTCCCGATTGCCGCCCTACAAGAAATCGGCGTCAGCCCGCTTCAATTCGGATTTTTAGAAAGCATGTTCGCCGTCGGATTTTTAGTCGCCTCGCTCGCCCATGCATTGCCGGTCTTTCAAATCAAACATCGGCTAGCCACGACCCGAACCGCGCTGATCATTATGAGTTGCCTCTTTATCGGACCGGCCGTCCCGCTCTATTTCGACTTCTCAGTCACACCAGCTATCGTCTTCTTCGCTGGTTTCGCCTTATTAAGCGGGTTCTTCATCATCCGTGTCAATATCCCCATCCAGCTCTATTTACAGACGAACACGGAACCGAGTTATCTCGGTCGCGTGATTGGTGTCCTCGAATCCCTCGCGATGGGCATCACACCGTTCGGCTTCATCGTGTTTGGCCTATTAAGCGAATGGATGCCGGTCGCTTCACTCTATACGATTTGCATGCTCTGCCTGCTCACCATCACGTTGTTCGCGATGTATCGGATCCGTCACGACATCACTGCCGAAAAAGCCGCTGTATCAGCGCAAGCAGAGAGTGCATGAACGCAAAAAAGACATCGAACCTCAATTCGATGTCTTTTCTGTAGATGGTAGGACTCGTTTCTCTAACAAGAACGGTCCGAACGGGATAACGGATGCCATAACCGCGAGGACCAACACTTTGAAGCCCCAGTTGAAACGCCATGCCATATAGACGGCTGCCGCCACATAAGCGACGAACAAGAAACCGTGGGCCGCGCCGACGATGCTGACGGCAAGCGGCATGCCCGCCAAGTACTTGAGCGGCATCGCGAAGAGCAACAAGAGTAAGAAAGACATCCCCTCTGTGTATCCAAGCCATTTAAAACGTGTCGCGTTCATATTCGTTCTCCTTTTCAATCGATGCTACGTCCATCGTAGCCGAAAGAGGTGATGTTTGTCACAGGAGAACGTCATAAAGTCGTTACGCTATTTGACGATTTGGTGAACGATGCATGACTTTTGTTTCCACGAATTTGCGTAGGAACAATCCATCGACACCAAGTTTCCCAGCATTATAGCCTGCGACAAGAATGAGGACTGAGACAATCAACATCGTTGGATTCGTGCTGACCGTACCTGAGAGCAAGAACGCCATGTTCATCACGAGACCGAAGAAGGCTGCGCTACGTGTGAGGGCACCAACCAAGAGTCCAAGACCCACTAGGAATTCACCGTATGGAATCAACACATCGAACAAGGCAGCGTTCGGGATGGCGAAGTTTTCAAGGAATGCTGCCCACCAACCGGCTACAGCTGGGTGATCGCCTGTTGCGAGGGTCAGTGCGTTATTGAGGAAACCTTCTGAACCGAATCCGCCTGTGATCTTGCCCCAACCTGCTGTGAGCCAGTGATAGCCGAGCCAGACACGAAGGACTGTCAAAATACCGGTGGCGACGTTGTGGTTCTGCCAAAATTTTGTGAACATGATAATTCCTCCTTAGATGAGTGAATGATGTCTTATATGTGATTACATTCACAATATACCATCCATGTTCATCTTTTCACATAGGTTAGGATAACAGTTCACGTTTCGTTCATATGTGTGTCACAGGTCAGTCACTTTTTGGAAATTGGTCAATTACAAAAGACGCCCACTCGGGACGTCTTTGTTTGAATTACAGATTTACTTCTTGGGGCGGCTGCCCTTTTTTATTCATCACACGCATCGATTGCGGCGAGATTTTTAAGATGACGAGTTTCGGATCATCCGGACCGTCGAACCAGCCTTCGAGTTTCTCGTTCCATACTTTTTCTTTCATTGATTCGTCATCGGATACCGTCGTCTCCCCCAAAATCTCAAGATACGTATCCCCGACGCCATCGCCGTCATAGCCAATCAGAATATGCGTATACGGATTGTTCTTCAGTTCATCGACTTTATCCGTGTCTTTCGATGTTGCCGTGTAGAGTGTCAGCTCATCATGGAAAAAAGTCATATAACGGCTGTGCGGCTTTCCTTTATAGACCGTCGCCATCGTGCCCACGTTACTATGATCTAAAATCTGTCTTGCCGTTTGCATTGCATCCATTCTGAAAAACCTCCTTGTGGTAGTCACTCGTATATTCATTCCCCTGGGACAAGTGATTAAACACGCGGACAACAAAAAACCTGCTCGCCGAAGCGAGCAGGTTATAAAATTCCTTAGAAAGGAAGATTAGATTTTTTCAACGTTAGAAGCTTGTGGTCCACGAGCTCCGTCAGTGATTTCGAAAGTTACTGCTTGGCCTTCTTCAAGTGTCTTGAAGCCGTCGCCTTGGATTGCTGAGAAGTGTACGAATACGTCGTCTCCGCCTTCCATTTCGATGAAGCCGTAACCTTTTTCTGAGTTAAACCATTTTACTTTACCTGTGTTCATAATGAACCCTCCTGAAATAAACGCTGTGCGTTCTAGTAGTGCCTTACTAGAAAAAACTGACCAATAAAAAATCACAAACCTCTAGGATTATCTTAAACGAAAAATAATCCAAAGCGTTTTGTGAATTATGTTTCCAGCTATTCTTAATTAAGCACATATAGAATATACCACGGATAAATGCTTCTGTCTACTAAATACTTCGGTTTGCTAAAAATACTTTTAAAACGGGTACATCCAATTGTAGTGAACGCTAGGAGGATGAACCATATGACCGCATACATTGATCGCTCGAATATCGCTGCCACCATCGCCCACCACTCGAACTGGGCGCTCGGTGATCTATTGAAAGAAACACTTGATTGGCATGAGGCGACACGACAAGCCAATTATCCCGATCAAGCGAAAACCTATCTCTCCCACCTGCCGATGACCGAACGCATCGTCCCAGTGACAAGTTCCTTGCCGCTCGAGACGATCGATGGAATCGTCCGCCCGGTATGGATGCGTCGGCTCGACGCCGAGCACTTGAACTTGAGACAAGCGACACGCCAACATGTCGACGTCACCGACTACGGGGCCGTCGGGGATGGTTTGACCGATTGCACGCTCGCTTTCCGGCTCGCCCTCCGGTCGAACCGCCACGTCCACGTGCCGGCCGGCGTGTATGTCGTCCGCGGCATCCGCATCCCGTCGAACTGTGTGCTCGAAGGCGCCGGTCAGCAGGAAACGATCATCAAGCTCTCGGACCGAGCTCCGAAACATCGACGGTTGCTTCGAAATGCAACTCCATTCGCCGGAAACCACCATATCGAAGTCGCACATTTGACGCTCGACTGGAACGTGGAGCGCCTCGGTGACGTCGACCGGACCTCGAGTGGCGATACCGCTTCAAGCGCGTTGACGTTCACACACGTCAAATTCGGTTGGATTCACCATGTCACGGCGAAAAACGCGGGACTGCATGCCTTCGATATCACATCTCCTCATTATCATTACTTAGGGGACGGGCTTCGCGCCAAAAAAGGGAGCCGGTACGTGTGGCTCGACCATTGTGAAGCAACGAATTACGGAGATGACGGCATTACGACCCATCATAGCGATGCCCTCTATATCACGAACTGTTACTGCCATCATCCACACGGACGCACCCACGCCCATGGCTTCTCGAACTCGAACGGGATTGAGATTGATGATGGGTCGCGCCACGTCACGCTCGTCAATAATATGAGTGAAGGTTGTTTCGGGGGCGTCGAAGTGAAAGCGCACGGGACGTCATCGGCCGCCCATGACGTTCATATATTCGGACATTTTTCGTATCACGACAATCGGTCATTCAATTTCCGTCATATCAGCCATCACTTGGCAGATGACCCGCAGTCGAAGACGGCCCGCTTCCTGTCGGGCACGAATCTCGTGTCGATGGAACCGGTCCGCTCGAAGCTGTATACGAAATCTTCGGCACGCAGTCTCGTCGTGTCGGCGTATCAGGACGTGTTCATTCATGGATTCACGGCCATCGGCAATCCGGATTACGACTACCGCGCCAATCCAGCCCTCGCCGTCCAGTATAAATCTCGCAACGTACGCTTGAAACGGATTGCGACGAGCGGATTTGCATCGAGTCGGGCCGACATTGAACTGTTCGGCGGCGATAACCGGACCGACCACGTCACGATTGAGGACGTTATCTGTCGCAACTCGGCCCCGGTCGCATTGAAAATTGGTGGCCAGTTGACGAATATTACACTCCAGCGAATCGAAGGCGAACAAAAAAGTGGAGATGTGCTCATCTCCACGAGTAGTCCAATCGAGGCTCACGACTTGTTTGCTTACGGATTCTCAGGTCGCGTACGCAACGATGTTTGAGCCGCCTCGACGAGTTCATCGAGCATCGTCTCGTCTAAATTGAACGAACTCACCGTCTGTTTTGCCATCATGCGGACGATGGCTTTGTCGAGAAAGCCCATCCGCTCGAAATCATAGCCGTTGCCGACGACTTCGACGAAATAAGCGTGCACGCGCAACACTTCCCGATACGCGTCCTCGAGCTCCCGTTGCCGTTCGGCCGCGGTCGGCGTCCCAGCACATAGATAAAGTCCAAGCGGACGCTTCAACAATTTAGCTTCATGAATATGAAGCCATGCCGTCATCTCATCTTGGATTTTCCCCATCCGGATTGAGCTGCCGACAATCACATGATCGATTGTCGCCCAATCAACGTCTGGCTGTTCGACCACGTTTTGAATGTGCACGTTCCCTGTTAGCCGCTCGGCCAACAGATGGGCGACTTTCTCACTCGTCCCGTAGCGGGTCGAATAAGCAATTAACGTATTCATCGTGTTTCCCCCTTTCGGTCAGACTCTACTATCCCTATTCCCGAAACGGGTCATCTTTACTAACAACACAACAAAACTCGCCACGGAGGCGAGTTTTGTTCGTCACACTTTATACACTTGCGCTTCGTACGGACGAAGCGTGAACGGCTCTATTGGTTCCATGTTCCCAATCACCCGCTCTTTCACGTCGAATGGGAGCTCACGCGTCACCGTCTCGTCCGAGAAGTTACAGAGCACGAGCCACGTCTCGCCTTCGAACGTACGTGTAAAGGCGTATACCGCTTCATCGTCCGGCAGCAACAACTCATACTTCCCGTAAACGACAATCGGATGTTGTTTACGGAGCTGAATCAATTGGCGATAGTAATGGAAGAGCGAGTCCGGATCGCGTCGTGCCGCTTCCGCGTTCACGGTCACATAGTTCGGATTGACCCCGATCCAAGGCGTGCCGGACGTGAATCCGCCTTGCGCCTCGGCCGACCACTGGACCGGCGTCCGTGAGTTGTCGCGCCCACGTGCGTGAATGCCGCGGAAAATCTCATCATGCGTCAACAGTCCGTTCGTCGTGTAATCCCGATACGCGTTGAGCGTCTCGATATCGCGGTACTCATCAATCGAGTCGAACGCCACGTTCGTCATCCCGAACTCTTCACCTTGATAGATGTAAGGCGTCCCTTTCAACATGTGCAGGAGCGTCGCCAGCATCTTACCGGAGACGACACGGTATTCGTCCGAGTCGTTCCCGAACCGCGAGATGGCTCGCGGTTGATCATGGTTGCTCCAATAGAGACTGTTCCAGCCATCTTCCTCAAGACCTTCCTGCCAACGCGAGAAGATTGTCTTCAAGTCCGTCAACTTCCAGTCCGTCGGGTTCCATTTGCCGAAACTGCCGTTGCCGACGTCGACGTGTTCGAAATGGAACACCATGTTCAACTCGTCACGGTCTGTTCCCGTATAAAGCTTCGCCTCATCGACGCTGACGCCCGGCATCTCACCGACCGTGATCGTATCGTATTTCGACAAGACCTCACGATTCATCTCCTGCATGAACTCATGGATGCGCGGCCCGTTGAAGAAGAACGGTGTGCCGTCCCCATAACCTGTCCCACGCGTCTCGCCGTCTGGATAGCTCGGATCTTTCGAGATCATGTTGATAACGTCCATCCGGAAACCGTCGACCCCTTTATCGAGCCAGTACGTCATCAAATCGTATACTTCACGGCGCAACGTCTCTGACTCCCAATTCAAGTCTGGTTGCTTTTTGCTGAACAGATGCAAGTAGTATTCGTCGCTCGCCTCATCGTATTGCCACGCACTCCCTCCGAAGAAAGCGCCCCAGTTCGTCGGCGGCTGACCGTTCTCGCCTTTTTTCCAAATGTAATAGTCCCGATACGGGCTGTCTTTTGAGGAGCGCGACTCCATGAACCATTGGTGCTCGTCTGACGAGTGGTTGACGACGAGGTCCATCATAATTTTGATGCCGTGACGATGCGCTTCTTCGAGCATCGCATCGAAATCGTCCATCGTTCCGAACTCATCCATGATGGCACGGTAATCGCGGATATCGTATCCGTTGTCGTCGTTCGGTGAATCGTACACCGGCGATAGCCAGATGACATCGATTCCGAGTTCCGCCAAATACGACATCTTCTCGGTGATTCCAGGGATGTCCCCAATCCCGTCACCGTTCGAGTCATTAAAGCTGCGCGGGTAAATTTGATAGACGACCGCTTCTTTCCACCATTGTTTCATGTTTCATCCTCCTCATACGTTCTGTCGATTTCATCGTACCCGCTCGTCGCCTTGATTTCTATCCATGATATGATGAGAATATGCACGATTTTGCTATTAAGAAAGGATGATTCGATGGAAATTGGCTTTTGTGGCTATTCGTATCATACAACGACCTACACTTTTCCTTTTCCCAATCGATTGGAGACGTATTTGATTCGTTTGCAGACGGAGGGCACGGCGCGCATCGTCGTCAATGGGAAGACGCATACGGCACGACCTGGCGATTTGTTGCTCGTCAAACCTGGTGACGAGTACGAACTGCATGTCGACACTCCGGCAAGCGGGGACTATCATCTCTTCTGTGATGGTCCGACACTCGATGCATGGTGGGCGGCGATCGACCGTTCCCGCATCACGTCCATCTCGATCGACCCTCGCTTGTTGTCACTCTGGCAGCATATCACCGAAGAGGCGCGACGCCCGACGACTGAACAAAGTCCGGATTTGATTGAAACACTGATTGAAGCCTTGCTCCTCATGCTCGACCGTTCCGTCCAAGAAGTGCAAGCAAACGTGCGACCACCTGTCGTGTCACGCATGATGCGTTATATAGAAGGAAACGTTACAAGCGACTTCAAAGTGGTGGACGTCGCCGACGCGGTCGGGCTCAGTGTATCGCGGACCGTCCACTTATTCAAAGAAGTGACCGGTATGACGATTGTCGCCTATGCTCAATCGATTCGACTCCAGCTCGCCGAAGAACAGATGCAGTATACCCAACACTCTCTCGAACGGATCGCCGAGCTGTCCGGATTCCGCTCCTATCCATATTTTCATCGTATCTTTAAACGAAAATATGGCGTCGCACCAGGGGTCTATCGCACACTTCAACAAAAAAACGAGAAAAAATAAAAAAAGAGTGATCCATTTTTTGAACCGCTCCGTTAGATGGGTGTAAGCAACGACAACCACTCAAAAAAAGGAGCGATTACCCATGAAGAAGAAAACAATGAACAAGATTGTAGCACCGGCACTTGCACTCGGCTTACTCGTACCATTGAATGCACAGGCAGCGGATCACGCGCCGACAGCTAGCACACCAGCAGGTGACTTACGAGCCACGCTCGATCAATTACTTTCTGAGCATTACGTCTTAGCCGTCACATCGATGATGAAAGCTTATGATGGAGCACCAGACGCTGAAGTCGCGATGAAGGCACTCGATCAAAACGCACTCGACATGACACCGGCCATCGCTTCAATTTACGGAGATGAAGGCGCAGCGCAGTTCGAAGAAATCTTCGCTGGTCATAACGACTACTCAGCTGACTTCGTTGAAGCGGCTAAATCAGAAGACAAAGAGCTTCGCGCTGACGCAGAAGCTGAAGTCGATGAATTCGTAGAAGAGTTCTCAACATTCCTTGATGCAGCAACAGAAGGTAACTTACCAAAAGACGCTGCAGCTGACGTACTTGAGCTTCACGAAGACCAAGTTCTCTCAGTATTCGACAACTATGTCGCAGGTGATTACGAGTCGGCATATATGACGTACCGTGAAGGGTACAAGCTCATGTTCGACATCAGTAAAGCCCTTTCAGGCGCAATCGTCACACAGATGCCTGACAAGTTTGAAACTGCTGCTGACACACCGGCCGTCGAGCTTCGTTCAACATTGAACAGCCTTGCTGGTGAACACTTCGCACTCGCAGCAATCGGCATGCAAAAAGGCTACGATCAAGCAGAAGACTTTGACTACGTGAGCTGGGCTGAAGATCAGAACACACTCGATTTCAAAGCAGCCATCGGTTCAGTCTACGGTGACGAAGGTGCAGCCCAATTCGAAAAAGTATGGAACGGGAACCACATCACAGCCCAAGGTGACATCGTTGCCGCTACACTCGAAGGCGATGAAGCTAAAATTGAAGAAGCACGTATGAAGCTCGACCAGTTCGCTGTCGATTTCAGCACATTCCTCGATGCAGCGACAGAAGGTAACTTGCCACAAGAAGCTGGCCAAGAAGCCATCAAACAACATGAGGCCCTCGTGCTTCAAACGTTCGATCAGTATGTAGCTGGTGATGCGGATGCCGCTTGGATGTCATTCCGTGAAGGATACGCGTTCATGTTCGGTGTTGGTGAGACACTCGGTAACGCGATCGTGACACAAATGCCTGACAAGTTCGCTGAAACAACAATGCCTGAAGAGATGCCTGAAACAGGTCTCGGTGGTGCACAAGAACAATCAATGAACACGCTCTACGCTGGCCTTGCTGTACTTGGCGGAATCTTGCTCGCCTTCGTAACGCTTCGCAACCGTAAAGTGTCTGAACAATAATTCAATAAGGAGGGAGCCCCATGAACAAGCGCCATTTGTTTCTGGCGCTCTCTCTCTTTTGTTTTGGCTTCTGGACGTGGACGAGCGCCCAAGAATCGTCGTCACCACCTGTAGAAGAAAAACAAATAGAGGAGAGCCCAGATTTATCGGCTGAATTCTCACTTCTACAGGAAGAGGTGAAGAAGCTTCGATTAGCCGAGGAAGAGGAAAGTGCCAAGGCCGCGACACCCGTCCAACTTCAAATTCCTAAAATCAAGGTCGACACCGCAATCGAACAGGTCGGCGTACTCGACAACGGCCAGATGGGCGTCCCAAAAGACGAGAACCAAGTCGGTTGGTTCGAGCCCGGCGTCAAGCCAGGCAGTAAAGGGAATGCCGTCATCGCCGGACATGTGGACAGTAAGACCGGCCCCGCCGTCTTCTATGAGCTCGATCAACTGAAGACAGGCGATGACGTGACAATTATTGATGAGAATGGCAACACGTTGACGTTTCGTGTCACAAAAACAGAGAGTTACGATACGAAAAACGCACCGATCGAAAATATTTTCGGGGCCACGTCGAGTCGACATTTGAACTTGATCACGTGTTCCGGTACGTTCGGTGACGGCGGTTACGACGAGCGTTTCGTCGTCTATACCGAACTTGTCGATACCAAGATCAATACCGAAGTCGAACTTGATGCACCGACGAGCGTCGAACTCCGCGGGAACTTATTGACGTGGCACGCCGTCCGTGACGACACCGTCATCGGCTATCGCGTCTATGAAGTCGTCGACGGAAAAGCGACTCGTATTGAGAGTATCGCGTCGCACGCCCGGAAGAGCATCGAGGTCACGAACGAGCAGGCAGCGTATTATGTAACTGCCATCGACCAGCTCGGAAATGAGTCGAGTCCTTCTCAAGAGACGAAATAACCACAAAAGAACCCGCAGACGATTTATGTCTGCGGGTTCTTACGTTTTACACGAAACACGGAATCTGCGGGTTGAACGTCTTATTGTTCTCCGTCATGACCTGTTTTTTGATTTTGCCTTCGCCAAGATAGACGATACGGTCGGCGAGCGCCTCCGCGTCCTCTTCATCGTGCGTGACGAAGATAGTCGTCGTCCCCGTCTGTTTGAGGAGGCGGCGCAAATCGTCCCGAATGCGATGTTGGAGCGACGTGTCCAAGTTGCTGAACGGCTCATCCAAGATGAGGAGCGACGGTTTCGGTGCGAGCGCACGCGCGAGCGCGACACGCTGTTGCTGACCACCACTGAGCTCGTATGGATAGCGATGACGGAACTCGGACAAGTTCACGAGCGCCAGCATCTCTTCGACGCGCTCGTTCCGCTCCTTCCGGCTCAATTTATGCAGACCGAAACGGATGTTCTTCTCAACAGTCATATGCGGGAAGAGCGCATAGTCTTGGAACACCATCCCGACACCACGCTGTTCAGGCGGCATGAACTGGCAGTCGTCGCAACAGACACAGTCGTTGACGACGACGACGCCTTGGTTCGGCATCTCGAGCCCCGCGATGAGGCGTAAAATCGTACTCTTCCCAGAACCGCTGTCGCCGAGAAGCGATACGATTTCACCTTTCGTGATCGAGATGGAGAATCCTTTAATCGTCTCAGCTTGCGCACCTTTATAGCTGAAGTGTAAATCGTTGATTTGAACAAACATTAGTCGGCCTCCTTATCAAGCACCTTATGGAACACAAAGATCAACAGTCCGCTCATGAGCACGATGACGATCGAGGCGAGCGCGGCCTCATGAATCTTCTCGTCACTGACATATTTGAACGCCTGCGTGGCGAGCGTCGAAAAATTGAATGGCTGTAAAAACAGCGTCAGCGGCAATTCTTTCATAATATCGATAAAGACGAGAATGAACGCGCTCATGATCGCCCCTTTAATCATCGGGATATCGACCCGGAAGAACGTCTGTACCGTCCCCCACCCGAGCATGCGCGACGCTTCCGTGAACGACTTCCCGACTTTCTCAAATCCGCTCTCAATCGAGTTATAGCCGATGGCGAGGAAGCGGATGACGTAGGCGAAAATGAGCATGATGAGCGTCGTCCTAAACACGAACGTCTGCCCCAAATCGAGCGCGAGCGCCACGTTCAGCACCCACTCGTCAAGCAGCAAGAACAACGTGATGACGGCGATGGCGATGGCCGCTCCCGGAATCGAATAGCCGAGCGTCGTCACTTTCGAGATGACGCGTGTCATGTTCGACGGGAACAGGCGCGTGTAGTTCGCGATGATGAGCGCGAACACGAGAATGATTACGGTCGCGATGAACGCCACGCTCACCGTGTTCCAGACGAGGCGGAAAAACTCGGCCGTGAACACTTGTTCGAACGTCAATACCGTCCAAGCGACGAGCTGCACGAACGGGATGAGGAACGCGACGGCGAAGATGGTCGCTACATAGCCGAATACGGCGTAGCGGTGCCACCCGTTCAATTGTCTCGGTTTGAGCGGCTTCACTTTCGTCGTCGCATAGCTGAACTGCTTCCGACCTCGGACGAGCCGTTCCATCGTCAAGATGGCGATGACGAGAATCATGAGCGTCCCGGCGAGTTTCAGCGCCGAGGACGTATCTTTCATCCCGAACCACGTACTGAAGATGGCCGTACTGAACGTTTGAATCCCGAAGTATTTGACGACCCCATAGTCGTTCAATACTTCCATCAACACGAGGCTGACCCCGCCGATGATGGCGACACGCGAAATCGGGATGACGACGGTGAAGAAGATATCCCATGAGCCGCGGCCGAGGATGCGGGCGTTCTCAATCATCGAGGACGATTGGTTGTGCAAGAAAGCCCGCGTGATCGTGTAAATGTATGGATACAAGAACAGCGTGAAGATGAACACCGTTCCTTGAATCGTCATGATGTTGAAATACGTCTGGTCGACGGTGATGCCGAACTCATTGCGTAGCGTCGTCTGGATGACGCCCGTATAGTTCAAAATCCCGTGATACGTGTATCCCCCGATATAAGGCGGGATGGCGAGCGGTAAGATGAGCGCCCATTTGAAGAACTTACGGAACGGGAAGTCGTATACCGTGACGAACCAAGCTAAGCTCGTCCCGATAATCGTCGTCAGCAGGCCGGTCGCAAGCATGATGAACAGGGTATTGCGTACGTAAGTCGGCAACAAATACTCGCGGATGTGTTGCCAGTTGTCATTGACCGGTGCGAATAGTTCGACCAAGACGACGACGCCTGGCAGGACGATGAACAAGAGCGCGATAAAGCTGAGGATGGCCCATCCATTCAGTTGTCGTTTCAGCGCGTACCAGTTCATGTCGTACAACTCCCGTTCTTCTCTCGTTCAGTCACTTCCTGTCCCATCATATCAGGTTCAACGCTCTCGTTGTACCGCTAGCGTGTCGAGAAACGCAAAAATCTTCGGCCTGAACGTCTGTTCAAGCCGAAGTCTTCTTATTTCCAGCCCGCTTCGTTGAAGACGCGGATGGCTTCTTGCTGGTTTTCACCGAGGACAGACAAGTTGATGTCCTGCTCTTTGAACTCACCCCATGATTTAAGGAGTTCGTTCGGTTCAACCGATTCATTTACTGGATACTCGTAGTTTACGCTCGCGAACTGCTCTTGTGCCGACGGATCAGACATGAACTCCATGAGCTTCTTCGCGTTCTCCGAGTTCTTCGAGGCTTTCGTCATCGCGATTCCTGAGATGTTCACGTGTGTCCCCGTCGTATCTTGGTTCGGGAAGAAGACGCCAAGTTGTTCAGCGACTTTCTTCTCTTCCGCATCTTCCGAATTCAACATGAGACCCATGTAGTAGGTGTTCATAATGGCGACATCACCTTCACCGGCCACGACTGCTTTCGCTTGGTCACGGTCGTTCCCTTGTGGGTCGCGTGCAAAGTTGTTGACCATGCCTTTCGCCCACTCTTTTGCCTGGTCGACACCGTTCACTTCAATGAATGAGGCGAGGAGCGAGATGTTGTACATGTTCTCAGACGGACGAACGAGTACTTTGCCGTTCCACTGCTCTTCCGTGAGTGCTTCATACGTTGACAAGTCTTCTGGTTTCACGCGGTCTTTCGCGTAGACGATGACACGCGCCCGTTTCGTGAGACCGAACCATTCGTTGTCCGTGTCACGGTATTTCTCCGGAACGTTCGACTCAAGCACGTCGCTATCGACCGCTTGCAGGTGTCCCGCTTCTTTCGCTTGATACAAGTTCCCTGCATCCGCTGTGATGAAGAGATCGGCTTCTGTATTGTCGCCTTCTGTGTTCAAACGCTCGAGCAACTCATCGCTCTTCCCTTCAACGACATTAACTTTCACGCCTGTCTCTTCTTCGAACTGCTTGTAAAGCTCTTTATCTACATCATAGTGACGGCTCGAGTAAACGTTGACGACTTTTGACTCTTCTGCTGTCTCGTTGTCGCTTGAAGTCGTCGTTTCTTCTGTGCTGGCGCAAGCCGCAAGAAGTGATGTCGTGAGCGCAGCCGAAAGGCCGAGTGCCATGTACTTTTTGTTCATTTCATAATCCCCCACTTATTCATATCTATTATTGGTAATGATAATTACTCTCAGTTAATATCATCACTGATAATCATTCTCACGTCAACCTTTTTTGAAATCGTTTACTGCAGTTATAGGTACATAACTTAACAGTTTTAACATCATCATTTCTTGACTTCAAAATGACTAGCCCCCTATAGTGAAAGAGAACAAACCGTCTGGTCGGTACAGAAAGGAGGCATGACATGACAAACCGATCAATGATCACGAAACAAAAATTGTTGGATGCCGCGACGGATATCATCATGGAGCATGGTGTGCATCATCTTACATTAGATGAAGTCGCCAAGACAGCTGGCGTCTCGAAAGGTGGTCTCCTGTATCATTATCCATCCAAAGAAGCGCTGCTGACCGCCATCGTCGAACGGCTCCAAACCGAACAAAACGATTTGTACGAGTCGCTTCAAGCGGACGGCAACGGTCCTGTCGAAGCGTTCGTCCGCCTGTTTGACGAGACAAAACTCCATCCGGAGCGTTCACCGATCCACATCGACGCCGAGAAAATGATCGCTTTCTTGACGTTGTTCGCGGTCGACCAAGAGTACGCGGAACGATGGAAGCACGACCTCGACACGTTCTTCGCTCAGTTTCAACAGACGAGCGACCCCGTTGAGACGATGATTATCCGTTATGCACTCGAAGGCATGATGATGTCCGAGCACTTCAACGTCGGCGTCGCCCCGCCTGCCTTAAAACACGACATTATCGCTCGCTTGATCGAGCGAGCCCGGAATATCGATTCGGGTAAAACAGACTAAGCCCTCAGAGGAGAAATGAATCCCATGCAGAAAATCACGTCCTTCTCCGTCAACAACAAGTTCGCAGTCTGGTTGATGACGATCATCTTGACAGCCGCCGGAATTTTCGCCGGCTTGACGATGAAACTAGAAACATTGCCTGACATCACGACACCGACCGTCTCGGTGACGACGATTTATCCAGGAGCCTCACCTGAACAAGTGCTCGACGAAGTGAGCACCGTGCTCGAAGAACGCTTGAAGAGCTTGAACGGTGTCGAACAAGTTCGTTCGTCTTCGTTCCAGAACGCTTCAAACATTCAAATCGATTACGACTTCAGCACCGACATGGAAGAGGCTGAACAACTGGTCAAAGACGCGCTCAGCAACGTCGAGTTGCCTGAAGCCGTCCAAGACCCGCAGGTGTCGCGTCTCAGCTTTGACGCGTTCCCGGTCATCGGGGCAGCCGTCTCGGATGAGAGTCTCGATTTGGCTGAATTGACGAAATTGGTCGAAGATGAGTTACAACCAGCGCTTGAAGGTGTAGAAGGCGCTCAGACCGTGCAAATCGCCGGACAAGAGATTCGTCGCGTCGAGCTTCAGTTCGATGAGGAGGCACTTGCCGAATACAACTTGACGGAAGACACGGTCAAACAGTTGATTCAAGCGAACGATGCCCGCATCGCGCTCGGCTTGTATGAACTCGGTGATACGGAACAAGCCGTCGTCATCGACGGGAAGTCGGAGACGCTCGAAGCGTTCCGCGACCTCCAAATCCCGTACTCACCCGCACAAACGGAACAGCCGGTGCCAGGTGCGCCAACAGAACTTCCGACTGGCGAGACTCCACAAGTCCCGACTGAAGTGCCAGGTGCCGTGCCACCAGCCAACATCCCGACGACTGTCCCGACCGTCGCCTTGAGCGAACTCGCGACGATTGAAGACCGCGGGATCGAGGAATCGATTTCACGGTCGAACGGGGAACGTTCCATCGGGATTCAAGTGACGAAAACACAAGATGCGAACACCGTCAACGTCGTCAACGCCGTCAAAGACGTGCTCGCCGACTTCGAAGCCGACTATGACACGGCCAAAGTATCGGTCACGCTCGACCAAGGTCAACCGATTGAAGAATCGGTCGAGACGATGGTCTCGAAAGCGTTGCTCGGTGGCTTGTTCGCCATCTTGATCATTCTCGTGTTCCTTCGTAACTTCCGCTCGACGATTATTGCGGTCATCTCGATTCCGCTCTCGCTCCTTATGGCATTGATCGTCTTGAAACAGCTCGACATCACGCTTAACATCATGACGCTCGGCGCGATGACCGTCGCCATCGGACGCGTCGTCGACGACTCCATCGTCGTCATTGAGAACATTTACCGCCGCCTCACCCGTCCGAACGAGACGTTGCGAGGCAAAGAACTGATTATCGCCTCGACGAAAGAAGTGTTCATTCCGATCGCGTCGTCGACGATCGTCACAATCGCTGTCTTCTTGCCGCTCGGGTTCGTCACTGGCTTCGTCGGTGAGCTGTTCTTACCGTTCGCCTTGACCGTCGTCTTCGCCTTGCTCGCGTCATTACTCGTCGCGATCACGGTCGTACCGATGATGGCCGACTCGTTCTTTAAGAACCGCGATAAATTGAAACCAGAAGAAGGACCAGGGAAGCTCGCGCAATGGTATCGTGGTGTCCTCAACTGGTCGCTCAACCATAAACTCGTCGTCTTCGGTCTCGCGACAGCACTCTTAATCGGAAGTTTCGCCCTCGTCCCAGCCATCGGGGTCAACTTCTTGAACCAAGAGTCGGAGAAGACGCTTTACGTCACGTTCGACCCAGAACCGGGCCAAACACTCGACGATTCGATTGCGGCAGCTGAAATCGCCGAAACTTATTTCATGGAAGAGCAAGCAGACGCGACCGACGTCCAATTCACGGTCGGTGGCGAGAACCCGCTCAA
The DNA here is from genome assembly GCF_018618335.1 of Exiguobacterium sp. s152. Lineage (NCBI taxonomy): Bacteria > Bacillati > Bacillota > Bacilli > Caryophanales > Exiguobacterium > Exiguobacterium sp. s152. Next base: position 112,710 of record NZ_JACSLX010000004.1, read on the forward strand.
CCCGGGGAACAACAAACAAGGGATTTTCATCGTCCAGTATGACCCGGACACAGAAGATTTCGCTGACGTCAAAATCGCTGACGTCGAACGCTTGAACGAACTCGCTACAGGCGGGGAATGGAAAGAGCAAGACTTCGCCGGCGGCGCCGGCACGAGTGGCGTGACGTACAACGTCTATGCCAACTCGCTCGAAGATCTAGAAGCCATCGTCCCGACATTCATCGAGACGATTGAAGAAGAGACGGATTACGTCCGTCAAGCGACGTCCGATCTTCGCGAATCTTACGTGCAGTACACGTTCAACGTCGACCAGCAAGCTACTGCTGAGGCAGGCGTCTCGGCCGCTCAGCTCGCCCAGACGATTGGACAGTTCCAAGCGCAAGAAAGCCCGCTTTCGACCGTGACGATCGATGACAAGCAACTCGATGTCATCATCCCGACAGAACAAGTCACGTACGACAGCATCGAAGAGTTGCAAGAACAAGAAGTGACGACGCCGATTGGGCCTCGGCCAATCTCGGACTTCATCGAAGTCGAGGAAGGTACGACACCGGATACGCTCGTCCAACGCGACGGGAAGCTCCTCGCTCGCGTCAACGTCGAGCTCAGCACGGACAAAGCGACGGAAGCTTCGGCTGCTATCGAAGAACGTGTGTCTGACATCGAGCTCCCGACTGGCGTCTCTTATGACGTCGGTGGGGTCACTGAACAGATTCAAGAATCGTTCACCCAGCTCGGTCTCGCCATGCTCGCGGCCGTCGCCATCGTCTACTTGGTGCTCGTCATCACGTTCGGCGGTGCCGTCACACCGTTCGTCGTCCTGTTCTCGCTTCCTTATGCGATTATCGGGGGACTTGTCGCCCTACTCATCACAGGCGAAACGATTTCGGTATCAGCCTTGATCGGTGCGCTTATGTTGATTGGGATCGTCGTCACGAACGCCATCGTCCTGATTGACCGCGTCATTCATAAAGAAGCGGCCGGTCTCTCGACGCGTGATGCGTTGCTCGAGGCAGCCGGTACACGTCTCCGTCCGATTCTCATGACGGCGCTCGCGACAATCGGTGCCCTCGCTCCGCTCGCACTTGGCCTTGAAGGCGGTGCCTTGATCTCGAAAGGTCTCGGTGTGACCGTCATCGGCGGATTGACAAGTTCGACGCTGTTGACGCTCCTCATCGTCCCAATCGTGTATGAGTTCTTCGCACGGTTCCGCAAGAAAAAACAAGCGTAACGCAAAAGAGAGTTGTCCCAAATAGGGTCGACTCTCTTTTTGTGTTTAATAGCATTGCATGATGATTTCTGCCTCTTCAAAGCGCTTGTCTTTGAGGGCGTCGGTCGGGATGAGGAAATAAAGGATGCCGGCGTCACCGAACATGATGTCGAGTTCTTCACTCGAATCCATTTGGAATAAGAGAAACGGGTCACGGAAACGTTCCCCATACGTCTCTTCAATCTCTTCAAACACATCGTTTTGCACCTCGTCCGGATGCCCGCCCACCGCATGCAACTCGCCCTCATCGAACAGCTCCTCAAAAGCGGTATATTCTTCTTCGCTCATCAAATCAAACAGTGCATCATCGTTTTGCGCATAACCTTCCTCGAATGTGGCAGCCCGCTCCTTGAGCGCTTCGCCGACCCGTACCCGTTCAAGCGTCGTCGCTTCTGTATAGAGGACGCGCCAAAGGTGACGTTCGTCTGCGTCACCCCACGGTTGTTCATCCAAATCATAGAAGAACGATAACATGCCTTCTTTCGGAAGCGCTTCGACCGATTCAAATCCAGCGAAGTCACTAAGCCTGAACTGTGCCAAAAACGTCAAGTTCTCTCCGGGATGGTCCGACACACTCGGTAAATCCGGATAGCCGCCAAATTTCGAATGACCGATTGCGACTTCTTCTCGTGTCGTTCGGGGTTCAAGCTTCAAGTTAACGCGCTTCGTGAACGCCGCCAAGATGTCATCCCCCTGTTCGAGCCCGTGCTGGTCAATAAACTGTTTGATTGATTGAAGTTCCATTCGAACACCTCATTCGGATATGATACAAGTAGTCTATCATACCGAACGTGTGTACCCTTTATCATTTTTTATATAGCCTTTCTCTTGACCGAATGAATGAAACTTGAGAAGATGCTTACGTTTTGAACTTATTCGTGAAAGGATGTCACATATGCAACGTCTCATCGAATGGGTGATTGGCCTTTCGCTCTTGTTTGGCTTGAGCGCACTCGGAAATTGGATTGTCGCGACGCTTGATTTAAAAGTTCCCGGAAGCGTCATCGGGATGGTCCTCTTGCTGCTCTTATTGATGACCAAACTGATTCGGGTCGAGTGGATTGAAGACAGCGCTGGTTTTTTGACAAAGCATCTCGCCTTCTTCTTCATCCCGATTGCGGTCGGACTCATGTCGTACAGTGATTTATTAAAAGCGGAAGGCATGCCGCTCTTTGCCGCCTTGATCGTCAGTCTAATTGTCGGCCTCATCGTCACCGCACTCATCTCAGGAAGACGAGGTGAGGCCTCATGACGTTATTTTGGGTGTTCATCACCATCGGCGTGTACATGTTGAGCCGAAAGTTGTCCTTCAAATGGGCGTCCCCGTTCACGAACGTCGTCTTCTTGAGCACGGCGACACTGATTGTCGTGTTGCTGTTGTCCGGACAGACGTATGATGCGTACGCTCCGGCTCGAGACGCCATCACGACGCTGCTTGGACCAGCCACGGTCGCACTCGGATTACCACTCTATCGCAACTTGCCCATTTTGCTCGCGCGTGCGAAACGGGCGCTCGGGGCCATCATGCTCGGGACGCTGTCGACAATTTTCGTCGCTGTCGGGTTAGGGACCGCGCTTAAATTGACAGATCACGTCTTGCTCGCCTTGTCCGTAAAATCAGTGACGTCACCAATCGCACTGGAATTGGCGCGGCAACTGCAAGGTGACGCCGCACTCGCCGCGTCGGTCGCCGTCGCTTGTGGGATTCTCGGGGCCATGCTCGGTCCGACGATTCTGACGCGCTTCAACGTGACCGACCCGTTCACACGAGGATTGGCGCTCGGGACGCTGAGCCACGGCATCGGCACGGCCCAAGCAGCCACAGAACACCCGCTGTCAGGGGCGACAGGCGGCGCCGCGATGGGTCTGTCTGCCATCTTCACGTCATTCGTGTTGCCGTTTCTACTTCCTCTTCTGTTTTGATTCGGGAAGAAATCGGGCACGAAGAGAGGCCATTGCGCCTCTCTTTTTATTTTCAAACAATTTCGATACTTTTCAAAACGGCTCTCATGCTAAACTAAATGAGAACAGATTCATCAGAGGAGGCAGACCATGCAATCGAAATTGATCGAACGTTTAATCACATATGCAAAAATTGACACACAGTCCGACTTCACGAGTGAGACGACACCGTCGACGGCGAAACAATGGGATTTGATTCGCCATCTCGAGACCGAGTTGAAAGCGATTGGACTCGAAGACGTCGAGACGGATGAATATGGCTACTTGTTTGCCACGCTCCCGAGTAACGTCGACCACGATGTACCGACAATCGGCTTACTTGCCCACGTCGATACGGCGACCGACTTCACCGGGACGAACGTCAACCCGCAACTAGTCGAGCATTACGAGGGTGGCGATATCGTCTTGAACGAGGCGCTCGGTGTCATCTTGTCGCCGCGTGACTTCCCGGAACTCGACGGCTACGTCGGCCATACGCTCATCACGACAGATGGGACGACGCTGCTCGGGGCCGATGATAAAGCCGGCATGGCTGAAATCGTCACCGCTGTCGAATACTTATTGGCCCATCCGGAAATTCCGCACGGACCGGTCCGCATCGCCTTCACACCGGACGAAGAGATTGGCCGCGGCCCGCACAAGTTCGACGTCGCCCGCTTCAACGCCGACTTCGCCTATACGATGGACGGTGGCCCGCTCGGCGAACTCCAATATGAGAGTTTCAACGCCGCCGGTGCCACGGTCACGTTCCATGGGACGAACGTTCACCCGGGCAGTGCCAAAAACAAGATGGTCAACTCGATGAAATTGGCGATGGCATTCCACAACCGCCTTCCGGCCGATGAGGCGCCAGAGCATACGAGCGACTATGAAGGCTTCTTCCATTTGAACGGCTTCTCTGGCGACGTGGAGACGACGACGCTCCAATACATCATCCGCGACCACGACCGCACGAAGTTCGAAGCGCGCAAAGCGTTGCTTGAAAAACTCGTCGTCGAATGGAAACAGAAATACGGCGAAGCGCGCATCGACTTGAAGATGGACGACCAATACTACAACATGGCCGAGAAAATCGAGCCGGTGAAACATATCGTCGACACGGTCGCCGATGTCATGCTCGAACTCGGCATCGAACCGAAAATCGAACCGATTCGCGGCGGGACAGACGGCTCGCAACTGTCGTATATGGGACTCCCGACCCCGAACATCTTCACGGGCGGCGAGAACTATCACGGCAAGTTCGAGTACGTCTCCGTCAACAACATGGAAAAAGCGACCCATGTCATCATCCAGACGCTCCACACGTTCGCTGAACGCGCGCGAGCATAACACATGCGCCTCCAATCGTTCTCTTCTAGAATAGAGACATTGGAGGCGATTTTTATGAAGCATACGTTTCAAATGAACCTCGACTGGACCGGCGGACGCAATGACGTCGGTACGCTCGAGGCTGAACGGTTGAAAACACAAATCTCGATTCCCCCGGAAATGGATGGGCCCGGCATCGGGACGAACCCTGATGAGATGCTTCTCGGTGCTGCGGCGACTTGCTATATCATCACGCTCGCGGCCATGCTCGGGCGCAGTGACCTGCCGCACCGTGGCATCACCATCGACGCCGAAGGCATCGTCGACGTGACGAACGGCGTCTTCACGTATGAGACGATTCGCTACACGACCCGCATCAACGTGCCGGCAACAGCCACAGACCGTGACCTCACGCTCGTCGAACGGATTGCTAAAAAAGCGAAAGACGGTTGCATGATTTCACGCGCCTTGGCCGGCAACGTCACGTTCGAGCTCGACACGACGGTCACACGCGTCGACTGACGATGTATCGCTTCGCACAACCCCTGCATGAAGGGATCATCTTGAAACGGCGCAATCGGTTCGTGATGGACGTGTTGCTCGGTGACACCGTCGTCGCCTGTCACTGTCCGGTCACAGGCCGCATCGGCGATCTCGTCTTTGACGGGGTGCCTTGTCTCGTCTCGACGACGAACGACCCGCGACGGCACACGGCCTACACGGTAGAAGCCGTCTCAATCGATGCGGATGGACAATGGATCGGGATTCATCAAGGTCGCGCCAACGATTTCGTCGCGCATTGTTTGGACACGGACGCATTACCGGTCTTTCCTTCCCCCAAACAGGTGGGGCGTGAGCAAGTCGTCGGGTCATCACGACTCGATTTCAAGGTCGATGGTGTTTATATGGAAGTGAAGGCACCACTCGCCGAGCTGTTCGTGACGCCTCTCTCGCGCTTTGAACGACGTGCGGTGACGAGACCGGTCGAGACCGAACGGTTGATGCGGCATCTCGAGACGTTGATTGCGACGTTGCCTGAAACCAAACGGGCTGTCCTGCTGTATGTCTTCCTATACGACGCGCCCGTGTTCACCGGCAATCCGAACCGGAAACAAGACGCACGGATTCGCCAGATGATTCGCGAGGCGATTGCGGACGGACTAGAAATGTGGCAAGTGAACGGCGAGCTGACCACAGAAGGGATTCGTATGATCCGTTGCGTTGAGACAACGAATCATTTCAAGTAAAAAAGCCATCGCTGATGGCTTTTTTACTGTAACAACAGTGGGGTCACGTATGCCTCGATGACGGCCGAAATGGCGAGGAGCGGCACCGCGATGGAGAGAAACATCTTCACGCCTGCCACAAATAGCGCCTTGAACGTGACGTCCGTCTCTTTCCCGCGCAGTTTCTTCCACACGTAACGGTTGAGCGATAATCCCATCGCCGCTCCGAGCAAGATGGCCGAAATCTCGGTGATTCCGTGCGGCAAGATGCCGAGCACGATGACCCGGACGACCGATTCGCCGGCGAACCCGACGAGCATGGCGACTAAACCGATGACAGCGGCGTTGATGACGACGAACACGTATGGAATGAAGAGCGGAATCATCCCGAGCAGGAAAGCGAACAACGTGACGCGTGTATTGTTCACGAACAAGGCAATCATCGTCTCGCGCGCACTCGTATCGAACGTCAAGCCCCTCGATTCAAACGTATCTCCGAGCTGGGCTAAAATCTCGTCTACTTGATCGGGTGCGATAAACGATCGAAACAAGAAGTACGACCCGATGCCGGTAATGATGAAAAGGATCCACAGTCGCAGAAAGTCGTTCCGATAATAGTTCGACCACGCCTCGCGAATGGATAGTGATGTTTTCATTTGAATTCCCCCTTATCAAGCTATACGAATCTCGTCAACGTTCGTTTCATTTTTACCCACGACTGCGCGTTTTCCAAAAACGTGATACAATACACGTCGTAAACAAATCAGAAAAACGAGGGATCCTATACATGATTACAGTAAATAACGTAAGTCTCCAATTCGGTGGACGCAAGTTGTTCGAAGACGTGAACATCAAGTTCACACCAGGCAACTGCTACGGCTTGATCGGCGCAAACGGCGCCGGGAAATCAACATTCTTAAAAATTCTTGCCGGTGAGCAAGAGACGACAACAGGTGACGTCAGCTTCTCGCCTGGCGAACGCCTCGCTGTCCTTAAACAGGACCATTACGCGTACGAAGATCAAGCGGTACTCGAGACGGTCATCATGGGCCACGAGCGTTTGTATCAAGTCATGAAAGAAAAAGACGCCATCTATATGAAGGAAGACTTCTCTGACGAAGATGGTATGCGCGCGGCTGAACTCGAAGGCGAATTCGCCGAGATGAACGGTTGGGAAGCTGAATCAGAAGCTGCCATGGTCCTTCAAGGGCTCGGTATCACGGACGCATCACACCACAAGCTCATGAGCGAGCTCACAGGTGGCGAGAAAGTCAAAGTCCTCCTTGCACAAGCATTGTTTGGCAAACCTGACATTCTTCTCCTCGATGAGCCGACGAACGGTCTTGACCTTAAAGCGATTCAATGGCTCGAAGAGTTCTTAATCAACTTCGAGAACACCGTCATCGTCGTATCCCATGACCGTCACTTCTTGAACAAAGTATGTACGCACATGGCCGATCTCGACTTCGGTAAGATTCAATTGTACGTCGGGAACTACGACTTCTGGTACGAGTCGAGCCAACTTGCTTCACGTATGGCCAACGACCAGAACAAGAAAAAAGAAGAGAAGATCAAAGAACTTCAAAACTTCATCGCCCGTTTCAGCTCGAACGCCTCGAAGGCGCGTCAAGCGACGTCGCGTAAGAAGTTGCTCGATAAAATCACACTCGACGATATCCGTCCATCATCACGCCGTTATCCGTTCGTCGGCTTCTCGATGGAACGCGAAATCGGGAATGACGTACTCTACGTCGACAACGTCTCGAAAACAATCGATGGCGTCAAAGTACTCGATAACGTCACGTTCTCACTGAACAAGACGGACAAAGTCGCATTCGTCGGCCGTTCGGACGTCGCCATCACGACACTCTTCAAAATCATCATGGGTGAGATGGAGCCCGACACAGGTACAATCAAATGGGGCGTGACGACGACACAGTCTTACTTCCCGAAAGACAACTCAGAATACTTCGAAGGCTCGGATAAGAGCATCTTGGATTGGTTACGCCAGTTCTCACCAGCAGACGAGTCGGATACGTTCCTTCGCGGCTTCCTCGGTCGTATGCTCTTCTCAGGCGAAGAAGTCATGAAGAAAGCGTCTGTCCTCTCAGGGGGCGAGAAAGTGCGTTGCATGCTCTCGAAAATGATGCTCTCAAACTCGAACGTCCTCGTTCTTGACGATCCGACGAACCACTTGGACCTCGAGTCGATTACGGCGCTTAACAACGGGCTCGAAACGTTCAAAGGCGTACTCCTCTTCAGCTCGCATGACCATCAGCTCATCTCGACGATTGCCACGCGCATCATCGAAGTGACGCCGAACGGGATCGTCGATAAAGAAGCGACGTATGACGAGTTCCTCGAGAACGAATCGCTTCAACAACAAGTCGAATCACTCTATCAGAACGCATAAGAAAAACGATCGGCCGCGGCCGATCGTTTTTTATTTGACCTCGACGGTCTCCATAATGTGTTCATGGATATCGTGTCCTTTTGTCACATGGACTTGGACGTTGTACGTACCAGCCTCAGGGAACGTATGCTCACCTGCATAGCTTCCGCCTTCCGTTTCATCAAGCTTGACCCAGTCGTGCTTGTCCGCTCCGTCTTTGAACACTTCGAGCTGAACGTCCGCACCCGTCAACGCCTCATGCTCAATCTCAACGTTGACGGTGAACGGTTGGACTTCCTTAGCGACAGCTTGCGTCGGATCAAGGACGATGTCCGCTCCGGCATGGTTATGATGATCTTCCTTGGCCTCGGCTTCAGCCTCCGGATGACCGACCGTCACGTTCGTCGTCGGCATCGTGTGCATCGATCGAGCCGTCACGTGCACTTGTACCGTATAGACCGCTTCATCGGAGAAAGTTGTCTCCGCCTCATACACTCCGTCTTCTGTGAGCGCCGCTTCGGTCGTCTCGCTCTCTTCCTTGGCACCGTTTTTCCAGACTTCGAACTTAATCTCGTCGGCGTCATCGACTGCTTTCCCGTCTTGCGTGACGCGAACCGCCAACGTGATCGCCTCGTCTTTGTCGGCTGTCGCCGGCACGTTCAATTCTGCCTCTACTGGCTCCATCGACGGTGCGGTCTCGGCACTTTTTGTTGCCTCATCTGTCCCGCATGCCCCAAGAACGAATAGACCGACAAGCCCAAACGTCACGCCGAATCGTTTCATCATGTTGTTCATGTTGAATCCCCCTATTCAATCGCTTACATTCTTCACACATTGTTCATGATAGCACCCTTTTTTAGGAAATGTGTGAGGATTGTGTGAGATTTGCCACGTTTGTCACTCATAAATTGAACACAAATTTTGAGAGATATTATCCAAAAAATCCTTTGCCTAATTTTAGGGTTGAACGATGTTTACCATCAAAAGGGGGTATATAAAATATATACACAGCTCAATATATGGAAAGCCTTAACATCAAGATACATACACCCAAGAATGGAGGCGAAACCAAAATGAAGAGCAGGTTCGTACGTGTGTTAATGGCCTTGTTGATCATGTTGGCACCGTTAGTCGCTTATCCAAAATCGGCCGATGCCGCCGCTTCGAAATTCATCACGAGCGTGAACACGACGAGTAAAGTCGTCGCGTTAACCTTCGATGACGGTGCGGATGGTGCGAACACGAATAAGATTTTGGACATACTTGCCAAGAACAACGTCAAAGCCACTTTCTTTTTGACTGGATCGGGCGCCGCTAACCATCCTCAATACATCAAAAACATCGCCGCTAAAGGTCACCAACTCGGTAACCACTCCTACACCCATCCAGACTTCACGAAGTTGACCGCCACGCAGATGAAATCAGAACTTGACCGGACAGAAGCAAAAGTCAAATCGATCACCGGTAAAACGACAAAACCAATCTTCCGGGCACCGTTCGGCGCCGTCAATAGCGCCGTGTTGAGCGGAGTCGGCGCTGCCGGCTACGGTTATACGATTCAATGGAACATCGATACCGTGGACTGGAAAGGAGTCACTGCTAGCCAAATCAATACGAAAGTACAGGCGAACATCAAACCAGGCTCAATCGTCTTGATGCACACCGGTGCCGGCGCTCCAGGTACACCGCTCGCCTTGCCGACGATGATTTCGCAATTGAAAGCGAAGGGCTATAAATTCGTCACCGTCTCCCAACTCCTTGCTTATCGTTCTACTTCGACTGCCAAAACGTATACCGTCAAATCAGGTGACACCCTTTACAGCATCGCTCGTGCTTACGGCGTCACCGTCTCTGCCCTTGCAGCCGCCAATAAAATCACCAACTACAACTCGATTTATGTCGGGCAAGTGCTCGTCATCCCAGGTACCACTGTAACTCCTCCACCTACGACGACCGTCAAATATACGGTCAAATCGGGTGACACGCTTTATAAGATCGCCACTTTGTACAAAACGACCGTCGCTAAGATTGCCGCCGCCAACAAGATTACGAACATCAATTCAATCACTGTCGGACAAGTCCTCGTCATCCCAGGGACGACCGTCACACCACCAACGACCACAGTAAAATACACGGTTAAATCAGGGGACACCCTCTATAAGACTGCGACGATGTATAACACGACTGTCGCTAAAATCGCAGCCGCCAACAACATCACGAACACCAGCTTGATCAGCGTCGGGCAAGTGCTCACGATTCCGCGCTAAACAGACGAAGGAGATGAAACCTTCTCCTCTCCTCCTCGTAAATGAAAGGGAAGCACTATTCATTTTCAGAGGAGGCACAATTGATGGGACGAACACTGCTACGTCGTCTTGGCGTCGGGACGACGATTGGGATGGCAATCGCCACGATGCTGTTCTCTACGTTGATTTGGTTAGGCTACTCAGATGCACAAACGACGGGACAACCCGTTACATTCGCTGGCATTGACATTTACCGAATTGCGGATGGGTACGGAATCCCAAATCATACAAATATGACGTGGCTTGGGATTGTCATCACCGGTAGTTGGATCGTCCTCGTCGAGATGCTTCGGTCTATCCGCGGGCGGCGACGTCTAAAAACCACTGGCTAAAAAAACTGTCCACCGACGTGTTCGCTCGGTGGACAGTTTTTTCATACCCCTAAACATTCATCGACCATGGCAACGGCAACATGCGCCTCATCGGTCCCATGCACGAGCACCCGTCCATCAAGAAATAAAAGCATCCGATGATTCCGCCAACGCCATTCTAACGTGAACGGTGTTCGTTTCACCGCGATGTCCGCACGCTCGAGCTGATGTGCGATCGGTTCAAGCCCTTCGATAGAGCGACGGACTTGGACGACATCGCGACCGCATAGAAGTGCCGTCTGCTGTCGATTCGAGACGAGACTCGGATACTCGTGGGTTTGGCAAGACGGACAAGACACATCGACGAGCCGTGCGACATCGAGCCGCTGTGACTGGTTTTCCCACATGTCTTCAATCAAAAGTCGACGTTCCAGCTTTTCCAGCCGGCCCGTTAAAAACTTCAACGTCTCGACGACTTGACGGCTCGCCACATGTTGGACGATGGGGGCCACGACCCCCGCTGTCGCACACGTCTGTCCGGCTAATGGCAAGTGACGCATGAGGCAACGAAGACATGGGGCCTCTCCCGGCATGATGGTGTAGTTCATGCCGTACGCCCCGACACAGGAGGCGAACATGAACGGGATGCCACGCTCGAGTGCGAAATCATTTAACAACAACCGTGTGTCAACGTTATCGGTTGCGTCCAAGACGAGGTCGACAGGCGACAAGGTACGGAGCCACTCCCACGATACGTCGGCAATCCGAGCATCCAACTCAACGTCCGAGTTGATGGCACGTAGACGTTCGAGCGCCGCAATCGCTTTCGGTGTCTCGGCAAGTGCGTCCTGTTCCGTGTAGAGCGTCTGACGTTGTAAATTGGTCACTTCGACATAATCGCGATCGACGAGGATGAGTGGGACGCCAGCCCGAACGAGCTGATCAGCAACAGCCGCACCAAGTGCGCCGAGTCCGACGACGAGCACGCGCTTTTCCATCAACTCGCTTTGACCCTCCACTCCGATGCCGTGAAATCGCGCTTGCCGTGCGTAACGTTCCGGAACGTGTGTCATCGGACGTAATCCCCTGACTTCCCGCCTTGTTTCTCGAGTAAATACGTCGGTCCGATGACGATGCCTTTATCGATCGCCTTCGTCATGTCGTAGACGGTCAAGGCAGCGACGGACGCGGCCGTCAACGCCTCCATCTCGACCCCGGTATCGCCTTTCGTCTTCACGAACGACTCGATGATGAGCTGTGTCCCGTCCCACTCGAACGTCAAGTCGACTTTTTTCAAGGCGAGCGGATGGCACATCGGGATGATGCGGCTCGTCTCTTTAGCAGCCATGATACCGGCGACTTGTGCGACCGCGAGCACGTCGCCTTTCGATACTCGACCACCCGTAATCAGCTGTTTTAGCGTGTCGCTCAGTTCAACCGATGTACGGGCCCGAGCCGTCCGTGTCGTCTCCGCTTTGTCGGAAACATCGACCATTCGTGCCCGCCCTTGATTGTTTAGATGTGTCAGTTCCATCATTTACCCCCCACTCACCATTGGAATGACGGCGACCGTGTCCCCATCTTCAACGAGATACGTATCCGTCTCATAGCGTTCATTGACCGCGAACATGAGACGCTCTGCACCTGACACCCCTCGATCGGCCAAATCCGCTCGCAACGCGGCAAGCGTTTGTGGACCCGCGACCGCATAGGACCGCGTCGCTAATTCTTCTGCCACGTGAGCAAAACAAAGTACTTCAATCATGTATACGTCACTCCTTCCGGTCGGCCCGGGTGTTGTTCTTTTTGATCGCCCATCCATTTCGTTCCGTCGGTCCAATGCTCTCGCTTCCAAATCGGGACGATCTCTTTAATCCGTTCGATGGCATATCGATTCGCCTCATACGCGTCGGCACGATGGGATGAACTCGTGGCGATGACGACTGCCTCTTCCATGATGTCGAGCCGGCCAATCCGGTGATGGATGGCCGTCAATGCCCCTGGCCAACGTGCCGCGACTTCGGTCGCGATTTGTTCGAGCATCTTCTCGGCCATCGGTACGTATGATTCGTACTCGAGGAGCTCCGTCTGTTTCGAACCCGTCATCTCCCGCACCGTTCCGATGAAGAGTACGACCGCACCGACGTTTCGATGCCGGACCGTTTCATAAAGCACCATCGGTTCGAGCGGATGTTCATTCACTTGATACCATTTCATCCTCCATCCACCTTTCCACTGAACGCATCAACCGGTCCTTATCTGCCACGGAGTCTCCGCGTGCGATCACGTTCGTCACATCGACCGGTTGTTCATGCCCGTCTCGCACGAGCACCACTTTCGGATAGTCTTTCCGTTTGTATCCTTCGATGAGCACGATGTCGACGTGCATCTCGTACCAGTTGAGGAGCAACTCAAACGTGTCGGCGTCTCGCCATTCGATCATCGTCTCCCCTTCACCAATCACACTCGAGAGCACGGCACCAGCCAACGCATGACGGTGCGAGTCTGTCATTGGCAAATCGAGCGCCCCTCCGTGACCATGATGCTTGATGACGCCGACTCGTTTTCCAGCCGCCGACAACTGCCTCGTCAGCTCGGAGACGAATGATGTCTTGCCGCTATTTTGATAGCCGACCACTTGTAAAATCAAAGCTGATCGATGATTCGACACCGGACCGAGTCCCCTTTCTGAAACCCTCTCGTCCCGCCTGGCAGCTGAATCAACGCGTTACACGTCGCGAGCGAGGAGACGATACCCGACTTATCTTTGCCGCTCGGATGAACGACCGCCTGTCCGGCTTCGTTAATTGATATATGTCCGCGCACGAACCGGTCGAACGGATTCGGTTTCGGGAAATCGGCACCGAGCATCGCGTCAACGACCGGACGCGATGCTTGCCCAAACAAGGTTTTCATATACGTGCCGACAAATAGTTCCGTGCCGACGAAGCAGGCCGACGGATTACCCGATAACCCGAACAGCAGTCGATCCTTGAAGCGTGCGACCGTTGTGACAGAACCTGGACGCATCCCAACTTTATTGAACAACACGGTCGCTCCGAGTGCGTCATACACATCGGGCAAATAATCGAAATCGCCGACCGACACCCCGCCCGTCGTGATAATGGCATCACTCGTCCGAAGCGCCTCTTCAATCGCCCACTTTGTCGAGAGGAACGTATCCGGCAAAATGCCACCATACGTCGCCGTGCCGCCGAGTGCCTCGATTTGGGCAAGAATCATATAGGCATTTGAATTATAAATTTGACCGTCGGTTCTCTTCCGTCCCGGTTCGACGAGTTCGTCTCCGGTCGCGAATACGGTGATGTGTGGTTTCACGTACACGTCGACCTGGTCGTAGCCGAACGTCGCGAGCAAGGCAATGACGCCTGGATTGATGCGGGTACCTCGGTCAATGAGTTTCGTCCCCGCCGCCACATCTTCCCCGCGATAGGAGATGTTGGCATCGCGGGCTGGCCGTTTGAACGTCACGACTCGGTCATCTGCTTGCACGAGTTCGAGCATGACAATCGCATCCGCTCCGTCTGGGATTTTTGCTCCGGTCATGATGCGAATCGCCTCGCCATCACGTAACGGTTCCCCGACGTGTCCAGCTCCCTGTACGTATTGGACAGGTAAGGTCACTGGTTCGTCGCGACTCGCAGTCAACAAGTCGCTTGCTCGGACGGCAAAACCGTCATACGGTGATTTATCGAACGCTGGAACGTCATGCGTCGCGACAAGGTCCAGCGCTAAAATTCGTCCGTGTGCTCGATATAACGGTACCGTTTCCGATTTGGCTCGTCCCGTCGTTTCTTCGACGAGTGCGATCGCTTCGTCAACGGCGAGCGGCTTTCGAAATAGGGTCGACATCTTCTCCATCACTTCACTTCCTTCCCGAACAGAGATTCATACTCATTTGGTGTATTCACATTTTTAAACCAATCTTGCTCTTCAAATGAGACAATTGTCGCCTCAGTCAAGTGGGGCATGACCGCCCGTTCGCCACGATGTAAGGCAGCTTCAAATTTTGAAAGCATCGAACAGGGGTACAAGCCGATGAGCGGATGAATGCGATTGTCAGCGTAGGCGATGACCGGTTGATCGCTTCGTTCCGTCGCTAGGCGTTCATAAACACTTGCTGGCACCAAGGGCGTATCACACGCACAGACGGCGTACCAATCACTCGTAACGTGCCGCATGACGGTGACGATGCCTGCGATCGGCCCCATGCCTCGCCATTCTCGGTCGTCTTCAAGTTGATACGCGGTCGTCGACTGCCCGGCGGGAACGACGCTCCACTGGGTCTCCGTCGTCGTAGCTAGGATGTTCCTTGCTCGTTCTTCAAACGAGGCGTCTTTGTAGCGAGCTTGCCATTTAGGGGAGCCGAACCGACGCGATTGGCCGCCTGCCAAAACGATGCCAATCATCGCGTCGCTTCCCAGACAATGTGCGAGAGCTCGGGGAGAATCAAACGAGTCATCGCCAAGTCGACGGCGCCCCGTGACCCTGGCATCGAGAAGATGATTGTATCCCCGATACGTCCGGCGAGAGCGCGCGACAACATCGCGGCCGGTCCGATGTCGTCCGTGAAGCTTACGTGACGGAACAACTCGCCAAAGCCGACCATCTCCCGGTCAAGCAGTGGTCGAATCGTCTCGATGGTGACATCGCGCTTCGTAATTCCCGTCCCACCGGTCGTTAAGATGACATCCATCTTCTCATCAACCATTCGTCTGACGGCCGCCTCAATCTCTATCGGATCATCTTTCGTGATTTCACGGTATGTGACTGTGTGAGCCTCTGCTTTTAACAACGAGCAAATATGTTCTCCCGAAACATCTGTATCGAGCGTGCGTGTATCCGAGATTGTTAAAATCGCGGCCCGGACACGCTTTGTATTTTCATGTACGTGATTGTGTGTTTGCATGGTCTTCACCCTCCGATGTAACTCATTTCAATCCGGTTGCGTGTCCGGTTCCCATTTCGTGATCGTTCTTCCGAATAGCGATCGTCGCGCACTTCCCATACCATTTTTAACGTCATCGCGATGAGGTCGTCACTCGCTCCGCTGCGAAGCAACTCGCGAATATCTGTCCCTTCTTCCGCGAACAGGCACGTATACCATTTGCCATCGCTCGATAGCCGACCTCGTGTGCACGTCCCGCAGAACGGTTGACTGACCGAAGAGATAAAACCAACTTCTGCTCCATCATCGTAGCGGTAACGTTTGGCCACCTCCCCGAGCGCCTCGGGAGCAAGTGGTTCGAGCAAGCCGTTCTGTTGGCGCAACACCTCGAGAATCGATTCGGACGATACGACATGTTCGACATTCCACTCATTCGCCGTGCCAACATCCATGAACTCGATATAACGAAGCGTAATATTCCGTTCTTTGAAATAAGCGGCCATCGGGGCAACTTCATGATCGTTCCATCCTTTCCGGACGACCATGTTCACTTTCACCTCAAGCCCTTGTCGTTTCGCCTCATCGATGCCTCGTAACACCGTCTCGGGCGACGTCCCGCGCCCGTTCATCATCCCGAACGTCTCGGCTGATAAGGCGTCTAGACTCACATTGACCCGGTCCAGCCCTGCTTGTTTCAACGCCTTCGCCATCCGTTCTAAATAGACGCCGTTCGTCGTCAACCCGATCGTCTCGATGGTCGTGACCGCTCGGAGACGGTGAATCAGTTCATCGAGATTCGCTCGGAGTAACGGTTCACCTCCGGTCAAGCGCACTTTCTTCACGCCATGCGGGGCGATAATCCGAACGAATCGCTCAATCTCATCGAATGATAGCAATTCATCTCGCTTTAAAAATTGGTGGTGTCGAAACGCCTCTTCCGGCATACAGTACCGACATCGGAAGTTACATTTATCAATCACCGAGATACGTAAATCTTCCAACGGTCGTCTCCGTCGATCGGTCCATGGTGTCATGTAGGTTCATCCTTTCTGTCAACGACAGAAGGGACCGACGAAGTCCCTTCCCAAAAGTCAGCGAATCGGCTTTTCAGCACCGTTTCGCAAATAGTAATAAATGGTAGTGATGATTGAAATCGCATAAAGAGCGAGCATGACGAACAACGCGCCATTAAATGAGCCGACGAACTCAAGCGACCAGCCAAACATCTTCGGAATGAAGAAAGCACCGTAAGCGGCAAACGCTGCCGAGAATCCGACGACAGCCGGCGTCTTCGTCGCCACGAACACGTGGGGAATCATCGCGAACGTCGCACCGGAGTTGAGTCCCGTCGCAATGAACAAAACGACGAACGAGATGAAAAACATCGTCAAGTTGTTGTTCGTGATGGCCAAGATGACACTCATCGTCCCGAGTGCCATGATTCCGAACACGACCAATGTCACTTTGGCGGCCCCGACTTTATCGCTAATCCATCCTCCGAACGGCCGCGAGGAAGCACCGAGGAAGGCACCGAGGAAGGCGAGCGCCATCAAATCCGATTCCGGGAATTTTAACTTCAAGATCATCGGGAACGCCGCTGCGTATCCGATGAACGAACCGAACGCCGCGGTATAGAGCAACGTTTGAATCCAGAAGTGCTTGTCTTTGAACACGCTCGCTTGTTCACGAATCGATTGGCGTGCCGTCGGTAAGTTGTCCATGAACAAGTACGCACACACCGTCAAGATGATGGTCGGCACGACCCAGAGCAATGCGGCGTTTTGGAGCCAAATCTCTTGTCCGGTCTCCGTCACGAGGGCGTTTCCACCGATGACCCCGAAGATTCCTGTCGTGATGACGAGCGGCGTGATCAATTGGACGAGCGAGACGCCTAAGTTCCCGATGCCACCGTTAATCCCGAGCGCGGTCCCTTTTTTCGCTTTCGGATAAAAGGCACCGATATTGGCGTTTGACGACGAGAAATTTCCACCGCCGAGCCCGCACAGAGCGGCCAAAATCATGAACACCCAATACGGTGTTTCGACGTTTTGGACGGCGTAGGCGATACCAAGGAGCGGCAACAGCAAAATCGATGTCGAGAAAATCGTCCAGTTCCGTCCGCCGAATATGCTGTTCGCAAACGTGTAGAAAAAGCGCAACGATGCCCCGACAAGTCCAGGCAGGGCGGCCAAGGTGAACAGTTGACTTTGGGTAAAGCTGAACCCGATCGAATTCAATTGGACGGCCGCGACCGACCACATCTGCCAAACGATGAACGCAAGCGTCAGGGCCGGGACCGAGACGAGCAGGTTGCGATTGGCGACTTGCTTCCCCGTCCCTTCCCAGAACCCCACGTCCTCTGGCTTCCACTCGGCGAGTGCATGCGACCCTTTGTCTAATTGTTGCATTGTCTATTCCTCCTCTAAACGGTTCAATTCGTATCCTAATCCCATCCTATCGACCCCTCCCTTAAAAAAGTGTGCCTTCTTTCACACTTATTTCGCATGTTGAGTTTTTTTATCGGCTTGTCATCAATCTGTGACAAAATCGCCTTTCTTTCGGTTCTGTGACATTGAACACAGAAAAACCCTCCCCGATTCCTTATCGTAAGGAATAGAGGAGGGATAACTGTGTCACATCTTATTCAAATTCATTGCGCATCCGAGGCTCGTTTGGCGCTGCAGCCATATTTCTTCAGTCAAGATGGGGCCCATGTGTTCCGCGTCTTCGGTGTCTCGATTGCCGAAGCGGCGTTCACGGAGACGGGCATCACCGTCACGTTCCCACTGGAAAGTCCGATGGAAGAACTGCAAGCCCTGCATGACTTGCTTGTCCGAATCGATACAAACCACGACGTGACGATCGATGATACCCAGGCGGTCATCGGCTACCTAGGGGACGGGACGGTGGTCACCGTCTATCGCCACTTCAAACGTTGGCTGGACTTTTTGTCCGCAGCGCGCGTTCGCTCGATGGAAGGTGTCGTCGTCGAAGTCCGTGCTAACGGGGTCAAGCTAGCCGAAGGAGTACTTCGGTCTTACGAGTTGATGGAAGATGGCGATTTTTATGTATCGGCCTGTACAATCGAGGCCGATGGGTTAGAACATTTCGAGGGCGAGCTATCACTTGCCGCCGTGATGTGATCAATCGATGACACAGACTGAAATGGGACAGTCCTCACAATGGTTGAGCTGTTTCAAGCGGTCGAGGTCATGAATGATGATTTGACGAGACGGGAGCGACAAAATCCCCTCTTGGGCGAGCTCGTTCAACATGCGGTTCACGCGTTCGCGCGACGTTCCGCAATAGTTGGCGAGCTCTTGATTTTTCAGTTTCAAGTCGATGAGAATGCCACCTTCGACTTCCACCCCATAGCTGTTCGCCATGCGAATGAGCGTCGAATAAAGCGCCCCTTTCTTCCCGTTCAACACCAAGTCTCTAAATTTCGTATGCTGCTTCCGCATATGTTCGTTAATCATAATCATGAACTCGCGGACGAACTCGGGATTCGATGACAAAATCATCGTTTCAATCCGTTCGATTTTGACCGCATAAATTTCACTGTCTTCTAACGCTTTCGCGTTAAACAGATATTTCGGATCGATTGCGAACAACGTCAATTCTCCGCAACAAGCCTCAGCGCTTAAACAACGTAACGTCAATTCTTTTCCATTTTCCGTCAATTTCGAAATTTGGATTAGTCCACTCTTTACAATATAAAATTCGGATGCGTCTTCTTGTTCCCGGAACAGAAACCCGCCTTTGGGGACATGAATGATTCGATGTGCCAATTTTTTTGTTTCCTCGAGCACCATCGATTTACTTGAATGAGCCATTTCCACCGACCTTCCTTAAAAACACGTTGCACCATATGAAAGCTTGCCTTCATTCTAAACACAAACCCCCTCGAAACGCAATCAACATTTGGAAGCGTTTCAAGGGGACGACTATTCTTTTGTACGATATTCAATTTTTTTCCAATATCGATATAACAAGGTGATCAATCCGACATTGATGATGGCGATGACCATATATAGTCGCATCGAGGCATGATCATACACCATATAGCTCTCAATTGTATATTGCAACAGCACCATGTTCGTTGCGAGCAACACGACCAATCCGATTAAACTCCAACCGTTACGCCCCATGATGAATCTCTCTTCCGACCGCAAAGATTTTCCCGTTTTCAATCTCAAGTAGGATTTTAGGAAGCTCCCGTTGTGGCGGACCCGCTTGGGGCTGTCCATCCAGACCGAAGTAGCCGCGGTGACATGGGCAGAGTAGCACATCTTCTTCCTCTACATAAAACACAGGACACTGCAGATGTGTACATTTGTTGTTATAGGCAACGAACTCACCGGTCTTTAAATGAACAAGCAACGATGGCTCCGTGCCTGGATATTCGAATTCGAGTGATTTCCCCCGCTCGAGCGCCGCGACCGTCGTGATGAACTGACGATTGGTTCTCGGTGCACTGCGGACGAAAGTCGCGATATTAAACGGGACCGTCGCGAGACCGAGCGCGATGCCGGCCCCAAACGTCGATTTGATGAAGGCACGTCGGTTCAGTTTCACATCATCGGCCCGACTCAAGTTATCGACAAGTGCGGATAACCGTTCCCGCTCTTTTGAATCTTTCGACATAAGTCATCTTCCTTTCTGTCTCAGTCGGAATAGACGCCAAAGAATTCAGGGACGTAATTCCATTTATCGTCTTGTGAAGGTTTTTTTCCTTCAATCATGTTCATTTGAACGCGCTGACGACGCAGTTGCATCATCTCGTCATGGTCAATGAAACGAATCGCATCTGACGGACAAACTGACGCACACATCGGCGCGATATCATGTTTGGAACGGTCGTAACACATGTCGCATTTATACATCTTGTTCTTCTCAAAATCGAACTTCGGAATTCCAAACGGACAGGCGAACGTACAGTTCCGGCAGCCGATACATTTTTCTTCGGAAGCCGATAAGACGACACCTTCTGGCGTGATTTGAATCGCATTGGCCGGACACACTTGAGCACAAGCTGGATTTTTACATTGCATACAGATCATCGGGAACGTCTGACGGTTCTCCGAGAAATCGATATAGTCCACGTAGTTGCGCTCAAGTCCGTCATGATCACCACATTCGCGGCAAGCAGCCTGACAAGCTCGACAGCCGATACAACGTTCAAATTCTAAATACATGACTTTATTCATTTCGTATGAACCTCCTCATCCATGACGTGACAGCTCGTTGTAATCGCATGGTCCGCCATGAACGGTACGCTCGAACCGAGTGGCACCGTCAACGGGTTAATGTGTAGCGGCGTATTCGCCGGTAACTTCTTCAATTGAACCGCACATACTTTGAACTCAGGCATGCGTGACATCGGATCGAGACACGGATTCGTCAATTGATTGATGGCGAGCTCTTTGCCCCAATGGTAAGGGACAAAGACGGTATCGTTTCGAATCGCCTTCGTCAAACGCGCCTCGACGACCATCGCTCCGCGGCGTGTCCGCAGTTCGACTTTGTCACCCGTTTGTAGGCCATAACTTGAGGCGAGCTCGGGATGAATCTCCACGAACGGCAATTTTGACATCGTGCTCAAGAAATCGACACGACGCGTCTGGTTGCCAGACAAGTAATGGAAGACGACACGGCCCGTCGTGAGCGTGACCGGATATTCTTCATTCGCATATTCGCCGGCCGGTCGATACGTGACGACGGGCAAATTCGCTTTCCCGTTTGCCGTACCAAACCGTTCTTTGAACATCGTCGGTGTGCCCGGATGGTCTTCAGACGGACACGGCCAGAAGACACCATATTCGTTGTCGATTCGTTCCCACGTGATTCCGGAGTAGTCGGCCGCTCCACCTTTTGTCGCGATGCGGAACTCCTCCCAAATGTCACGCGCCGTCTCGTACGGGAAGTACTGTCCGCGTCCCATCCGTTCAGCAATCCGCTTCATGATGTCCCAGTCTGGAAGCGAGTCTCCGAGAGGTTCGCGTACTTTCCGGATCCGAATGACACGTCCTTCTAGGTTCGTCGTCGTCCCTTCATCTTCGGCCCACGAACAAGCCGGCAAGACGACGTCCGCGAACTCGCAAGATTCTGACATGAAGAAGTCGCTGACGACGAAGAAATCGAGCTTATTGAAACTGTCCCACACGTACGGTAGGTTCGGTGCCGAGACGGCCGGATTCGAACACATGAGGTGCATCGCCCGAATCGTTCCCGCTTGAATCTCATCGAACATTTCGAATGCAGACACACCTGGTTTTGGCATCTCGGAAGGATCGATGCCCCAGACACCGCTCACATATTCGACGGCTTTCGGGTCAGTTAACTTCCGGTAGCCCGGTAACAAATCGGCTTTTTGTCCATGTTCCCGTCCGCCTTGGCCATTCCCTTGCCCGGTCATCGTAGCGACACCCGAGGCGAATTTTCCGACCATGCCGCGCAGAAGTGCCATCGACGTGTAGAGCGAGACGTTGTCGACGCCTTTTGACTGTTGTTCGACACCACGGGCAAACAACATGACCGACCGTGGGCTCTTTCCGTAAATGTGACCTGCCTTTTCAAGCTTTTCGATAGCAATCCCCGTCACATCACTCGTCCGTTCGAGCGTCCAGTCACGGACCGACGCCTTCAACTCTTCGTAGTTATCGCAACGCTCATCCACATACGCTTGATCGACATAATCGTGTTCGACTAAAAAGTTGAGCAGTCCCATCGCAAGCGCCGCATCCGTCCCCGGTTTCAAATCGAGGTGAACATCGGCGACACGCGCCATCGGAATCTCACGCGGATCGGCGACGATGATTTTCGCGCCTTTGTCCTTTGCTTTCCAAATATGTTGCGTCGTCGTCGGATGACATTCGGCGATATTCGAACCGGCGACAAAGAACGTGTCGACATGCTCGAACTCCGTCCACGGGAGCGTCGCCCCGCGGTCAATCCCGAGAGTCTTTAAGAAACCGCCGGCAGCAGATGACATACAGAAGCGGCCGTTATAGTCGATGAATCGTGTGCCGAGTGCGACCCGCGCATACTTCCCGACGAGGTAACATTTCTCATTCGTCATCGAGACGCCGCCGAAGACAGACACCGCATCCTTTCCGTGCTCTCGTTGAATCCGTTTAAAGTTCGCTTCGATCACGTCGAGCGCTTCGTCCCATGTCGCTTTCTCAAACTTGCCATTCCGCTTGATGAGCGGTGTGAGGATGCGGTCCGGATGCTCAATCGTTTGATAGGCCGTGACGCCTTTCGGACAAAGCTTGCCTTTATTCACCGGGAAATCGTAGCGTGGTTCGACGCCTTTGACGGCTCCGGTCTTCTCATCGACCCGGATGTGCATGCCGCACTGCATACCGCAGTAACAACAATGGGTCGTAATCAGTTTCTCACCAGGTTTGATTAAGTTCTGTACTTCTGGCGACGTTAAAAAGTCACTCATCGTCTTCCCCTCCATAGAACGTTTCCGCTCTTCGTTTTGAAAATCCACTGACGTGATAGCCGTTAATCGTTTGAAGCGGATAATGCATCCCGTCACTTCCTGGCCGTCCGAGCGCCGAATCGAGCCGGGCCCGACGACGACAGGCGTGACAGAGGTCTTGGACCGTATGTGCCGCATCGACTTTTACGAGTTGGTCCGACCCTTCGAGCAATTGTTTCACTTGCTCGATTTCTTCAAGCGTCCCGGTCGGTTCTCCGCATTTAACGCACAGGTGTCTCATCTTTTGCCTCATCTTTCGTCTCCTTCGGCCGGCCGAACCCTGGCATCGACATGCCGGTATTCGTATCGACCGGGTGCGTCGACAACTGTCCATTCATCAAGTTCAACTGCATCTTCACACGCATCGAACGTCGACACGGTTGGCAGTAATCCGACAGCTGGGTCCCGTCACTGAGTCCGAGCTGAATCGTCTGTGCTTGTAAAATCGCTTGGACGTCCTCGACTTGATTGTCCGTTGCATAGCGTGTGCCACAACCAGCGCAGACACGCGTCTCATCCGCTTCGACTTCCCGGTAGTTCATCGGTACGCTGGCTGCCATCGGTCGGACCGGCAAGTGGAACAGTTTACCGAACGGGAAGTAGCATAAAAAGATGATGACGGTCAATTGATGGAACAAGGCGAGTTCATGATGGACGAAGCCGCCGAAGAATACGTACGACACGGTCAACAAGAGACCTGATACGGTGACGATGAGCAACATGAGGAGCGGTAAAATATCAAATTCGAATCGCTGGGTCACTTTCACGTCCTGGTCGTTAATCCGGCGATAGAGTGCCATGAGCACGCCGACGAGCAACATGAGCGCGGTGATGTTCAAGCCGTTATAGACGAGCTCGGCGAACAACCCGTGCGCGGCCATTTTGATGGTCGGGGTGTTGAAGACGACGATTTGATACGTCTCGATATCAATCAAATCAAAGCGCATCCATTGGAACGTCAAGCCGAACGTGATGGCGAACGACCCGAGGCATCCCCAGGCGATCAACATATGTTGGGTCCAGCGGTACCAGCCACGTTCCCAGATGAACTTCTGTAAGACGATGTTATTGACAGTTGTCGTGGCGACGGCTTTACTGGCCCGTTTCTTTTCTGCCTTCATTTGTTTAAGGCTCCGCTTCAATACTTGCGAAGTGGCCGGCCGTGCAAAGAATAACGTCAAACGAACGACCATCCCAATCATGCAAATGACGGCGGCGATATAGTAGCCGAACAACGCCATGTCCACGTGCTCAAATCCTGCCGACGCGACCCACGTCGAGAGCACCAAGGCGGTGAATCCTACGAACGACCACTTTGCAGCGGTCGAATAAAAATAACGATCGGACATATGTGTTCCTCCTTCTCTTTCCGAGCGACTTCATAGTTTCATCATAAAGATGACATCTCGACTTAACTGTTACTTTTTTCACAGATAAGCGATTCGAGACGTGACAGAATAATGAACGAAGGAGGCGTTCCCTTATGAAATCATCATTCAAAATCATGTTATTTCTCGCCATCGCAGCCATGCTTGTCGTCTTTTCCATCGGGTTTGTCTTCGCTAACCGGGCGACGACCGAGCCAGACGTCGAAGGATATGTGATTGAAGTGAATGAGTTTGACCGCACCGCTCTCGTCATCAGTGGTATCACTGCAGAAGAGGCCACGCTCTCTCCTGACACTCTTTTCGCGCAAAGTGAACCGGAAGACGTAAGTTGGTTCAAGTTTCAAGTGAAAGCCACGTTCGAACAAATCGCTGTCGGGGACCACGTCCACATTTGGAAAAAGACCGGCCCAAGTATCTTAAATACTCCGAACCGGTCTTATGTGAAAAAAGTCGACGTGATTGACTAATATTGACGTTTGCCATAACGTTCACTCAGCCATAGGACTAAAAACGCCAAACCAACCAACCATCCGCTCCAGACGAGTGCCTGGGTCATATCACCGTTGATTGTCGCCATATAAATCGCAGTAGCGAGTGTCATCGTCTCGCCCGGAATGTTCCCGGCAATCATCATCGTGATCCCGAACTCGCCGATTGACCGTGCGAAACCGAGGACGAAGCCGCTCGTCAACGCGGGTAGCAGCAGTGGAATCGTCACGTAAGTGAACAGTTGACGCTCTGACCCGCCGAGCACGCGTCCGGCCTCATACCATTCTGCATCGAGTTGTTTGAGCCCGAGACGAATTGTTTGGTAGATGAGCGGAAACGCGGCCAAGGCGGACGCGATGACGTTCGCCTGTTTGGTGAACAAGATGGTGACGGGCAAGAACCCACCGATCCCGTTGTTCCCAAGGACAATCAAAGCGTATAGCCCGATGACTGTCGGCGGCAAGATAAGCGGCAGTAAAAACACTGTCTCCAGCAGCCGCTTTCCTTTAAATTGACGGTGATGCATGAAATAGGCCGCTCCGAAGGCAAGGACGAAGGCGCTCACCGTCGCCATCATCCCGACTTCGAATGTGAGTTGAAGTGGAGATTGCGTCATTTGGAAAATCCTTTCGCCAAAAAGTGAGCTTGAATCTCATCATCAAACAAACGCGCATAGATATCGCGGACGTATGGATCATGCGTTAAGCGAACTGCCGGATACGAAATCGCACCCGTCGCTTCAAACGGGACCGACTGAATCGACTCGATGGCCGTCGTGAGTTCCGTTTTATAAACGAATCCCGCATTGGCGTCACCTTGTTCGATGAGCGTCAGCACTTGTCTCACGTTTTGGGCGAACATGACTCGCGGCTCCACTTCCTCCCACACATCTTCCCCTTCGAGCGCCACTTTTGCGTAACGACCGGCCGGGACATTGATCGGATCACCGATGACGATGCGAGCACATGTATTTAAGTCGTCCCACGTCTCCGCGCACGGTTTCCCTTTCGGTGTTACGAGCCACAATTCGTTATGCAAGAACATATCCCGCTCTAGAATCGGGATTTGTAATCGGTCGACATCGTCAACGCTCGCGGCTAAAAAGATATCTGCCGGAGACCCGTGATTGATTTGTGCTCGCAAAGCGCCGCTCCCGTTCGTCACGACCCGAACATCAATCCCCTCGAATTCCGCTTCAAGTTGTCGCTCGATCTCTTCCAAAGCCGGTCCTAAGCTCGCCGCTGCTAGGATGGTCACGGTGTCCTCCGAATCTGAACTCGACCAGACTTGACTTAGTAATAAGGCGACTGCCATCCCTATGATGACTCCACTCACCCGTTTCATGATTGATCACTCCTTTGCTTCTCTTTTATCGTAGCGATTGCTTCGCCTCCCATCTGTATCAAACGTCACAAAAATACACCCCTACGTCAGTAGAGGTGTGCCCTTATTAAGCGAACGTGCGCGCCCGCGGGAATAAAATGTTGTTCTCGAGATGAATATGTT
The DNA here is from genome assembly GCF_018618335.1 of Exiguobacterium sp. s152. Lineage (NCBI taxonomy): Bacteria > Bacillati > Bacillota > Bacilli > Caryophanales > Exiguobacterium > Exiguobacterium sp. s152. The sequence goes on from NZ_JACSLX010000004.1 coordinate 139,269, forward strand.
CGAACGTATCCGATTCGAGCGCTTCTAACCGTTGATAGACAAGACGATACGTCCCACACGCACCTTCAGGCGGCGTATAGTCGTTCGTGATGTGCCGAAGCTCTTTCAAGATGTCACCCGCTGCTGCATGTTCTGACTCGAGCAAAGCCAAAATGTCATCAAGCTCCCGTCTCGTTTCAGCTGTCGGTGCCGTCTCATGACGAAGCAACGTCGGGAAGTCTTCCGTCTCTTCTTTGACGATATGTTGTTCAAGTTCCACTTTCAATTGATTGAACAATTGGTGAATGCGACCGAGGTGCGGATGATTTTGTCCGTGAACCCGGAACACTTTTGTCACATATGGTGTGAGCTGAGGCAATTCGTCCGTCAAAAACTGGTGATGCTTATAAATGATGTGCTCAATCAATTCCGAAGAAGAAGCGGCATCCCAATCGATGCTCTTCTCGTTCATCTCTTGCTTGCGTTGATAGAGCGCATTGACTTCTTCTAAAATATCTTCTGTCGACCGTTTCGATTTGTCAGTCGCTTCAGCGAGTGGTCGGTTGCCACCACAACAAAAATCGATTCGGTTCCGTTTGAAGATGTCTGCTGCTTGCGGGCATTGTTTGACGATTTCAGATACGTGCGTATCGCCCGTGAATGTCTGTGTCATCTGTCATAACCTCCATATTCGTTTTGACATATTTAGCGTAGCAAGAGTTTGACGACAAAAATGTGAAATACGTCACATTTAGGTGAACGGGATTGCCTCGTTCCAAATTTGGACACAAAACAGCCCCTCATTTTGTGAGGGGCGTCGATTAATGGGAAGGCGTTTCAAACTGCTCTGCCTCTGTCGATCCGGCCAGTGCCGTCGTCGACGACTGGCCTCCAGAAATGACGAGTGACACTTCATCAAAGTACCCGGTCCCGACTTCGCGCTGGTGACGTGTCGCCGTATAGCCATGCTGCTCCGCCGAGAATTCAGCTTGCTGCAACTCGGAATAGGCAGCCATCCCGCGGGCTTTGTATCCGCGTGCGAGTTCGAACATTCCGAAGTTGAGCGAGTGGAAGCCAGCGAGCGTGACGAATTGGAACTTGTACCCCATCGCACCGATCTCTTGTTGGAATGTTGCGATTTCCTCGTCCGACAGCTTCTTCTTCCAGTTGAACGAAGGTGAGCAGTTGTAAGCAAGCAGTTTGCCCGGATATTTCGCGTGAATCGCATTTGCGAATTGGCGTGCCTCGTCCAAATCGGGCTCGGACGTCTCGCACCAGACGAGGTCAGCGTACGGTGCGTAGGCAAGACCACGCGCGATTGCCTGTTCGATGCCTGCCTCGGTGCGGTAAAACCCTTCCGGTGTCCGGTCACCGACGATGAACGGATGGTCGATTGGGTCGATGTCGCTCGTAATCAAATTCGCCGCGTGAGCATCCGTCCGGGCGACGATAATCGTCGACACCCCCATGACGTCTGCCGCGAGCCGAGCGGCAATCAAGTTTTTCACGGCCGTCTGTGTCGGTAGCAACACTTTCCCGCCGAGATGTCCGCACTTCTTCTCTGACGACAATTGATCCTCAAGATGGACACCGGCCGCCCCCGCCTCAATCATCGCCTTCGTCAGTTCGAACACGTTGAGCACACCGCCGAAACCGGCCTCCATGTCAGCGACAATCGGGGCGAACCAATGCGTATCGCCTTTTCCTTCCGCCGTTTGGATTTGGTCGGCGCGTTGAAGCGCCTGATTGATCCGTTTGACGACGCTCGGCACCGAATTGGCCGGATACAGGCTTTGATCCGGATACATATGTCCCGACAAGTTCGCGTCGGCGGCAACTTGCCAACCGCTCAAATAGATGGCCTCAAGACCAGCCTTTACTTGCTGGATGGCCTGGTTCCCCGTCAACGCCCCGAGCGCGTGGACGTAGTCCCGCTCGTGGAGTAACTCCCATAACCGTTCCGCTCCTTTTGTCGCGAGCGTATGTTCAATCAACACTGACCCCCGAAGCCGCATCACGTCTTCGACTCCGTATGGACGTTCGACCCCTTCAAATCGTTCCGACTGTATCATTTCCTCAATTTGTGCGTGTTGTTCGTTCATATCCATTCCTCCTGTATTATATTAATTATAATTTTAATTTTTTGTTATATAACAGATGGTGCAAAAATTAATCTAAATAGGCACAGCATTCGAGCGCCGATTTGAACGACGAGTGTTCCATGCCGCAGCAGCGACAGACGTTCTCTTCATCACGTTCTTCCGGTTTGCGGAACACGACGACTTCTTCGACTGGCTCTCTCATGATTTGGAGCGATCCGTCGGCCCGGTCTAGGACGAGGCGCATCAAATCGTTCCCGTAGACGAACGCCGTGTTCGCTAGCGTCGCTGTCGATTCCCCTGAGATGATTCGACGGACGACCCAACGTTCAATTAACTGTTCGCTTTCGACTTTTTTCGTTGTCATAATGATGCTCCTCCTTTTAAGTTCGGTTCTAATGTCACTTGTTGTAAAAACTGTCGACGGCGCCGGTGCAAAATCGGTTCCGTATATCCATTCGGCGATTCGCCGCCTTCGAATACTAAATCTCGCGCCGCTTGATAGGCGATCGAACGCTCCACGTCAGGCGTCATCGGGCGATAGTACGGGTCCAACGCGTTTTGCGCGTCGACGACACCGGCCATCCGGACGAGCGTCGCTTCCACTTGCTCTCGACTACAGACGCCATGATACAACCAGTTGGCCACGTGCTGACTCGAGATACGGAGCGTCGCCCGGTCTTCCATTAAGCCGACATGATGAATATCGGGCACTTTCGAGCAGCCGACACCTTGTTCGACCCAACGGACGACATACCCGAGTAAGCTTTGCAAGTTATTCTCGAGCTCCTCGTTCACGTCTTCGTCCGTGTAGTCTCGCGTGGCGAGTGGGATTTCAAGCAACCGACTCCGTTCCATCACATGATCGAACGAACGAGCGGCCACTTCACGTTGGACGTCAAAGGCGTCGACTTGATGGTAATGGAGTGCATGAAGCGTGGCGGCCGTCGGTGATGGGACCCAGGCCGTCGTCGCCCCGGACCGGACATGGTTGATTTTTTCGCGCATCATCTCGCCCATACGGTCCGGCATGGCCCACATTCCTTTCCCGATTTGTCCGCTTCGATGGAATCCGGCGTCGAGTCCGCACCGGACGTTCGACCGCTCATACGCGTCGAGCCAAGCCGAGGCTTTCATCTCACCTTTTCGGCGCATCGGTCCGAGCGTGAGCGAGGAGTGAATCTCATCCCCGGTCCGGTCGAGGAAGCCTGTATTGATAAAGACGATGCGCTCTTTCACTCGTTCAATGCAGTTCTTTAGATTGAGCGACGTCCGACGCTCCTCGTCCATCACACCAACTTTAATCGTGTGACGCGGCAGCTCGAGCACGTCTTCAATCGCGTCGAACAAATCGTTCGTGAAGGCGACTTCTTTCGAGCCATGCATTTTCGGTTTGACGATATAGATCGAACGTTCGCGAGAATTGTGTCTAGCGTCGAGATGACGGCTCGAGATGAGCGCTGTGAAAATCCCGTCCAGGATGCCTTCCGGCACTTCACGCCCTGCCTCATCAAGCATCAAATCCGTCGTCATCAAGTGTCCGACGTTGCGAATGAACAAGAGTGACCGTCCCGGTAGCGTGACTTCACGTCCTTCCGGTCCGATATAATGCCGGTCCGGGTTCAATTTCCGTGTGAGTCGTCTCCCGCCTTTCATGAATGTCGCCTCGAGTGTTCCGTCCATGAGACCGAGCCAGTTCGAGTAGAGCTGGACTTTCTCTTCGGCGCACACGGCCGCGACCGAGTCCTCACAGTCGATGACGGCCGATAACGCTGATTCGAGCTCGATATCGACAAGTCCCGCTTGATCTGTTTTTCCGATTGGATGGTTCCGGTCAAACTTCAGCTCGACGTGAATCCCGTTGTGGACGAGCAGGAGCTTCTTCGGATCACTTGCCTCCCCGACATAGCCGACGAGACAATCGTCTTGGAACGCGATGCGGTTCCCTTCGATGATGGCGTACGGCCTTCCCTCTGACACGAGATAGCCGTCCGCTTCCGCATGCGAGCTGTCTCGGAGCGGGAACGTGTCGTCGAGAAACCGTTTGGCGTAGGCGATGACCTTCGCCCCTCGTTCCGGATTATATCCAGCCGTCGGCTCCTCGTCCGTGTCGATGACGTCCGTTCCGTACAAGGCGTCGTACAAGCTGCCCCAGCGAGCATTCGCCGCGTTCAACGCATAGCGCGCATTATCGAGCGGGACGACGAGCTGTGGCCCGGCCTGTATAATCTCTGAGTCGACGTTCGTGACGTCGATTGTAAAATCGGGAACGATTGGCTCGATGTAGTGGATGTCTTGCAAGAACGCCTCGTATCGATGTTGCTCGAAGGTCGGACCATGTTCCTTGTACCAGTCCTGTAACAGTCGTTCATATGCTACTCGTTCTTCCAGCAATGCTTCGTTCCGCTCCGTGAAGTCGTCTAGAATTTGACCGACCCCCACCCAAAACTGTTGCCGGGAAGCCTCTTCGGGCAATACCCGCTGCGCAATCAAGTTGACGAGTGCACGATGGACACGATATGTGCCAATCCTTACGTATTGTTCCAATCCGTCACATCCTTTCGAATAATTGTTATATATCAGTTGAATATAATATAGACTATTATATAACAGTTTGACAACAGTTTTTTTGAATCTTTTTATTTGCCTTCTCTCTTCAAACCGATTAGGATGAATTGTGTGACCTATCAATGATTGATTTATCAATTAGTTTTAAGGAGGATGTTTCATGCGCGACGCCTGTTCGCTCAGCGACGAAATCCTTTACCACGTCATCACCGTACAAAAAGAACTCGCCCAACTGTTCGATACGGAAATGGACGGACTCAGTTCGACCCGCTTCGATATTTTAAGCAACCTGCATCACGTCGGACCGTTACGGCAACGTGAATTGCAACAACGGGTCGGCGTCGACCATGCCGCCATCACGCGTCACTTAAAACAGCTTGAGACACAGGGCTTAATCACGCGCGAACGATGTCTTCAAGACAATCGGGTCATCTTTGTCGATTTGACGGATGACGGTCGTGAGCGGATTGCACATTGGACCGAGCAAAAGAAGTGCTTATCGGACCGACTTTTTGTAAACATGAAGGTAGAGGATCAACAACAGCTACTCGAATTGCTAAATACATTACAAACCAACATTCAACACGAAAGGAAGACCCTTATATGAACACGACTACACAAAAAGACTTTATGGAGATCGTCAAAGGACGCCGCTCGATTCGCGTATACGATGAGAATGTCAAAATCTCGAAAGAAGAGATGACACAAATCTTGGAGGAAGCGACGACGGCTCCGTCTTCACTTAACTTACAACCTTGGCGCTTCGTCGTCATCGATAGCGCGGAAGGCAAAGACACGCTCCTCCCGCTCGCAAGCTTCAACAAACGCCAAGTCGAGACGTCATCTGCCGTCATCGCCATCTTCGCCGATTATCAAATGGCCGATTACACAGAAGAGATTTTCGATACGGCCGTTGAACGTGGCCTCATGCCGCCAGACGTCCGCGACCGTCAAGTCGATATGATTACAGGCATCTTCAAAGATGCACCGAAAGAGTCAATCAAAGACAGTATCTTGCTCGACTCAGGCCTCGTCGCGATGCAGCTCATGCTCGTCGCCCGCGCCCACGGCTATGACACGAACCCGATTGGTGGCTATGACAAAGCGAACATCGCGGAAGCGTTCGGCCTCGAAAAAGAGCGCTACCTTCCGGTCATGCTCCTCTCAATCGGAAAAGCCGCGGAAGACGGTTACCAATCAGTCCGCTTCCCAATCGACCGCATCACAGACTGGAAATAAGAAAAAGCTCAAGCGCCGAGGCGCTTGAGCTTTTTTTCATCCGATGTATTTGACGACCTCGTTGAAGTCACGGCGTGTCTTCGGCGCGAAGTCACGGGCCCGATGTCCGAACGCGACCATGACCGAGAGCGACCAAGCGCCTCGTTCCATGACACCTTCTGAAATCAACAATTCGTCAATATCTGCTTGATTGAACCCTTCAATCGGGCATGAGTCGACACCGATTTGGGCAGCAGCCGTCATCATGTTGCCGAGCGGAATGTACGTCTGACGTTTAATCCACTCTTGGAACACACGCTCGTCGTCCAACAATCGATAATCTTGTTCTTGGAACTCACGGACACGCTTCACACGGAGGGCATATTCGTCTTCCGTCCGCCCTTGGACGTCCGTGACGACGTGACGGATATAGTCCGAATCATATCGCATCGCTTCAGGCGTCCGCGCCAAAATCAACACGAAATGACTTGCCGTCAACGCTTGTCCTTGTGCACCCCAAGCATGGTCTTTAATCTTTTGGAGCAAGTCTTCGCGACGAACGACGACGAACTGCCACGGCTCGAAACCGAACGAACTCGGTGACAAACGGCCCGTCTCCAAGATGAACTCGAAATCTTCCTCATCGATTTTTCGGTCCGCATCGAACTCTTTCGTCGCTTGACGCCAACGATACGCGTCTAAAATATCTTCTTTTTTCACGATTTTCCACTCCCCATTCACCAAGATGACTCCATCATATCAAAACGATAAATGAGAAAGCGCTCATGAAGATTCTTCAATGGTAATCGGACATCCTGCACGTAGCGAAACGGCGTCTCATCGTTCAAAAAATGTAAGTACTCATCGGCCGGATAATAGAGGATGAGGTCGACCGGGCGCGGTGTGCGCTCGACCGAGTCGATAATATTCGCGACGACCTGCCGGAACACGTTCACCGAGAACGGGTTGAAGAAATAAAAGCGGTTCGCCTCAGCCGGCACCTCAAACTGTTCGGCGTAGCCGCGGACGAGCTGAACACTGCCACGCGTCCGATGTTTCTTGGCATAGTTCATCCAATTCTCGAGCGCCGCCTCATGGAAGCCGCCGTCCATCTCGACACCGATGGCCCGGACCCGGAACGTATAGGCGAGATAAAACGGAAGCCGCCCCTTCCCCGAACCGAAATCTACGACCGTGTCCGTGGCCGCGAGCGGATAGGCGTCACGCAACAAGTCGAGCGCCTCATAAGGAGTCGGTTCATAGCGATGGTATTCAGCCGAGGCCGGGAACCCTTGTTGCGGTTTCGCCGTCTCGATTTGAAGCAATCGTTCATAATCTTGTTCAGTCATAAATCTGTCCTTTCTTGGATGGCGCGGAAAAACGGATGACGCTCCATCTCTTGTTTGAACGCCTGTCGTTCTTGCCACAGCACATAGCCGACATAGAGCGGGATGAGCAACTTGAACCAGCTCGGCACGAGGAGCATTCCGGTGACGGCAAGTGGGACGAGACGCAACCATAGGTTCCGATGACGCGGCGTCCGTATATAGAGTAAAATGGCCGACGTACGCCGGGCGGACCCAAACCGATTCGGTCTCGGTCGATAAAGCGGACGTTTGCGCCGACTTGGTTTCTCGATCGCACCCGACGTGGATAATAAGGCCCGGTCGAAAGCCATACGCAGCGCCTCACTACGTTCGAGTTCTTGACTAAGATATGGGTGGCGTGACAGCCATCCTTCTCCGATATACATCGCAAATGCAACGAGGCCGCTGCCGAGGACGACCGCCCCTAAAGGCGAGTCGCTGAGGAGCGCATACATACAAACGAACGTCACACAAGTGACCGTAACTCGTAACATCCAATGGCTGCGCCGGACTGTCAACTGATAACGGATCCACGTATGAATCCCGGTCAAAAACAGGAGGCTGATCCCAAATGCGGATATGGAGACAACGGGCCAACCGTCAAGCCAAAGCACGGGGATGAATGCCAATAGGACAAAGAGGAGCGTTGAACCTAGTTTGATGGCGTAATAAAACAACGAATCGTGCTTCAATCTGTGAATCAAAGAACGTTTGGCGATCAGCGTCACGTCCGCCCGTTCGATCCAGACGAAAAACTGATTTCTGAGTAGTACGATTCCAATTCCAAGCGCCCAAACGAACATCGGTACTTGGCTCACCCATCTAAGCTCACCTTGCCAAAGCAATCGGTATTGATATCCGAGAAAGATGGCGAACGGAATGACTCCGTAAAGAACGACTGTCCAATCCAAAATGAGCCGCCACGTCTTCCACTGCTTGGTCATATGGACTCGAATACGTCTAGCAAACAGCTGATGTTCATTCATCGCATAACCACATCTTCCATCATATCGAACAGCGACTCGCCTTCGGTTTGCAGGCTGAGACGCAATTCATCTTTCGTCCCACTTGCGAGCATGCGTCCGTCATCGATCCAGACGAAGCGGTCGCATAACCGCTCTGCCGTGTCGAGGACGTGGGTGACGAGAAGCACCCCGGTGCCTTGACGGCGTTCCGCTTCAAGTAAACGAAGCAACTGAATCGTCGTCGTCGCGTCGAGTCCGACGAACGGCTCATCGACAAGGAGAAACTTCGCCTCTTGGATGAGCGCCAACAGAATCATCGCTTTTTGCTTCATCCCTTTTGAGAACGAGGCGATATAGTCGTACCGGACCGTCTCGAGCCGAAACAGACGCAGCAATTCGTCTGTCCGCTCGCGAGTGTGAACACTCGTCAATTCCAATACGAGAGCGATATGTTCCTCGAGCGTCAAATAATCATAGTAAACCGGTTGCTCGGGGATATAGGCGTAGCGGTCGATTTTCACCGTTCCACGCATCCACGGGATTGTTCCGGTGAGACAGGCGAGCGTCGTGCTCTTCCCGGCCCCGTTCGACCCAATCATCCCAACGATTTCGCCCGGTCGGACCTCAAATTCGATGTCCTCAATGACCGACTCACCGCGTTCATACCCGGCTTGTTCAATGTGAACGTCCATTCGAACCTCCTTCGCAAAAAGTCGCCTTTTCCGGCGACGTCATCGAACGATATTGACCGAAGAGAAAACGAACTTGTCATAGCGGTGCCGGGCGAATGAATATTCGAATGGCTTCCCGTTACTCAAGTAAACGACTTGTTCGACTTCAATGATTGGGTCGGTAATGTCATTCTTCAAGTAACGTTGGTCGTACTCGTCAGGCTTGTCTGCTCGAATCATCTTGTGTGAACTCGTGATTGTATAACCGAGCTCCTGTTGGATGTAACTATAGACCGACTTCTCTAAAATTTTACGCGACAGTCCTGTAATTAGATTGGCGACCATGTACGTCAATTCGATGACATACGGCTCTTCGTCCACATAGCGGACACGACGAATCTCATAGACTGGTTCCGTCAGCTCAATCATCAAATGGTCAGCGACTTCCTGGGTCGGGAACTTCACTTCAAAATCGAGCACTTCACTGCGCAAACTGCGGTCGCCGATGACTTGCGTCAATCCTCTCGTCTCTTTACTGATGATGTTGATGCGTTCTTTTTGGAAACTGGCTGGCAAGATGAACGTCCCTTTGCCACGCTTCCGATAAATCAAGCCTTCCATCACGAGAATCTCGAGAGCACGCTTCATCGTCATACGGCTGACACCAAATTCTTCTGCCAATTGAATCTCATCTGGGAGCGGTGTTTCGAGTTCATAAGCCTGTTCATTGATCCGATGCCGAATCTCATCCGCAATCGATTCATATTTTGGTTTTTTCTTTGTAGACATATTCCACCTCATGTATAGACATATACAAATAATATATCAAAAAAAGCTGACAAAGAGTAGGTCCTTGTCAGCTTTTCCTATTATTCTGTAAATCCATGATTGGTAATCACTTGTTTGAACCAGTGACCAGACTTTTTAACGGTCCGCTCTTGGGTCGCCAAGTCGACACCGACGAACCCATAGCGGTTCTTATAGGCGTTGCTCCATGACCAGTTGTCCATGAACGTCCATAAATGGTACCCTTTCACGTTCGCACCTTCTTCGAGCGCCCGATGCGTCCATTTCAAATGCTCGCGAATGAAATCGATCCGGTAGTCGTCTTGGACGCTGCCGTCGGTGTCACGGTAACGTTCTTCCCCTTCAACGCCCATCCCGTTCTCAGAAATGAAACACGGGATGTTGCCATAGTTGTCTTTCAAGTTGATCAAGATGTCATAGACGCCCTGCTCATAAATTTCCCAACCACGATACGGGTTCATCTTGCGACCCGGCATCTCATAGAAGTCGAACAAATTCTCGGGTAGGAACGGCGCATCAGGATTCGGAAGCGACGCCTTTGCCTTGACCCGACGCGGTTGATAGTAGTTGATGCCAAGGAGGTCGATCGTATTCGCCCGAATAAGATCCAAGTCGCCCGGCTGCATCTCCGGCATCGCGCCTTGTTCCTGTAACACGTCGATGAGTTCTTTAGGGAACGTCCCGAGCACGGACGGGTCCAAGAACGAGCGGTTGAAGATGGCGTCGGCCAAGCGCGACGCCTTCAGATCGGCCGGATGTTGACTGCGCGGATACGACGGTGTCAAATTCAGGATGATCCCGATTTGACCGGGTTGTCCCTGCTTCCGATACGCCTGGATAGCGAGCGCGCTCGATAAGATCGAATGGTAAGCGACTTGAACGGCACGCTTGAAATCGACGACGTTCGGATAGTGGAAATCGTACAAGTAGCCGCCTTCGACCGGTACAATCGGTTCGTTATGGGTGAACCATGTCATCACACGGTCTCCGAAAAGTTCGAAACACGTCTTCGCGAACTGTACGTAAGCGTCGACGACGTCACGTGATTCCCAACCGCCTCGGTCTTGAAGCGCCATCGGCATGTCGAAGTGATACAAGTTGATGAACGGCTCGATGTCATGATCGATGAGGCAATTGATCACATTGTTATAGAACGTGATCGCCTCTTCATTCACCTCACCGACGCCTTCTGGGAATAGACGTGACCACGAGATTGAGAAACGAAACGTGTTATGTCCGAGCTCCTTCATGAGTGCGATGTCTTGCTCGTACAAATGATAGAAGTTAGACGCCTCCGTCGCGCTGACGCCATTGAAGAATCGGTTCGGTTGTTGCATATACCAATAATCCCAAATATTTAAGCCTTTGCCGCCCTCAAACGCCGCACCTTCCATTTGCGTCGCCGAAGAGGCCGTCCCCCACCAAAAATCGGTCGGGAATTGATACGTCACTGCTGCTGATGTTTTCGTTTCTGTCGGGTTCGTCATAAACTTTCTCTCCCTTATTCTCTATTTCTCATTCATACCGCTTCGTCTTTATGGTTAGCGGCTTCTTCCTGTTCTTTCTTCAAGTTCAAACGGTCAATAAATTTAAGGAATGGGAACCAGACCGCCAAGATGATCAAGAAGTTGACGAGTTGTAGCAATCCGCCGGCAAGTGAGTTCGTCGCCATCATCCCACTGATGAACATCGGGACGGTCCAAGGTACCGCGACCCCTGTCGGCGGCGGGACGAGCCCTGTCGACATCGCAAAGTAAGTGACTGTGACCGTGATGAGTGGGGCGACAATCCACGGAATCATGATGAGCGGGTTCATGACGATCGGCAGACCGAAAATGACCGGTTCGTTGACGTTAAAGATCCCTGGTCCGAGTGACAGTTTCCCGATTTGTTTCAACTGCTTCGATTTCAAGAACAACAAAATCGCTACGATGACGGCAAGCGTCGAGCCCGAGCCGCCAAGGCCGACCGTATAGATTTCGACGAACTGTTTACTGATGATGTTCGGTACTTCTCCGGTCGCCGTGTACGCGTTCAAGTTTTCAAGCGACAACGTATTCCAAATTGGATCCATGACCGAGTTGACGATGACTTGTCCGTGCAACCCGAAGAACCAGAACAATTGGACGAAGAAGATGGCGATCAACGTTGGGACGAGACCGTTACCCAATTTAACGAGCGGCTGTTGCACGACGTTGAAGATGACGTCATGTAAGTTCGTATTGAACAAGCTCGTCACACCGATGTTGAGGAGCAAGAAGACCGTGAGCGTCAACAAGGCCGGAACGAGCGCCGAGAACGACTTCGCAACCGCCGGCGGTACGCCATCCGGCATTTTGATCGTCCAGTTCTTTTGAACGACGAATCGATAAATCTCACCTGAGAGGAAACCTGTAATCATGGCGAGGAACATTCCTTTGGCGCCAAGACGATCGAGCGGGAGGACGTTACCGACCGCTTCTGTCATTCCTTCGACTTCAATGAGGAACGGTGTCAACAAGAGGAACGATACGAGCGAAATCGCCCCACCGAAGACGGCTTCGACGTTGTAACTTTTCGAAAGATAATAGCCAATACCGAAAACGACGAAGATTGACATGATTCCCATCGTGGCCGATGGGGCGTTACCGAGTGACGATTTGAACGCATTCAGCGTCCCTTCCGACATGAACTTGTCTAAGAACGGCAAGTTGGCAATAACGACGACGATTGAACCGAACATGGTAATCGGGAACGCGAGCATGAACGCATCCCGTAAGACTTGCAAATACCGACTGTTGTTCAAGTAAGTCGCCATCGGCATGAGCAACTTGCTGATCAATAAGAACATTTTGTTGTCCTGTGACATAGGATTCACCCTTCTTGATTAGGATTTACAATCTTTTGCTCCATCATCTCAATCAGACCTGCCGTCAAATCTAGCATCGTCTGAGTCGACATGAGATGGTCTTCGGCGTGAAGGAGCAACAGTGACATGTCCGTCTTCTCCCCGTTCGCCTCTTTTTGAATTTGGCTAAAGTGCGTCTGATGCGCTTCTTTTAACTGTTCACGTGCTGTCGCTAGCTGCGCTTCAAACGCTTCGTAGGAACCCTTCTTATACGTTTGGATTGCTTCTTGAATCGTGCTCCGAGCGTTCCCGCTATGCAAAATCATCATGAACGCCATCTGTTCTAACGTTAACTCTTCCGTTCCTTCCATGACCTCACCCCATCAATTTGATTGCTTGCTCATACGCTGCTTTCCCATTCGCCGTTCCGTAGGCCATCATGTCGATGACTTCGACCGGCTTTGATGTTTGCGCTTTCAATTTGTCGAGCAAAAAGCGCATTTGCGGTCCGATGAGGATGACGTCCGCCTCTTCCATCTCCTTACCAACCTGGTCTTGACCGACTGCCCAAATTTTCGCTTCGTCCCCGATTGACGCCGCGTGCTGTTGCATTTTCGTGACGAGCAGGCTCGTCGACATTCCTGAACTACAAGCAAGTAATACCTTCTTCATGTTCGATCACTCCTTTTTTGAAATCGTTTACAACTTTTATTATACACATGATTAATTTCATGTCTATACTTGATTTAAAGTTTGTTTAGTTTTTAAATTTAAAAGTGTATACGATAATAAATGAGAGTGAGGGAATTGACGATGAAAATCATCCCGTTACAGCCGCATTATCAATATCGTCTTTGGGGAGGCGACCGCTTAAAGCGTTTTGGTTTTTATTTTGATGAAGTCTCGATTGGCGAAGCATGGACCGCCTCGGCGTTGCCGCAAGGCAGTTCCGTCGTGTCTGCTGGCCCTTACGCGGGGACGCCACTAGGCGAACTGTACAACACGCATCGTGAACTATTCGGTATCGATGCTTCGGTATTTCCATTGTTAATCAAGTGGATTGATCCGAACGATGATTTATCGATTCAAGTCCATCCTGATGACGAGTTGGCGCAGTCGCTCGAGGGTCAACCGTATGGAAAGAATGAATGCTGGTACATCCTCGACGCGCCAGAAGGGGGAGAAATCATCTACGGGCATACGTTCGAGTCGAAAGAGACGTTACAACAGGCGCTCGAGGCTGGTGATGTCATGTCCGGTTTAATTCGAAGACCTGTCAGCCGCGGCGATTTTTTGTACGTGCCGGCCGGGACTGTCCACGCTTTGACGAAAGACGTATCTGTTCTCGAGATTCAACAAAGTTCAGATACGACGTACCGTCTCTATGATTACGGACGCACTGAACCGACGACGGGCCGCACACGTGATCTCCACGTCAATCAAGGTACCCTTGCCTCCTTTGCACCCCATCTCGACTATGTGGAACATGTCCTGTCACTGAATCATTTCCGGACGCAGTTGACGCGCAATCCGTATTTCTTTGTCGAAAAATGGACGATCGAACGCGAAGAATCCGTCTCGACGGACACGTTCCGTTTGCTCTCGGTCGTCGATGGGACACTTGAGATTGACGGTTCGTCCTTCGATATTGGTGCGACGTTGCTTTTGCCAGCGGATCAGTCATTTCAGTTGGACGGAACGGCCACGTGCCTCGTCACCGGCGTATCCTCTCCAACGAAACAAAAAGCCCGCATCGGCATCGATTTGGGCGGCACAAACACACGAATCGCCGTCGTGTCGACAGAAGGGCGCCTCGAGAAACAATATAAGTTGAAGACACAGCCACACCTTGAGCTCGACACCTTGTTGAACCAAATCAAGCTTGCCGTCGAACGATTCCAACTCGAATATGACATCACGCACGTCGGCATCGCAGCTCCTGGTCCGCTCGACTTAAAACAAGGTGCGTTCTTGACCCCGCCGAACCTCCCGAACTGGCACCATCAGACGATCGTGGAGCCGCTATGCACTCTGCTCGGCCTACCTGTCACGTTAGAGAATGATGCCAATGCGGCGGCACTCGCCGAAGCGAAGTTCGGGGCTGGTCGTCATGTCGACTCCGTCTTTTACGTCACGGTCAGCACAGGTATTGGCGGCGGCTTCGTCTATAAGCAAAATTTGATTAGTGGGGCTCATGGTAGCGCCGGAGAAGTCGGCAATATGATTATTCGTACGGACGGACCAACACATCCGACGCTGAACGTCGGAGCGCTTGAGACGCATGCGAGTGGAACGGCACTTCACGAACGTGCCCGCACTAAAGGAATGACTGATTCGATGACGCTTTTGACAGACGAAATCGAACGCAACACGTTCGTCGAGGATTTAGCGACCGGTCTCGCCAATATCATCCACACGGTCGACCCTGACGTCATCATTCTTGGAGGAGGTGTGACGGCTTCGGCTCCGTTATACTGGAATCAGTTACAAGACGCGGTCGCGATGCGAGTATACCCTCATTTGAGAGGAGCGACCCCCCTCGTCCTGCAGCAACTGCATGGCGACGCTGGCGTCATCGGGGCCGCGTTCTTGCCATAAGGAGTGGAAACAAGACATGCAACATTATTTAGCCATCGATATTGGTGGTACTAGTATCAAATACGGAGTCGTCCAAGCCGACGGCAACCTCCTGTCGAACAAACACGTCCCAACCCCAGCGACGTGGGACGGCCTGCTTGATCACGTCGATGTGATTTTTAACGAAGCTACCGTCGAGGCCCCACTCGACGGAATCGCCTTCAGTGCGCCCGGCTCCGTCGATTCGACGACCGGTGTGATTCATGGCATCAGCGCATTGCCTTATATCCACAATCGTCCGTTTCTACAGCCGTTCGAAGACCGTTACGACTTACCGGTCACCGTCTTGAACGATGCCAATGCGGCAGCACTTGCAGAAGGATGGAATGGTGCGGCCGCATCCGTGAAACGCTATGCGACCGTGGTCATCGGAACCGGCATCGGTGGAGCGTTCGTCGACTCGAACGTCCTTATGGTCGGGTCGCACTTCCACGGCGGTGAGTACGGGTACTGGATTTTGGACCCGAACTTACCTCATCCTGACGGAACATGGAGCGCCATCGGCTCGACGGCCGTCCTCGTCAAGCGTTGCAGCGAACAGCTCGGTCGTCCACTCACCGGAAAAGATGTGTTCGCGCTTCAAACCGATCCGGTCATCCAAACGGAATTAGAGCGCTTCTATCGCTGGAACGCGATTGGCATGTACAATCTCCAATTCGGGCTCGACCCGGATCTGATTTTAATCGGTGGTGGCATCAGTCGCCGTCCGGAAGTCCGGGACGGGATTAAACGACACTTGGATGCGCTCTGTGACGCGTTCGGCACGTTCCGCATCGACATCGAGACGTGTGCCCATTTCAACGAGGCCAACTTGATTGGTGCCGCACGGTTTCACATGTTAGCGCAGTAAAAAAAAGGGTTTCCATCACGAATCTGTGATGGAAACCCTTTTATTTTGCGAGGCGATCTTCATGGAGTTGATGATACACCTCGTCTCGAATCGCTGCGAGCGTACGATCATGGACAATCATATGCTCCCGAATCGTCCGGTTAACGCGTTCATTAATCTTGCCGGCCTCCAAGTGTCGATCCAACACGGGAAGGCTGAAGTCGTCAATCGGCAAATAGGCGATAGCAATCACGACTGACCCTGACTTCACCGAGACTTGCACGCCGTTCACTTCTGGAAAGAAATAAGATTCATAATACGGTTCGACGACCAGTTCTGATTTCCCCGCATCTCGGACTTCTGGAATCGTCGTCGGCAACGCGATGAAATATACCATTTGATCGAACGAGAACGAGACGTCTTTCAATGAGACGCCGAGCGCCGCAGCATGTCGTCTCGCTAACTTACCTGTCACGAAACGATAACACGGCTGACTCGTCAATAAGATTGAACCGATAAAGGCGACGGTCATAATCATGACACTGAATTCGGTCAAAGCGGCACCCCTTCCCAACGACAAACTTGGTTTTTCCCTTTTGATTTGGCTATATAGAGGGCTTGATCGGCACACTCAATCAACTGTTCAAGGGACTGTTCATGAAGGGTGTGCTTTGAAGCGACGCCGAAGCTTAGCGTCAACTGTCCACCCGGTTGTCGTTCTCCGTTCATAAAGTTCGTTCCGAGCACGGCGCTGCGGATTGTCTCCGCCACCTGTGCTGCCTCGACCTCGTCATACTGCGGCAATAGCACGACAAACTCTTCGCCACCGAACCGATACGCCATCTGTTCATCCGGCACGCTCCGTCGAATGACGCTCGCGAGTCGCGTGAGTAACTCATTTCCAGCCAAGTGACCATTCGTGTCGTTGAAGTGCTTGAAATGATCGATATCCATGACAATTAGTGACAGCTCGTCCGTTTCGCACTCCCGGAACAAGACGTCCAAATCTTGTTCGAATGAGCGATGGTTTTTAAGACGCGTCAAGCCGTCACGAAGTGCTAATGTCTCGATGCGCTGGTACAACATCGTTTGATGGAGCGCGAGCGAGGCTTGCTCCGCAATCGGACGGACGCTATCAATTTTTTGAGGGGTAATCGGCTTTTTATTGACGACGTTATCGATGACAAGGAGTCCGTAAGGAATGCCTTGATGGTGAAGCGGGAAAATCGTACACTCATCCATTTGTAAATCGGTATGTAGCATCCGCAGCACCGGGTCATCGGTGATGCTCGCGTAGACATGGAGCGGTCGTCCTGAATCGAGTGTCTGTTTGAACAGGTGGTTGCCATGAAACGGAATCGTCATCTTCCGAATCCGTTCGTTCAACTGTTCATCGTGCGTCGAGTCCGTCTCCTTCTCATCAATCAGTCCTTGGAGGTCATAATGTTGGCGCGTAATTTCTTCCCAAATTTGAAAGCCGTCTTCTGGATTCATCGGTCCTGTCCCCATCACTCCGTAAATGCTATCTTTTTCCAAATCCGCAAAGAAGATGATTGAACGGTTAAACCCGAGCCCGTGCCCCGCCGTCACCGATGTCAAAATTGTTTGCAGCAACCGATCCGGATCGAGCGTGTCTTGCATTGTAAAACTGACTTCCCGAAACACGTTCAATTGACGAGAACTTGCCGTCAACATCCGTAACCGTCCCGATCGCTCACGCTTCAACTGTTTGACATAGCCGAAGAGCAACGCCGCACCTAGTCCGAAAAAGATATAACTGAGTAACAACGGGAACGACAACGTTCCCGATTGGCTGTACACCAAAATCCAACCGACCAGAATGGCCGTCACCATGCCCTTCCAGTGAAAACAGACGAGTCCCGTCACAATCAACAACAGTACGGACCAATGTAAATCATAAAAGTCGAACAACACCCCGTGCCAAATCACGACGAGACTGCTCGTCCCGGCGAGCAGCCAGCGATTCAGGGCGGGGGTCGTCATCAACCGGAGGACGTTGAGGACGATGGTGATTAGGACGGTACCGCCAATCAATAAGCCATAAACCATGGTTACCCCTCGTTTCATCGATTCATCTATACTTTTGATTATAAATCGAATCTTCGAAGGCGGGACCGAATTCGCCCAATCACTGACCAAACTTTTAACTTCCTTGAAGTATTTTCCATAAGATGTCGAACGTCTTCATCCCCCTCTTATGAGTGATTTCACATAATCCTTTCGTTTACTTTAGTGGAGTAACGTGGAATGATGGAATTAACTAACCTATTTAAGCGAGGTGGAAGCGTGACCCGTACCGAACATCTAGAAGCTACACGGATTTTACAACATCTATTCAACGCGTCTTCCTTCGTCGGAATCGACTTCGGTTCCGGCCCAAACCATCACCTACTTTACTTTAAACGAGATGGCAACGAGTCTTGGCTCTCAATCGAAGGACCCTGGTATGTCCATTCATCGGGTCCGTCGTTCAATGAAGATGAACAACTCCATCACCTCGTCGGACTGCGACGTGAACGCGTCCGCTCCGTCCGTTTAACAGAAGACAACCCCAACCTTGAACTCACATTTGAATCCGGATCGGTCTTGTTCGTGAACGGTTATCATGAGCAGTATGAGAGTTGGCAGGCCGGAGACGCCCGCCCGCTCGGAGGCGAGCACTTTTTACTCGTCGCCATGCCTCAAGGAGACTTGGCCGTCTTCGCCGAAGATGACGTCTGATGGCAGCCTGGACAGAGATTCTCACATATATGTTGATTGCAGGCGGCGTCAGTCTCGCCATCATCGTTTTGCGAAAAATCACGAAAGCATAATAAAAGAGCGGCTGCGGCCGCTCTTTTATTATTTCACCGTCTCGTCCTCGAACAAGCTTGCCCCGTTCGTCTGGATGACGTTTTGATACCAGAAGAACGAGTCTTTCCGTGAACGTTCGAGCGTCCCTGACCCGTCGTCGTGCTTATCGACGTAGATGAAACCGTAACGTTTGCTGTACTCCCCGGTCGATGCGCTGACAAGGTCGATACAGCCCCAGCTCGTATAACCGATGACGTCGACACCGTCTTCAATCGCCTCCACCATCGCTTTCAAATGGTCACGCAAATACTCAATCCGATAATCGTCATGGACCGAACCGTCCGCTTCGACCTTATCATAAGCCCCGAGACCGTTCTCGACGATGAAGAGCGGCAATTCATAACGCTCATACAGTTTGTTCAAAATGACGCGAAGTCCCATCGGATCGATTTCCCAACCCCAGTCGCTTGCTTTCAAGTAAGGGTTTTTCACACCGCTCATAATGTTCCCTGCTGCTTCGTCTTCTGTCTTCTCCGCTTTCTCGGTACGCGACATATAGTAGCTGAGTGAGAAGAAGTCGACCGTGTGTGCTTTCAGCGTCTCGAGATCGCCGTCTTCCATCACGAGTTCAATCCCATTCTCACGGAAGAATCGTTTCGCGAACGACGGATATTCACCGCGAACGTGAACGTCGCCGCAGAAGAAGTTCATCATGCGCTCGGCGTCATGCGCGTACCAAATGTCTTCCGGGTTCGAGCTGTACGGATAGACCGGCGCCGCGATGAGCATGCAGCCGATTTGCATCGATGGGTCGATTTCGCGTGCCGCTTTTGTCGCGAGCGCACTTGCCACGAGTTGATGGTGCAACCCTTGATACGTCAATTGCAACTGGTCATCCCCTTCACGGATCGCCATCCCGAGACTGAGCATCGGCATGAATTGGGCCCCGTTGATTTCATTGAACGTGAGCCAATACTTGACCTTGCCTTGGTAACGTTCGAACAAGACACGGCTGTACCGCTCGAAAAATGTCACGAGGCGGCGGTCACGCCAACCACCGTATGCTGTCGCCAAGTGGAGCGGCAACTCATAGTGCGAGATTGTGACGAGCGGCTCAATCCCCTGCGCGACGAGCTCGTCGATGACGCGGTCATAGAATTGAAGACCTTCCTCGTTCGGCTCGAGTTCGTCACCGTTCGGGAAGATGCGCGACCAAGCGATTGACATGCGGAACGTCTTGAAGCCCATCTCTTTGAAGAGAGCGATGTCTTCCTTGTAGTGATGATAGAAGTCAATGCCTTCGTGGTTCGGGTACGTATACTCGTCATGTAGCTCGAAATCGAACGTCGGGTCATGGATGATTTTCATCCGGTCCTTGCCGCCCGGCATCACATCCGCGATCGACAGTCCTTTGCCGCCTTCTTGATATCCGCCTTCAAATTGGTTCGCCGCTGTGGCGCCACCCCATAAAAAGTTTTTCGCTACTTGTTTCATATCCATTTCCTCCTTTTAGGCTAAGACGCGCAAGACGCCGTGGTTTGGTTCGACGATGCCGCTATGTGTCGGCAAGACATCTAAGTAGTTCCCTGTATTGGTGACAATTACTGGAGTTATCGTGTCGTAACCGGCTTGAGCGATGGCTTCTAAATCAAATTTCACCAACACGTCGCCTTCGGTCACTTGTTGTCCGTCTGTGACGAACGATTCGAAATGTTGTCCCCCGAGCTGGACCGTGTCGAGCCCGACGTGAATCAATACTTCGACACCGCTATGCGACCGGAGTCCGATTGCGTGCTTCGATTGATAGACCGTGACGACTTCCCCGTCGAACGGCGCATAGACGACGCCTTCTGTCGGCATGATGGCAATTCCTTTCCCCATCGCGCCACTCGAGAACACTTCATCGCGAACGGTCTCAAGTGCGACGACTTCCCCTTTGACCGGTGAGGAGACCGGTGTACCGACGTGATCAGTCAAGACAGGTGCTGATTCGACACGCGGCGACGTTTCTTCCGATGCTACTTCTTTATGGAATGCGAACGTGAGTCCGAACGAGACGAGCGTCGCAACTGCCATCCCAATCAACGCACCATAGAATGTCATATCAAGGCCCGTTGCCGGAATCATGACCGGGATACTGAACACGCCGAGACCACCCATCGCATAAGCGGCCGTCCCGAGCATACCGCCGACGACACCGCCGGCCGCGCCGCCAACCATCCCAAAGACGAACGGTTTTTTACGCGGGAGCGTCAATCCGTAAATCGCCGGCTCGGTGATACCGAACACACCAGCGATCGTCGACGAGGTACCGAGTCCCTTCGTCTTCGGGTCACGCGCCTTCAATGTGATGGCGAGCGTTGCCCCGACTTGACCGAATGTGGCCATGAGGACCCCGACGACAATCGTGTCCATGCCGACGACTGCCAAGTTGTTGATGATAATCGGCACGAGCCCCCAATGGAGACCGAACATGACGAGCACTTGCCAAAATGCACCGATGAAAGCGATGGCGACGACTGGACTGAGTTCATATAAGAACGAGTAGCCGCCGGCGAGACCTTGACTCGCGTATGTCGCGACCGGACCGATGGCGAGGAACGTGAGCGGGACGACAATCAAGAGTGCCATCATCGGGGTCGTGAAGTTACGGACCGCCTCATGCGTGTGTTTGTTGAAGAACGTCTCTACTTTCGATGACACGTACGCCGCCAAGATAATCGGAATGACCGAGGACGCGTAGCTCATCAAGACGACTGGCACCGTGAGGAATGAGAGTGACTCGCCCGCACCTTGTATCGCGACGATGGCCGGATAGACGAGCGCACCCCCGATAATCATCCCAATATACGGATTGCCGCCAAACTTCTTCGCTGCCGAATGGCCGAGGATGACCGGTAAGAAGTAGAAGAGCGCGTCGGCCGCTGCGTTCAAGACGATGTATGTGCCCATGTCTTGTGTCAGTAAGCCAAGGGCGACGAGAATGGCGAGCAACCCTTTCAATAGACCACTACCGGCCATAGGTCCGAGGATCGGGGTGAAAATCCCCGCAATCACATCAATCAAACGGTTAAAGACGCCCGTTTTTTCCGTATCGTCATTTGATGACGTCTGGAATCCACCGGCCTCGACCACGTCCTTGTAGACGTATGGGACGTTGTTGCCGATGACGACTTGGAACTGGCCACCACTTTGGACGACCGTGATGACGCCGTCATGATTTTTTAACGCTTCGGGGTTAGCTTTCTGTTCATCTTTCAATTTAAAACGTAACCGTGTCGCACAATGGAACACGCTTTTGACGTTGTCTTTCCCGCCGACGTGACGAATGATGTCCGCGGCGAGCGTTTTTGTTTGGCTCATACTGTTCACTCCTTCAATTTGTATAAAAAGAAAAACCTAAATGAACGCACACGGGAGGTGTCGTCATTTAGGTTTGGCCTGCATCATCAGTAACCATCCTTAGGATCGTCGTTCTTTCATTAAGTTTTCGATATGAATCATCATATACAACCGCTCATCGGTCGAAACCTCGTAATTGTACTTCGTGGCGATTAGACCGGCGATTTTCTCGACACATTCGTAAGCGTCCGGATAGCGCAGCTTCACCATCTCGAACAGCGTCTCGTCGCCCCCCTGCTTAATCTTCTCACCTGAGGCAAGCCGTTGGACGAAATACTTCAAGTGGGTCAAGAATCGTGAATAGGCGTATGATTCTTCATCCAAATCAATTTGAAAGTGGTACGTGATGATGGTGAGGATTGCTTGTGTGGCGCGTGTCATCTCAGTGACGAGATGCAAATTCTCACCTTTGGCACCCGACATCGTTGCGTTGACGAGATGGAGCGCGATGGCGACCGCCTCGTCTTCGTCTAATTTGACGTCGTGCCGTTCATTGATGAGGGCGACCGCTTCTTTCCCGATGGTGAACTCGGGTCCGTAAAATCGTTTCACTTCCCAAACGAGCGGGTTCCGAATGATGATTCCATCCCGATACCGACTGAGGGCGAAATGGATGTGGTCGGCGAGGGTCACATATAGCGAATCATGGACCGACTTCTCAAGCCGCGTCTCCGCCAACTTGACGATCTCTTTGACCGTATCCATCTCCGCCGCTGGCATCTCATTCAAAAAATGAACGAACCGTTCGTGGCTCTCTTTACTCTCGAGCGTAAAGACTTTTTCAATCCGCGCTTGATCAATCGCATCACCCGGACGTTTTTGAAACGCAATCCCCCGTCCCATGACGACTTGTTCTTGACCGTTCGCTTGAATGGCCACGACGTTATTGTTGAACACTTTTGAAATCTGCATGGAATCAATTCACCTCCGCTCAAGTTCGAGTGAAAAGAAAAAAACCTAAATTCACACCGGTCCGCCCAAATTTGGATGATCGGCATCAATTTAGGTTTTGCCTGCTTGACCAGTAACAATCCCAAAATGGATTTTCTTCTTCTCGCTACTAGCATACTCCCTTGAAATCTTGACGTCAACATAAAAATAAAACGCTTACACCATGACCGTTTTCACTCGAACAGGATGCGTTGCATCCGTTCTGGTGCCGCTAGAAAGTCACGCATGACACGGACGTGCTCGAGTTCGTCGAATGTCGTCGGCCGGAGTCCCGTCTCGACTTGGAGTATGTCGGCGTCAGGATACGACATGAGGATTGGTGAATGGGTCGCGATGATGAATTGACTGCCCGATTGGACGAGTTCATGCATCCGCGCGAGCATCGTCAACTGCCGCATCGGGGACAAGGCGGCCTCAGGCTCGTCCAATATATAGAGCCCGCCATCCCGGAAACGATGGAGCATGAGCGACAAGAACGCCTCCCCGTGCGATTGCTCATGGAGCGATCGACCGCCGTAAGACGCATAGAACCGTTCCGGGTCGGGCGACGTTCGTGCAATCTCATCCACATAACTCGACAATTGATATGCCGTCTCGGCCCGGAGGAAAAATCCGTCCTTCGGTCGATAGGCACCCCGAATCGGACGGAGCGCCTCGAACAACGGGCTATGCGTTGCCTCGGTCTCAAAACGGAACGTCGTCGCCCCACCTTCCGGATTGAATCCGGCGGCGATGGCCATCCCTTCGACCAACGTCGATTTTCCACTCCCATTCTCGCCGACCAAGAACGTGACCGGCTTCGTCAGCGTCAGTTCATCAAACCCCTCAAAAATCGGTAGCGAGAACGGATAGCCCGGTGTCTCAATCCGGTCCCGTTCCAAGCGCACGCCCCGCAAAAATAAGTTTAATCCCATTCGATCCAAAATAGCGCCCCCTCTCTCGACTCAATCCCGTACGACAGCCCTTGTGCCTCGAGTAACAGCTTATTGATAGCCAGACCGAGCCCGTGCCCGTTCGAGCGGTCGCCTTTCACATACATGTCCCAGATGTTGACAAGCATCGATGCTGTGATGCCCGGACCCTGATCCTCGATTTCAAGCCGTCGCTCGGTGAGCCTGATTGTAATCATTCCGCCAATCGGACTCGCATGATACGCGTTCTGAAGAAAGTTTGACAAGATGCGCTCCATCGCCAACCGGTCCGCCTGAACGACCGCATCCTCGACGAGTTCAAGTGTGACCGTCACTTGCTTGTGACGGAACCATTCCTCCATCCGCGTGACCGTCGCTTCAATCAATTCATTCATGTGAACAGTCTCAATCGTGAGCGCCAGCTTGCCTGCCGATAGCTTCGAGTATTCGAGCATCTGGGTGACGAGCCGGTCGATGCGATCGACCTCTTCGGTCATGCTGCGTCCCGTCTCGGCCACGTCTTCTTGTTTAACGACACCGAGTTCAAGCATTTCTGCCTCGTTTCGGACGATGGCGAGCGGGGTGCGGACGTCGTGCGTGATTCCCGAGATGAACGTGTTTTGCAGTCGCTCTTTCTCTTCGAGCGACGTGTTCATTTGACGGACCGCTTCCGTCAAATCGCCGATTTCATCGTCAGTGACCGGTGGCAACGTGAGATCATGACGACCCGACATGATGGACGCGGTCGCTTGCTTCAGCTCGATGAGCGGGGACGTCAAACGCCGACCCATCCAATATGTGACACCGACGGCGACGAGGAGTGCGAGCAAAAAACCGCTGCCAAGAATGACATAAATTTGGCGAAACTGAGGGTTCGACAGCGGGACAGGTGCATACGTCACGATTTGAACATCTCCTTCTTCCCGAAGGAACGTCAATAGCCGCATCCCGTTCACGCTGACCTCGTCTCGTTCGGACAATCCGTCCGGGTCGAGCATCGGCGTCATCTGTCGACGCATCCTACCTCCCCGTTCAGGATTGACCGCCTCCCCGTCTTGAAACACGAGGACATCGAGCTGTCCGGGTATGCCGCGCCCATCCACGAGTGCCTCGTAGACGATATCCGCTTCACGCGCTAATTGGTCATAGCTCTCCGTCTCAGCGAAACGTCCAATCAATAGCGACGTCAGGCCGAACGTGAGCAACGCCATTACGACGAGCGGAAGGATTGCCGTCCATAGCAGTTTCTTCATCAAACGGCTCATCAGACTTCCTCCAATCGATAACCGACGCGGTGCACCGTCTTCAATTGCCGTTTCATCGTCGGTGATTTGTCGCGCAACTGCTTGACGTGCGTATCGACCGTCCGCGTATCCCCGGCGAACGTATAATCCCACACCTCGTCGAGTAGGCGGTTCCGATCGAGCGCTTCTCCGCTATGCTTCAAGAAGTAGAGTAACAACTCATATTCTTTATTGGTCATTCGAATCACTTGCCCGGCGTCAATCACTATGCGAGAACGTGCGTCCACCGTCATGTCGCCGAACGAAATCTCGTCCGTCTGTTTCACGAGACGCTTCAGACGAATTTCGAGTTCTTTTAACACAATCGGTTTGACCAAATAATCGTCGGCCCCGAGCTCGAGACCGAACACACGGTCATCTGCCTCTCCTCGTGCCGTCGCCAAGATGATGGCCGGCCGTGGCTTAAGTGCCTTCAGTTTTGGAATGAGCGTCCATCCTTCTCCGTCCGGCAAACGAACGTCGAGCAAGACTGCATCGAACGGTTGCTCAAGCTGTCGTTTCGCTTCGGCGAGCGTGCCGGCCACACTGACATAAAACCCCGCGTACGTTAAAAAGCGGGCGAGCCCGTCCGCTAATTTCGGTTCATCTTCGACTACGAGTACGTTCATCTTTATCGCCTCCACTCTCATTATATCGCATCGTGAAACGAACCCATCATTTCCCAAAGACAATTTGCAGAAACCTTGCAACTCCCTCACAACTTTTGAACGTCCCCGCCCTACACTTGAAGTAGTAAAGGAGGAGATTAATATGAAAACATCTAAATTAGCCATCGCCCTGGCCGGCCTACTTGCCGTCTCAGGAACCGGCGTCTATGCCGCCACGAACGATACGACAACGACCGACGGAACGGAAACGACGACACAATGCGAACGCGGAGAACGCGGCGAGCGGGGTATGTTCGGTGACCGGGCCGCCGAGCAGGCCGCTTTGCTCGAGGCGCTCGGTTTGACCGAAGACGAGGTGGACGCAGCGCGAGAAGAAGGACAATCGCTTCCTGAACTCGCGGAAGAAAAAGGGATCACCATCGAACAGTTCATCGAGGCGATCATCACCTCTCATGAAGCGAAACTTGAGGCAGCCATCGAATCCGGTGACTTGACGCAAGATGAGGCCGACACGATTCTTGCCGACCACGAAGAACGTTTTGCTGACGTCACGAGTTACGACGACTTAGGCGACATGCGTGGCTTTGGTGGTGGACGTCACGGGGGTGGGGGTGGGCATGGCCCACATCACGGTGGTCAATTCGGTGGACCTAACCAAGATGAGGACACACCTGCGTCCGATGATAACGTAGACAATCAGAGCACCAATTCACTGTAAGCAAAAAGGCAACCTCGCGGTTGCCTTTTCATATGGCCAATAACAGTAAAGCGTATCCGATGAGCCCGACAGCAAACGCACGAAAGCTGCTGTCTCGTTCTTCTGGCAGCTCTTCTTTCATGACGTTCAAAATAATCCCCCCGGCCAAGAACGCGACAATCATCGACAGCGTCACTTCATGGAGCGCTGAAAATGCGCCGACGCTCCACCCGGCAAGCACGGCCAACGACAACCACAATCGGCCTCGCCTGTCGTACGACTCCTGATGGTGATGCCTCAGACCCTGGTCGACCGTGATGAAATGAATCCCTAATGCGACAAAGTAGAGTGTCATTGCCCATGCCGTATCGAACTCGCTCTCCGCGAGCACATAGCCGATGCTGAAGTTGTAGACGATGAACAACGCCATGTGAATCCAAAAAACGCTGCCGTTGCCACGCCGTTTCATTTGCGTGGCTAACCGTTCCAAGCCATAAAACACTGCCAGACCGAGCATGCTGACGACGAGGATATGGTTTTCGATT
This sequence comes from Exiguobacterium sp. s152, assembly GCF_018618335.1. Lineage (NCBI taxonomy): Bacteria > Bacillati > Bacillota > Bacilli > Caryophanales > Exiguobacterium > Exiguobacterium sp. s152. The sequence goes on from NZ_JACSLX010000004.1 coordinate 166,468, forward strand.
GAGGCGAACAGTCCACTCTCGAGATGTCCTTCGAGTTCTTGTTGATATTCGTTCAGTTCAGGCAAGAGATGAAGAAACACATACGCGACAGCGACTCCGCCGGCGAGTGACAGAAACCGGCTCCGCGGCGTCTCGCGCACGTGAATCAACTGTCCTGAAAAGTAGTGGATCAAGACAAATCCGATGGCGAACAATAAACTTAACCAAAACATCCAGTCACCTCCGACACGTTACCCGTAAGCCGAACTGCTGTGATGACTCCCGGTCCTTGTTCCTTACCCGAGTGTCCTGCCGGATACACTCATTCGCCTCGTTCGGCACGTTGCCGCGCCCGAATCTCTTTCTCGACGCGACGGAGCGCTTTTTTCGAGCCACGGGCAAAGTCATGCGCTTCTTTCCGGTCCCGGTAATCGACGAATAACGTTTCGAGGTCATAGCCGGCTGGATACAAGTCGAGCGCTTTCGCCTCGCGTCGAACTCGACGGAGCGGGTGCTCACTGAAAACACCGTCGACATACACGGTGACTTGGCGCAACGATTCATCCATCGCATAGACAAGACCAACTTGATTCGTCTCAAGCAGGCGGACCCGGTCACCTTTCGCTAGCATTTGGTCAGGTTCGACGACAGGGCGGACGACTTCTTGTGTCAGGCGCGTCGCATCAAGGAGCGACTGGTCATACGTCTTGTCGTGCATATAGCGGGCCGCCTGCTTCAAAATCGATTCGGGCAATTTCATTTTCCGGGCAATGAACAAGGCGTTGCTGTCGCCGGACTGCCCAATCAACAGCCGATACTTCGGTTCGAGCGTGTCCGGGTCGAACTGCATGGCCGCGTTCATGAAGTCCGGATGCGTCTCTGAGTACGCTTTGATTTCGCCGTAATGGGTCGAGGCGACGACGAGACAGCCGCGCTTGTATGCCTCTTCTAAAATCGCGATGGCGAGTGCCGCACCCTCGTTCGGCTCGGTCCCGCTTCCGATCTCATCGAATAATAGTAATGATCGTTTCCCAGCCTCCTGCATGATGCTCGCCACGTTATGCATATGGGCCGAGAACGTGCTGAGCGCCGAACCCATGTCCTGGTTGTCCCCGATGTCGACGAACACGTCGTCAAACGTCGAGATGTCCGTGTCCGGATGGGCCGGGATATGAAGCCCGCTCATCGTCATCAAACTTAGCAGACCGATCGTCTTCAAGACGACCGTCTTCCCGCCGGCGTTCGGTCCGGTGATAATCAGACCGCGGTACGTGTCCCCGAGTGAGAAGTCGAGAGGGACCGCTCGTTCGAGAAGCGGATGGCGGACTTGTTTCAAACGGATGTTCCCGACACCGTTCACGCGCGGGGCGATGCCATCGATGGCTTGGCTATACTTCCCTTTCGCGAACACCATGTCGTATTGGGCGATGACGTCGAGCGTCGCCTCGATGGTCGGCAACGCCTCCGCCACTATGCCGGTAAGCGTGGCGAGCACTTGATAGATTTCGACTGCTTCCTCCGTCCGTTTGACGACGAGTTCCGCGTTCAGCTTCGCCACCGCTTCCGGTTCGATGAACACAGTCGTGCCGCGGCTCGACGTGTCGACGATTGTCCCGGCGATTTTATGTTTATACGACGCTTTGATCGGAATCGTGAATCGGTCTTGTTTCTTAGTCACAAAGCCGTCTTGAATCGCTTCCCGGTTCGCAGCGCTCTTCAAGAACTTGCTCAACCGCTCCTCGATCCGTCCTTCGAGAATGTCGATTTGTTTGCGGACCCGTTTCAATTCTTTGGACGCCTCGTCGACGACACGTCCCCCGCGAATCGACTGGATAATGTCTTCCTCGATACTGCGCCACTCGCTCATCTCTCCCGCGTAAAGGGACAAGAGCGGTGCAAAGAACGCCTGCTCGGCCATGAACCGCTTCAGTTTCCGGGCACCCCGGAAAAATTCGGCGACGGCTTCGAGTTCGCTTGCCTCGAGCTGGATACCCCGGCTGATTTTACCGATGAGTGGTTCCATATCGGATACCCCGATAAAGGGGACGTGTGACGTCGCGTCGAGAATCGCGCGTGCTTCCGATGTCTCTTGGAGCCGTTTTTTAACCGTTTGCAAATGGCTCGTCGGACGCTGGTTTCGTAACAAGTTGCGTCCGAATCCGCTGATGCAGTAGCGTTCGACGTGTTGAATCAAGTCGTTATATTGTAGTTTGTCTAAAGTTTGTTCATTCATGATGGAGTCTCCTTAAAAATGGGATGGAGATACCGCGCAAACAAAAAGCGTCGGCCGATGACGACCAACGCAAAAAGACAGACCGGTGTCTGGCAGTTTATGAAGGGCGGTATCTGTAACAGAACATGAAGGCATGACAAAAAGACGTGTCATCCAACATTTTTTCAGTTCGTTAGGCAGATACAACCTCACTCATTAACATGCAACACCTTTCTCATTCAGTTTCGCCCTAACTATACAACAGATTTTCGAAGAAGTAAAATTTCTAGAGAACGCTTTCAAATTAGGTCTTGATATCTATACATCGGCGTGCTATCTTGAGGGTGACGAAACGAATAATGATCACATGTGACTGATTCGATCAGGCATGGGGTAAGACGAAAGGCTCAGGCCACCCGTCTATACTCCATGCCTGTTTTGTTTTTTCACAATCATTTTTCAAGCGAAAGGATGATTCGAAGATGTTATTGAATAAGTGGATGAAGAGACATACACTGACACTTTATGCACCCATGGAAGGAGACATCATTCCACTTGAGGAAGTGACCGACCCTGTCTTCAGCGAGAAGATGATGGGCGACGGGATTGCCATCATGCCGACGAACGGAACCGTCGTCGCCCCGGCTGATGGGACCATCGTCCAAGTCGCACCGACGAAGCATGCCATCGGGCTCCGTTCGGGAGACGGAGCTGAAATTTTGATTCATGTCGGACTAGATACGGTCGAGCTTGCGGGAAGCCCGTTCGATGTCCACGTCAAAGTCGGTGACACGGTCACGACCGGACAGCCACTGTTGACGGCCGACTTGGAACAAATCCGACAAGCCGGAAAAGACACGGTCACCCCAATGGTCATCACGAATGGAGGAGCTTTGGAACAGCCCTACTCGTTCCATGCAGGCGGCCCATCGCTTCCTGGGAAGACCGTCGTCGCTCAAGCGGGACAATGACTCCTCGATAGGAGGACACATGTTAAAAATCAAAAAGATTCTAAACAACAACGCGGTCATCGTCTCAGATGAGGGTGAAGAGAAAATCGCCATCGGACCGGGCGTCGCATTCAAGAAGGCACGCAACGATATCGTCAATCCGCATAAAGTTGAAAAGCTGTTCGTCATGTCGGAGAACGATAAATTTCAACAACTGCTGACGCGGATTCCAATCGAGCACTTCACGATTTCAGAAGAAATCATTTCGCATGCGGAAAAACGGCTCGAGACGACGTTCAACGAACACATCCATATCGTCCTCACCGATCACATCTCATTCGCCATCGAGCGCGAGCAAGAAGGCATCTCGCTCCGAAATAAACTGTTGAACGAGATTAAGATTTTATATCGCAACGAGTACGAAATCGGACTATGGGCGCTTCACCTCATCGAGGACAAACTCGGCGTCAAGATGCCGAAAGATGAGGCGGCCTTCATCGCGCTGCACATCCATACACTAAAAGTGAAGGGAGGTGATTTACGCAAGACGGTCAAACAGACGACAATCGTACGTGACATGATTCAATCGATTTCGAGACGACTCGATCTATCTATAGAAGAAGATGACTTATCCTATCAACGCTTATTAACTCATTTACGATTCGTCATGGATCGGGTCAACCATTACGATCACCATACGATCGACGAAGATATGCTTCTCATGATTCAAACGAAGTTCTCGTCGGCCTATGCATGTGCGTCTGACGTCGCAAACGAAATGGAAGACTTATACGGCATCGTCTTGCCCGAATCAGAGCTTGGTTATATTACGCTCCACATTCAACGCCTGCAAGATCAACACCATCAAAAAGGAGGAAATTCACAATGATGAACTTTTTACAACGTCTCGGACGTTCCCTCATGTTGCCAGTTGCCGTACTTCCTGCAGCTGCCATTCTCATGGGGATTGGTTACTGGATTGATCCCGTCGGCTGGGGTTCTGAAAACATCGCCGCCGCATTCTTGATCAAAGCCGGTGCAGCCATTATCGATAACATTCCAATTCTCTTCGCAGTCGGGGTCGCCCTCGGAATGGCGAAAAACCGTGACGGCTCAGCCGCTCTAAGCGGACTTGTCGCCTTCCTCACGGTCACGACGCTCTTGTCTTCGGCTACTGTCGCCTTGTTCCAAGGTATCGACGTCGAAGCCGTCAACCCAGCATTCGGTAAAATTGCCAACGCGTTCGTCGGGATCTTGTCAGGTATCGTCGCCGCTCAAATGTACAACCGCTTTAGCCATGTGAAGCTTCCAGACGCGCTCGCTTTCTTCAGTGGTAAGCGTCTCGTGCCAATCATGACGGCATTCTCGATGATTCTCGTCTCGGTCGCCCTTTACTTCGTCTGGCCGGTCGTTTACACAGGACTCGTCGGATTTGGGGAAACGATCTCTAAAATGGGTGCAATCGGGGCAGGCCTTTACGGCTTCTTCAACCGTCTGTTAATCCCAACTGGTCTTCACCACGCCTTGAACTCGGTATTCTGGTTCGATGTGGCCGGTATCAACGACATCGGTAACTTCTGGTCAGGCGAAGGCGTGAAAGGAATCACTGGTCGATATCAAGCTGGATTCTTCCCAATCATGATGTTCGGTCTTCCGGCAGCAGCCCTCGCCATGTACCACACCGCGAAAACAAAACGTAAAAAACAAGCGGCCTCGCTCCTTCTCGCCGCAGCGTTCGCATCGTTCTTCACAGGTGTCACGGAACCGCTCGAATTCTCGTTCATGTTCCTCGCACCAGTTCTCTACCTCGTCCACGCGGTCTTGACAGGGGTTTCCCTCTTCATTGCGGCGACGTTCCAATGGACGGCCGGATTCGGCTTCAGCGCTGGTCTTGTCGACTTTGTCCTCAGCTCACGGTTACCGCTCGCGAACCAGCCGTACATGTTGCTCGTCCAAGGTCTCGTCTTCGGTGCCATCTACTACGTCATCTTCCGCTTCATGATCGTCAAGCTCAACTTGGCAACGCCAGGCCGTGAGTCAGACGAAGCGGTTGACGCGGTCGCAACGGAAACGACTCCTGAAGGCGAAACGAAGACGGCTCCAGTCGCTGTCGGCGGTCAATATTCAGCGATGGCAGCCACGATTTACGACGGTCTCGGCGGCGATCAAAACGTCACAGGCATCGAATCGTGCGTCACGCGCCTTCGTGTCGATGTGAAAGACATGGATACGGTCGACCAAGCCCAAATCAAGAAAGCAGGCATCCCTGGTATCAAGGTTGTCAGCCCGAACCACATTCAAGTCATCGTCGGAACAAACGTCCAATTCGTCCTCGAAGAGATTGAAAAACTCCGGAGCCATCGCGCCGGGTAACTGACGAAAGCCACCTCGCGCGCGAGGTGGCTTTTTACTGCCTTTGCTCATATGTTAGTTCAGCTCTTCTTTTTGACTGACATCAACATCAGCGAAACCGTGACTGAGTAAATCAATAAGAAGATGACAATGCCTAACTCAAGTGCCGACTCAAACATGAAGTCCCCTCCAATCCGTCCTCTTTTTACTATCATTCCCATTCACTATTCATACAAACTGGGTATGTGAAATGGGCTGATCCGATTCACGTACAAAGGCCCTCTTCCTAAAAAGAGGACCTTCGTTATGCACTACATACTTCGCAGTCTGGCAATCCGTTCATCCGGGTTCGGGTGCGTGGAGAACAGACCGCTCAGCTTTTTCTTGAGCGGGTCTGAAAAGTAGAGCGACGCCGAGGCACGTGAGGCTTCCTTCACCGGTGTCTGGATATTGGCGATTTTCTCGAGCGCCGATGCGAGGGCATCCGGATTACGCGTCAATTCGGCCCCGCTCGCGTCCGCCAAAAACTCACGATTCCGTGAGATGGCCAAGTTAACGAGCGTGGCAATGAGCGGTGCGAGAATCAACAACACGAGCCCGACAATCATAAAAATCGGGTTTTGGTTGTTGTCGCGACGGCCGCCGACGCTGCGGAAGAACAGCATCCGCGACCCGATATCGCTCATGATGGCGATGACCGAGACGAGGGCGAGCGTCACTGTCGCCAGTCGTACATCGTAATTTTTGATATGGGCGACTTCATGGGCGATGACGCCCTCGACTTCTTCTCGCGTCAACTGGTCGAGCAGTCCGGTCGTCACGGCGACAGCTGCCTTTTCTGGTTTCAGGCCGGTCGCGAACGCGTTCGGTGACGCATCGTTGATGATGAAGATGCGCGGCATCGGGACGCGCGCGACCATCGCCATATTCTCGACGGTGTGCCAGAGAAACCGGTGCTGGTCGACCGAAGTGATCTCTTGGGCGTGGTTCATTTTCATGACGATGTTCGTGCTCGACATGATGACGATCCCGATATAAAACAGCGAGAACACCGGCGTGAAGATGAGGCCTGGGAGCGGGTCACCATAATTCAAATACGAGATGACCACCCCGACGCCTAAGACGAGAAGGACGAATCCGGCCACGATGAACACGGTCTTGATTTTATTTTTGCGAATCTGTTCATATAAAATCATCGTCGCCACTCCAATCCATTAGAATGAAACACGCACGTTTTCGCGTTCTTCTTCACGAGCTTCGAGCATGTCGCGTTTTTCGAAGTTGTGAACGGAGGCGATGATGTTTGTCGGGACCGATTCGACTTTCGTGTTATATTTCATGACCGTATTGTTATACAACTGTCGTGAGTAGGCGACTTTATTTTCAGTCTGCGTCAGTTCTTCTTGAAGCATCTTAAAATTCTCGTTCGCTTTCAAATCTGGATATGCCTCACGGAGAGCGAACAAGTTTTTCAGCGCGCCGCTCAATTGATCGTTCACTTCCATCTGTTCTTGACGGCTCGTCTTCGACCCGAGCTGATTCCGGAGCTCAACGACTTTCGCAAGCGTCTCTTGCTCGTGTTTGGCATAGCCCTTCACCGTTTCGACCAAGTTTGGAATCAAATCGTAACGCCGTTTCAACTGTACATCAATCTGTGCCCACGCCTCGTCGACCCAGTTTCGATATTTGACAAGTCCGTTGTACATCGAAAAATAGACGAACGCCAAGACAACGATAATCCCAATTGCGATAATCCAACCCATTTCGACACCTCATTTCATGATTTTCTCCTGTATTAATTCCCTCTCGTCGTATACCATAAGCATAACTTCGGAAAATATAGTAAATGATTCATATCTACAGTGAGCTTCCTCACGATTTCATACAAAGGAGTGTCACGATGTCTATTCCATCTATCGTCGTCGCTGTGAAGGCAGTGATTGTGCAAGAAGACCGGCTCCTCATCATTAAACGGGCAACCGATGATGAAATCCATCCTGGCACGTGGGAGCTTGTCGGCGGCAAGCTCGATTTTGGTGAGACGCTCGAACAGTCCCTGGAACGGGAAGTATTCGAAGAAACTGGGCTACGCGTAACGATTCAACACTTACTGTACGCCACGACATTTTTGACCGACTCGAATCGTCAAGTCGTTCTGATGACGTACTGGGCTCATCCCGTCGCAACAACCATCACTCTCTCTGAAGAGCATAGCGATGCCAGATGGGTGACGGCTGATGAAGCACGACAGATGTTACTTCAACCGATTCTCGATGATTTGGATTCACATGACGTATGGACCTTGATTCAAACAAAAACAATCAACTGACAGGAGTGCTTGCTATGCTTGTGACTGACCTCGATTCCCGATTGACTGAATTATACGAAGAGATGGTGTCGCTTCGACGCCACTTCCACCAACATCCCGAACTCTCGTTTGAAGAACGGGAGACACCGCGGACGATTGCGGCCTATTTACGTGAGCTCGGGCTCGATGTGCGCGAACACGTCGGCGGCAACGGTGTCGTCGGACGGATTCATGGCGGTGACGGTCCAACCATCGCGTTTCGTGCCGACTTCGATGCGTTACCGATTCAAGATTTAAAAGATGTTCCGTATCGTTCAAAAGTAAACGGCTCGATGCACGCTTGCGGTCATGATGCCCATACGGCGACGCTGCTCGTCCTAGCGAAAGCCCTTACGGAAATCGATCTTCCCGGAGATGTCGTCCTCATCCATCAGTTCGCGGAAGAGCTCGCACCAGGCGGGGCCAAACCAATGATCGAAGATGGCTGCCTCGATGGGGTCGACTACATTTATGGTTCTCATATTTGGACGCCGCTTCCATTCGGCACGGTTGGTGTGAAGACCGGACCGATCATGGCGGCGGCCGACCGGTTCGAACTGACCGTCAAAGGCAAGGGAGGTCACGGGGCCATCCCGCAACACACGGTCGATGCCGTCATGGTCGGAACCAATATCGTCAGCCAGTTGCAACAAATCATCAGCCGCCGCATCGACCCGCTCGAACCGGCCGTCTTGACCGTCGGCACGTTCGTCGCCGGTCAAGCGTTCAACGTCATCGCCGATGAAGCAAAGCTGTCTGGCACGGTGCGAACGTTCACACCGGAGACGCAAACACGCATCATCGCCGAGATGGAGCGCACCATTGCCCACATCTGCTCGGCCAGTGAGGCACATTATGAGCTCGAGTACATTCGTGGCTATCCCGCCGTCATCAACCATGCGACCGAGACCGACCATGTGCGGCGCAGTGCCGCACGTGTCGTCGGAACGGATGGCGTCATCGAGATGGCACCGCTCATGGTCGGTGAAGACTTCGCCTACTATATGCAACACGTTCCTGGTAGCTTCTTTTTCACAGGGGCTGGCAACCCGGAAGTCGGTGTCGTATTCCCGCACCATCACCCTCGGTTCGATGTCGATGAACGGGCGATGCTGCATACTGCCCGCATCCTCATGCAGGCGGCGTTCGAGACGTGGAACACGCACAAAAAAGAAGACTGACGCCGCGGCGTCAGTCTTCTTCTATTTCGGTTGCTGGCAATTCAGATACGAGTACTTGGTCGACACGTTTTCCGTCCATATCGACGACTTCGAACCGGAGTCCGTACGCCTCGACGACATCACCTCGCTTCGGGAAGTCCCCGAGCGCGTAAATGACGAGACCGGCAAGCGTATGATACGAGCTTCGTCCTTCATCGAAACGATTATCTCGAATCCCGAACGTCCGTTTTAAATCTTCAATTCCGAGGAGGCCGTCTGCCAAGTACGATCCGTCTTCACGGCGCACGACTTCCGGCGTCTCTTCTTCGATCATCACTTCGCCGACGATTTCTTCAAGGATATCGAACAACGTGACCATTCCGAGGAATCCACCATACTCATCGAGCACGAAGGCGATCTCGACGCCGTTCTTTTGCATCATCTGCAAGACTTGGCTCGCTTCTCGCTGTTTTGGCACGACGAGCGGTTGTTTGATTCGTTTCAAGATTTGCGATGGCTCCCGAAGCGTCGGCAAGGTCAAAATATCGCGGACATCGATATAGCCCACGAATTCATCGAGCGTATCGCGACCGACCGGGAGTTTATTGTGTTTACTCTCATAAATCGATTTCTTGATATCGTCCATATCATCTTCGAGGTCGACCCATTCGAGCGTCGTCCGCGGCTGCATCAACTCATAAATCAACTGGTCATGGAACGCAAACACGCGCTCGACCTGTTGTACTTCTTCGTGAGCGAACGCCCCTTGTTGGGCCCCTTCGAATAAGAGCTGTTTAATCTCGAGCTCCGTCTCGCCACTCGATTGTTCTGCTTTCAAGCCGAGCAGTTTAAAGAGGAACAACGTCGATTTCGATAAAATCCAAATGAACGGTCGCATCACTTTGCTGAACACGTCCAGCGCTGGAATGATGGCCATCGTCACTTTTTCCGGTGCAACGAGGGCAATTCGTTTCGGCACGAGCTCACCAATGATGAGCGACAAGTATGTGATGAGCGTGACCACGACGACGTAACCGACGGTCGGTGCGTATTGGGCACTCATTCCGAGCTCCGCGAACAATTCGCCGAGCGGTGCCGAGAAACGCGCACCCCCATAGGCACCGTTAATGATCCCGATTAACGTGATTCCGACTTGGACCGTCGATAACAGGTCGGTCGGATCTTTTGAATACTTGAGTGCGATTTCGGCACTGCGCTTACCGCGGTTCGCCTCGACTTCAAGTTTGGCCGGTTTAGACGAGATGAGCGCGATCTCCGTCATCGCGAAAATCCCGTTCAACACAATCAAGAATAAAACAATCAGTAAATCGATTACTATGGAAGAATCCACCGTTTTCATCACCTCTACGTATATTTCGTACTGCTTCCCTCTCTATCCTATCAGAGATTCGTTATCCACCTGTACCCGTTTTGCTCAAAAAGAAGCCACTTCAACGTGAAGTCGCTTCGTTTGAACTTTCTTGCTGAAGAGCCGTTGCTTGTGACTGCTTGAAGACGATGACACCGAGAAGTAGCACCATCAGTCCGATGACCTGACCTGGGGACAATGACAACTGTGGCATTCCGAACGCTCCGGACAAGTCGACACCAAGTGCCCAAATCAATTGAGAGACGAGAATAATCGACACTGATAAGGTCGGTCCGAGCAATTGAATGCTTCGCATGACACAGAAGACGACACCGACACCGAGCAGACCGCCGAGCGCGTAAATCGGAGAGATATCAAACAGTCCCTGCAGATTGCCGCCAAATAAAATGAGTGGGATCAGCGAACCGATTAGCCCGACAATAAAGACGAGCACCGTCGTCGCCCAGGCGCCTAAATAGATGTTCATTTTTGCATTAACCGCCGCTTGGACACTAATGAACGCACCGGCCACTGCCGAACAAATAATTCCTACTATCATGAATTGCCTCCTTATTCGTACAACATGCCATTGGCACGTTCTTTTAATCGAGTCGCATCTAAAATCGTCACTTGCGTCCGTGTTTTCTCGACGAGTCCCTCATCCGCGAATGCCTGTAACGTCCGGTTCAAATGGCGATAGCTCGTCCCGAGCCATTCCGCGACTTCTTTTCGCTTCAACTGACTCATCTCATCTTGGAACAACTCATTCCCTGACTCGCTGAGCGAGACGAGATAACCCGCCAACCGTTCTTCGAGCGTCGACATGAGATGGTTCGATGAGGCGTTCGCCTCGATGAACAACTTATCAGACACGCCGCGGAGAAGGTGCTCCGTAAATTCAATCGTCCTGTTATGTGTGCGCAACACATCGAATGGGATGCGCAGACACGTCACCGGGCCGACCGTCTCGACCGTGTGGAGCACGTTGCGTCCACTCGCATATTCGATATCTCCAATCAACGTCGGAGCCATCTTTAAACGCAGTAAGCGCAACTTGCCTTCCTCGCTTAACGTATAGATTTTGACACGTCCCGACAACACGACGAAGAGTGACTCAATCGGGTTACCATTCGTGCAGAGCATCGCCCCGGACGGATAGGTCATGATTGTCGACGCCTCTAACGTTTGTCCTGAAAACAGATGGGCCCACCCGAGCCGTGCTAACGCTGTTTCTACTCTCATCTGGCTCCTCCTTACGTGAACGTGTAAATCCCAATCCCGATGATCATTAAAGCGAGCCCCATAAGCTGACCTTGATTGACAGGTTTCTGCTTCACACCGAACCACCCGTTCACATCAATCAAGAATGCGCCAATCAATTGGGCGACGAGCAAGACGCAAATGGCCCACGTGACACCGAGCTGTTGAATGGCTGTCAATTCCCCGAAGACGACGAAGACTCCGAACAACCCGCCGAGGCTGTAATACCAAGGCACGCGCCGAAACGCTGTCAAATCTGCATCCCGTTTGAACGCATAAATGAGGAGTGCGAGCACGAGACCGACGAGATGGACGACTGTGACCGACAACCAGGCGCCGACCGCGTAACCGAGCTTAGCGTTAAAAATACCTTGCAGCGCGATGAACGTGCCCGAGAGCACGGCAAATAAAATTCCCAAACAAGTTCCCCTCCTATCTCCTCGTCTGACTGTACGTGAGATGGAGCGCTTTGAAAAGGACATATGTCCGAAAAAAAGACAGCTTAGAAATGATTCCTAAGCTGTCGTTACGATTATCCAAGCAATTTGACGATTTCCGCGCCGACTTGTTCTGACGACTGCGGGTTCTGACCCGTGACAAGGCGCTCGTCCACGGCTACATTGACGGCCCAGTTGTCGGCGTTATCGAATTTCCCGCCGCGCTCACGCATTGCTGATTCAAGTAGGAACGGCACCGCTGAGTCGAGCTGCATCTCGCGCTCTTCTGCGTCCGTGAACCCTGTCACGCGCTTGTCTTTGACGAGCGGTTCTCCGTTACTTAACTTGACGTTGACGAGACCGATCGGGCCATGACAGACGGCTGCGACGACGTTTCCACCTTCATACGTGTCACGGATGACACGCTGTAGCGTCTCACTGTTCGGGAAGTCAACGACCGTCCCATGTCCACCCGGAAGGAAAACAGCGTCATACGTGTCATCCGCCACTTGATCAAGTCGGGCTGTATCTTTCAATAGATGCTGCGTATCCAACACCTCTTGCGGCAATTCGCCCTCTAAGCTGTTCGCATCGATTGGCACGTCTCCGCCTTCGATGCTCGCTACTGTGACTTTATAGCCTTGCTTCTCAAATTGAAGGTACGGTGCAGCAAATTCCTCGAGCCAAAGCCCTGTCGCGTGACCGTTTTCTAATTGATCGGCAGACGTCGTGACAATCAGTACATGTTTAGACATTGAAAATTCCTCCTTCTAAATTAAGCATACGAAAGAGTTGTTCCCGCTCTGGCTCCATTCAAACCTCTGGACCTGCGACGTCGGTCTTTTTTTGACCTGGTCCGATTTTGGAAATGGCGTCCGCCTGCCAATCATCTATACTCATCACATAATAGTAGAAGGGAACGATTGTGATGAAATACGTACTCGATTGGGGATTTCTTGCCGTCGCCGTTTTAATTGTGTTACTCGTGATGATGAGTGGGCTGTGAACGATGTTCAGGTTGGATTCACGGAGCTGTCACAAGGATGACTGTTTGAAGCTAGGGTTGAATCGGGAACAAATCTACTGTTGCCCTATCGCTACCGTTACTTCAGAAAGGATGTTGAATATGTCAGAACGTGTATTTATCAGTCCAGCCAAGTACGTGCAAGGCAAGAATACAATCGATCGGATTGGGGACCATGTCGGTCACTTCGGGTCACAGGCGCTGCTCATCGCCGATGACATCGTCTGGCGCTTGATTGGGGAGCGGGTGACCGATTCACTTAAAGCGAGCGGCGTCAACGCTGAGAAGGCTGATTTCGTCGGGGAGGCTTCGCGTCACGAGATTGAACGGATTGCCAAAGCGGCCGCAGAGAGCCATACCGCAGTCGTCATCGGGATGGGCGGCGGAAAAACGCTCGATACGGCCAAAGCCGTCGCTGACGAACTGGATGCCCGCATCGTGATCGTACCGACCATCGCTTCGACGGATGCGCCGACGAGTGCCCTCTCTGTCATCTATACGGATGAAGGAAACTTTGAGACATATCGGTTCTATAAAAAGAATCCGGATTTGGTTCTCGTCGACACGAAACTGATTGCTGAGGCCCCGGCTCGTTTCCTCGCCTCAGGAATTGCCGACGCGCTCGCGACATGGGTCGAGGTTCGAAGCGTCCTCGCCTTTGGGGGAAAAACGATGGCGGGCGGTGTCCCGACCATTGCCGCGGAGGCAATTGCCAAACGCTGTGAAGAAGTGCTGTTCGATTACGGGATTTTAGCTTACGAATCCGTAAAAGCCAAAGTTGTCACGCCGGCACTCGAGTCCGTCGTCGAAGCGAACACGCTCTTGAGCGGTCTCGGGTTCGAGAGTGGTGGATTAGCCGCTGCGCATGCCATCCATAACGGATTCACGGCCCTGCATGGCGACATTCACCATTTGACGCACGGCGAAAAAGTCGCCTTCGGTACACTCGTCCAACTCGCACTCGAAGGCCGGACGCAGGCAGAGTTTGACCGCTACGTCGCCTTGTATATGGCGCTCGATTTGCCGGTCACGCTTGAAGACGTGAAATTGAAAGATGCTTCCCGCGAGGACATCCTAAAAGTCGGCCAAGCCGCGACCGCAGAAGGCGAGACGATTCATAGCGGATTCGATGTGACCCCAGAACAAGTCGCCGATGCCATCATCGCGGCCGACCGCTACGCCCTCCTGTATCAAAGTAAACTAAGCTAAACAAACGAACGAGGAACGGCTAGTTGAGCCGTTCCTCGTTCGTTCGTTTGCGGGTGACGAAGGAAAACGCCACTCCAAGTGCCATACAACTGACCGTCAAAACGAAAAACGTCAATTGGTTCGCATAAATGATGTTCGTGAACTGATTCCACCCTGACGCATAGGCCGCGTTCTCAGAAGCACGGATGCCTGCGCGGAGCGAAGCGGCCTGCTCGGCGTTAATATAGAAACTGACTCCCGCCATGACGAGACTCCCCACCAAGAGACCGATTCGCGCCAAACGGTTTACCGACGCGACGGTGCGCTGCGCGAGCCGAATCGTAATCCAAATGAACAACAGGACGAACGGCCAACCGACCAGCAAAACGAGTACGTACGGATTCCCCTCGCCCGCCGGTTCCGTATAAGCGGCGGTCATCGTCTCACCTAGCTTAAAAAGCACAAACGTAATGAGCGTGATGATGAACCACGCCTTAATCAATTTATCCATGACAACACCTCGTCCTCAGTATAGCAAAAAAACACCATGCACTTTCGCACATGGTGTCCGGTCAAGCTTTTGGACGGACGGCATAGTAAATCAAGATGACGAGCCACGTCCAGACGCCGGTGAAAATCCCGATAATCCCGATGATGAAGAATCCGAGAGGAATCATCGATTTCGTCCGATTGTAATCTTTCCACATACTCGATAGCCCTTTGATGTTGAAATACAAAAAGGCAAAGAATAGGACAAGCAATAACAATGGTAAACCAAAAATGAGTTCCATATGCGCTCACTCCTTTCGATACTTCGATCCATCTCTTCCCTACACGATAAGTGTATCTTTTTTGGGCTGCCGGCACATCGGGCTCAGGCAGTACACGCTTCAGGTCAAGAGACGGAGACGATTTATCTCTTATTCCCTGATTCGTTATCTTTTCATCATTTGAAAAAAAGGGAAAAGAAGAGCAACGACTCAAAAGGAGGTCATCCTCATGAAACTCATCCGTGTACTCCTCGTCCTGATGCTCATCTTTCCCGTCATATCCACTTCCGCCGCAACCCCGTCACCCCAGCCAGGCTACACGATTAAAACGACGAAACTGTACTGGCGGGCCATGCAAGCGTCCCCGGTCGCCAAGACGCTGTCCACGAACACACCTGTCCGTTACACGATGTATAATCGCAGTTGGTCAAACGTCTATATCGATGGCACACGCTACTATACCCCGTCGAGCAACTTGAAAGCTGGCATCCCGAAACTTGCGCCTGCGGAACGGATTCGACTCGTCAATAAACAACACGGCCTCTCGAGCACGTATCGTTCGCGGCAACTCGTCACGTTGACCATCCCGACCGTCTACACGAAAGGAAGCGAGCGAACCCTCATGGCCGCTGAAGCCGCTCACGCGCTAGCCCTCCTCTATTACGCCGGGCGAAAAGAAGGCCACACGTTGTATGCCCTCAGCGCCTATCGCTCCTACGCCACTCAAAAATCACTTTATACGTATTGGGTCAACACGCGAGGCACGGCCTACGCCTCAAAATATGTCGCCCGTCCTGGATATAGTGAGCATCAAACCGGCCTCGCCGTCGATATGACGAGTGCACGCATGCAGATGGGACTCTATGCCTCGTTCGACCAGACCCCAGAAGGCAAATGGATGCTCCAACAGGCACACCGTTACGGATTTATCGTCCGCTATCCGAAAGGCAGAGAGAAAATCACCGGCTACAACTACGAGCCATGGCATCTCCGGTACGTCGGTGTGAAAGAAGCGACAACGATGAAACAACAAAATTGGACGTTCGAGGAGTGGTGGGCCGAACGTTGATGCGAGCATCTCGAGCGAGGCATCGATCGTGTTCCATGTATAATGAACCCGTACGATATCGCAGAGGAGGACATGTACATGTGGATTGTCATGAACAAACTAGACGTTGAAAAAGGGAAGATTGAGGCGGTCACCGCCCGTTTCCAAACGACGAAAGGCATCGAGTCGATGGATGGATTCATCCGGATGCAGGTGTTGATGGATACATCGGATGAGACGAAAGATCAGGTCGTCATCATGACGACGTGGCGCGACGCGGCGAGCTTTGAGAATTGGCGCGATAGCGGCGCGTATAAACATGCCCACAAAAAACGGGACGACGGCACTTCTGAAGTGAAGCCCATCGTCCTCGGAAACACGGTCACTCAATATGAGGTCGCCATCGAGCACGGCGCCTCAACCGATGACGTATAAAATATCTTGTGGTCGGATAATCCCGAGTAACGGCTCATCTTCTTGTCCCGTCTCGGTAATGAGCAAGGCATCGAGACGGACGCCGTCCTTCATACTAATGAAATGATGGTGCGCCTCGATGATCGACGTCTCTTGCGCGATAAATCGGTACCGTCGCCGGTGCGGGTCGTGTTGGAGTACGTGCTTGACTTGAACGCCTTCGAGTGACACATGCGGCCCGTCGACCGTTTCGGCGAGCCAACTGGTCACTCCTTTTTTCGTCAACAACCCACGCCACGACCCGTCTTGGTTATAGACAGGGAACTGCGAATAATTCTTGTCTCGAATCTCGCCGAGCACGGCGACGAGCGAATCGTCGGCGTCAAACGTCGTCACGATTTTACGGAACAGCGGGATGACTTGACGCGGATGGAGCAGTTCTTTCTCCACTTCGAGAATCAAATTGACGATCGAGTCATGCGGTTCAGCGATGATGAAGTCCGGCTCCCGCCGTTCGTGGACGATGGCGTTCCGCAACTGACTCATTTGATGTAAATCTTCTTTATACCTGTCAATAATCGGATTATGTTTGGCAAGACGGTTAACCATGTTGCTGAAACTGAAATGCTGGCCGTCCCCCATCTCTCGACTCAAGTAATCCTCAATCCGATGATACGATGCGATAAATTCTTCAGCTCGACTCATACATTCACGCTCCTTATCGCCTTTATATACCCTATTTTTTTAGTTTCGAGCAGGAAAGCGTGACCCAATCTCGAATCCACATTAAATCATCTATGAAATGGAGGAGGTCTCATGGCAACCCCGGTCTCTCAAATGACACCGATTCCGAATAAGGACGCCTTCCGTTCTGGCATGCGTGCCGGCATTCCCGTCGCCGTCGGCTACATCCCGATTGCCATCGCCTTCGGCCTGCTTGCGAAATCATTCGATATGCCAAACGTCATCACGCTTGCCATGTCCTTATTCATCTTTGCCGGTGCCAGTCAGTTCATCGGTGTCCAGTTGATTATGGCCGGTTCGATGTATTGGGAGATTATCTTGACGACGTTCATCCTGAACTTACGGCACTTCCTGATGTCGGCGTCGTTGTCCCAACGTCTCGAGACGACCTCGAATCGATTTCTGGCCGCCATCGCGTTCGGCGTGACCGATGAGACGTTCAGTGTCGCCTCGACGCGTGACGAGTCGACGCGCGGCCACTTTGTGCTCGGGCTAAACATGATTGCCTTCTTGGCTTGGAACGTCGGGACATGGATTGGCGTCTTTCTCGCCTTCGGCTTGCCCGCCTCGGTCCAAACGAGTATGGGCATCGCCTTGTACGCCATGTTCATCGGCCTACTCGTCCCATCCCTTACCCGCAAACCGGTCATCGTCGTAGCTGCAATCGCCGTCTTGACTCAAGCCATTCTCTACTTCGGCGTCTCTCCATTCATCCCGCTGTCGTCCGGTTTGAGCATCATCTTGGCCACGATGGTCGCAGCCGGCATCGGCGCTTTCGTATACAAGGAGGATGAGGTATGATCAGTCTGTTTTTGCTCGTCCTTGCCATGGCGTTCGTCACATACATCCCGCGGCTCGTTCCGCTGCTTTGGCTCCGGGACGTCAAGTTGCCGCCGCTCTTGAAGCGATTTTTACTGTTCACGCCTTATGCGGTGCTCGCCAGCCTGATTTTTCCGGGCATCCTACAGGCGACGAACAGTCTCACGTCCGCTTTAGCGGGTGGGATGGTCGCCGCAGCGCTCGCATTACTCCGGGCCAACTTGATGCTCGTCGTCATCGGCGGCATCGCCGGGGTGTATCTCGTTGATGCGTTTCTCTAACAAACAAGTCCGCCCGATTTGGGCGGACTTGTTTGTTTAGGCAGAGACGGCCTGACGTCGTAATTGAACGAACACGTCGACGAATGCGGCATCCCACTGGGTACCACGTCCACTCTCGAGAATCGAGAGTGCTTTTTCGACAGGCATCCCCTTCCGATACGGACGGTCCGATGTCATGGCGTCATACGCGTCGGCAATCGCCATGATGCGACCGAAGAGCGGAATACGTTCTCCGACCAATCCGTCCGGATATCCGCGCCCGTCAATCCGTTCATGGTGAGACCGGACCCCGGCCATAATCGGTTGCAGTGACTCGGGCAAGGCGATTTGATTCAATATATGAATGCCGATTGTCGGATGCTCTTGAATCTGGGCGAACTCATGGTCCGTCAACTTTCCTTCTTTCAACAGCACATCGTCACGAATCCCAATTTTCCCGATATCGTGTAGCAACGCCGATTTGCGGAGCAGTTCAATCTGTTCATTCGGCAACTGAAGTGCCTGCGCCAATTCGACTGAATAGGCGGCCACCCGCTCAGAATGTCCGGCCGTATACGAATCGCGGGCATCGAGTGTCGCGGCGAACAAAACAAATAGGCTATTTAACAGTTGTTCGTTTTCCTGATCACGGTACGTGACGTTCGTCACCATTTGGTTGAACCCGGTGACGAGTTGGGCGAACTCATCGGAGTAAGGGTTGTCGATTGTGTTCAACCGCCCGGCATCCAATGCGGCGACCCCTTCGGTCAAGGCCCCGATTGGACGCTTGATGTTGTCATACAACAAAAAACTACTGAACGTCGCAACTCCGATGATGACGACCAAAATCAAAGCCGCCCACTGCCAATACGCATCGGCTTGTTCTACCGCCGACAGCTGCACTCCTGACGCTAAAATGAACAATGCGACCGGGAAGACCCCGATGACGAGCATGCTAATCAACAACTTCGTTCGGACGCTGATGGACCGATACGTCGCTTGCAGCGGACGTTGATGCAGGCGATGGCTCATCTCTTGCAATTGGAGCAAGAGCGTTTCCACCGACCGGTACGTCAAAAAGAATTCGATAAGCGCGTGTAAGATGGCAATCAAGATGGCGCCGAATGCCGCCAAACCAATCAACCGATACGGGAGGTCGATCCAGCCTTGGTGAATGGCGAACGCCGTCAAACTCATCGCTGGAACGGATAACCCGAATAAGTGCGGACCAAGAATCCGCTTTACCGTCAACGTTGGAAAGTGACTCGTCTGATTGAACGCTTGTTGTAACGCCTCATAGGTCGGTGCATCCGTATGGAACACGTGATAGATAGGACGAATGTGACGCCGATAGAGGAGTAATTCAAGCCCAATCATCGTCATGCCCGACAACCCCATGATGACGGCCAAGATGAGCATCTCGGCCGGGGAAAGACTGAGCGTCTGAAAAATAAACAGACCCCCGACCCCAAACACAGCGATGCCTGATCCCCATATGTAGTTCATAATGAGCGTACGTTGAAACTGTTTGAACATATGTATGTCACTCCTGCCTTCTTACCGACCTGTTTCTTATTATATCGACAAAAGTGACACTATTTTACAGCAAAACAAAACGGGCCCCTGTACAGGGACCCGTCCTTCACTGTTATGGACGAAGTGGACCTTCGTTGTCATCAAGTGAACGGTTATCTTGATCTGGTGTGATGTTGTCATGGAACGGGTTCGGCTCTGGACCGTCTACGTTCGTCACATCAGATTGTGGGGTTTGGGGACGATTCGTTTCGCGTTTCAACTCTTGTTTCGTTTGATTCGCTTCACGTTTCGACTGCTCCACACCTTGTTTCGCCTGTTGCTTCGCAGCTTCGGCTTCTTGATTCATTTGGGCTTTTTCTTGCTCGAGACCTTCTTTCGATACTTCTGTCTCATCAATTCGTTTCTCCGCTTTCTTCAAGTAGCGAGCTGCTGTCTCGCGTCCACCAAGACCGAAGGCAAGACCGAAGGCGAGGGCAACTGCACCGAGGATGAGCAAGAATGCCGTATTGACGATCATTGGCGCGATGCCAAGTTGGCTGATTGCCATGAAGAAAGCGATTCCAAGAATCGCGTATTTCGCGACGTGGCGCAAGACGCTCGGTTGGCCAGCTCCATCTACGAGCACGCTACCGACGAGACGCTCTGCCATGTTCGCGAGCCAGAAACCGACCGCCAAGATGACGATGGCTGCGATGACCATTGGCAAGTATGCGAAGATTGCTGTTGCGAGCGAAGCCATAAAGTCGAGGTTCGCGACTTGAAGTGCCTCTGATACGAACAACAAGATGATGATGATTTGAACGATGGTTCCGATGACTTGTGCAATCGATGTCGATGATGTTGAGCGGCCACCGAGACCCATTTTGCTAGCGAGTGAGTTGACGCCCAAGTTCTCAAGGAGAGACACGACGACACCTTTCAACCACTTGGCAATAAACACACCGGCGAGAATCAAGACGATTGCCACGATGATATTCGGAATCATCGCCAAGACATCATTGAGCATCGAGATGGCCGGATCTGAAATTCCACGAACATCAAGTGCTTCAAGCGCTGAAATCGTGACCGGAATCATAATCAAGATGAAGACGATCGTTCCAACCGCTTTTGCGAGACTTGACCCTTTCACGTAATCAGCCAAGTGAAGTTTCTCGGCGAAGCGGTTAAGACCTGCCGCTTCCAAGAACTTCGTCAAAATATCGCGGACGATTTTCGCAACGACATAACCAATCGCGAAGATAAGGGCTGCAGCGACAAGTTTTGGAATGAAGGCAAGGAAACTGTTCAACAAGTCTTCAAACGGACCGCTGATGCCTCGTAACCCAAGCGCATCGAGTACCGCTGGAAGAGCTAACAATAGGACAAGGTAAAAGACGATATTGGCGACCGTGTCAACCCATTTCGTCTGATTGACACTAGTCGACTCTTGGCCTGTCTTCTCCATCAACTTGTTCAAGTTGAGACGATGACCTGCCATTTGAATCCCTTTCTTCAAGAGCGTGGCGATAATCCATGCGACGAGCAGGATGAGACCTGCTTTAATCACGCCTGTGATCAAGCCAGAGAAGCCGGCATAGATTTGACTGAACGGTTGAGCGACAGCTGGTACGTTCAAGAATTCAAAGATAATTAAGAATGCGAGAAGCAGTACGCCGAAGAAGACGACTTTTGCGATGATGCGTTCAGGCGTCCACCGCTTTTCCTCTCTTCCAGGCTTTCCGGGTTCACCTTCTTGTTTTACCCCTACACGGTCGTCAAGACGTGCTTTGCGAAGCGCTTTGCGCGTCACATTTTCAAGAACTTTCGCCAAAATGAATCCGACGACAAGAATGACCAAGGCAAGCAAAAGCTCAGGCAGCCATGACATGAATGTGTTGAAGTTATAAGTAGTATCGTTCATTTAACATCTTCCTCCAATCTCTTTTTGAAATGATTTCATTTATTTGACTCTTTGTATAAATACCAACATTTTCATCTGCCTAAACCTTGCCATTTCCTATTCCTCTATAAATCATTCTCGTCAAAACGTTTTTTAGAAAGTGCTCTTATAAGAAAGAAGTCGTGTCTTTCTCCAGTAAATGTGATACGAATTAAAAGAAGAAGTCTTTTGAGGAGGAATCAAGATGAACATCGCCCTGATTGCCCACGATAAGAAAAAAGATGATTTGATTGTGCTCGTAAAAGCCTACGCCCACGTCTTGAAACAACATCAATTATTCGCGACCGGCACAACCGGGAAGCGCGTCGCCGAGGCGACCGGTTTACCGGTCCATTGTTTTCAATCCGGACCGCTTGGCGGGGACCAAGAAATCGGTGCCGCCGTCGCCCGAGGCGAGATAGACATGATTATTTTCTTCCGTGACCCGTTGACGGCCCAGCCGCACGAACCCGATGTGAGCGCCTTGATGCGTCTCTGTGACGTGTATTCGATTCCGCTAGCGACGAATATGGGAGGCAGTGAGATTCTCATCCGCAGCATCGAACAAGGGGACTTCGAATCATTGACGCTATCGCATAACGACCCACCCCCGGAATAATCCAACTATGAGAAGAGAGGAATTTTTCTGAAATCACACGTATCGAACGACCCAATCGTTCAACAGTTTTACGATCAAGTCCGAACGCACTTGCACGACCTGCTCAATGATGAGACGAAAGCCGATCGGTTGCTCGACAGTTTAGCGGGCTATATTCGACAAGCGGAAAAGAACGAACAGTCGCTAGAGGGGCTGACCAAGCAAAACCCGAAGGAATATGCCTTATTCTTAATCGAACAACCGACGACGAACGAAGAGTATCGCCGTCGCTACCATACGATGATCGAGGCGTCAGAAGAATTGAAATCGCATGAGAAAACTCAAGCCAATCGGGAATTCGACTGGGCCATCGATCGGCTCAACGACGTCCAGGTCAAGCTTCAAGATGTCGAGATGCGTGACGTCTCCTTTTTGGCCTATACAAAAATCGAGGCCATCAAATCATCGCGTCGCGTCTGGAATCAATTCGGTTGGCTGCTCGGCATGATTTTAGCGTTCGCTTATGCGAATCTGTTGCTCGTTATGGATGACGTATTCAGTTTGCGCTTGTTCACGGCACCGGCCACGCCTTATCCGCTCGACTACTTCGGATTCGTGCTCCCAGTGTTGTTGACTGGTGCCGTGTTTGGACTTTTGACGCGGTTTCGCCATCACTTTCAGACGTTAGGACGACGGATTCTATTCGCCTTGCTCATCATTGCCGTATACGTCGGGTTCGTTTTACTGACCCAGCCCATCCTGTTCTCGCTCGGATGGTCATTCTTGATTCAATTGACGCCTGTGTATGCGCTCATTCTGCTCGCGATCAGTGGATTCATGGCCATGTGGACACTCGTCGAGTTCGTTTGGAAGAACACGCGATGCCATCTCGGAAACGAAACATTGATGATTTATTATTGATGACGCCATTCTCGCCTTGAGATGGCGTTTTTTGTTTGAACCTTTGTTAGAACGGAAATTACTAATAGCGTGACGTCGATTTAACAAATAAACGATTACGAAGGAGGCACAACATGTCGGATCGCAAAATCATTGGGTTATTCCATAATGAGCAAGAAGTCATGGATAAGGTGAATGAACTCAAGCAAGCTGGGGAAGCAGAGAAAAACATGCACGTCGTAGCCAAGCGGGATGGGGAAATTTCTGCCTTGCGTTACCACACCGATGTGAACGCCGAATCGGGGATTCGTGATGTCAACTGGTTGGACCGTGTGAAAGCGTTCCTTCACGGAAGCGACCGCATTCGCGATGAGTTGCGGAATATGGGGCTTAGTGACGCGGAGGCTGAAGAGTATTACACGTCAATTGATGCCGGCAAACTATTGCTTTACATCGATAAGCATTCATACGAACGCTATCCGAACATGTATAAAAAAGATAGTGAGCTCGATCATGATAAAGGGGAGGAAGCGGATGGCATCGCCTTCGACGCGAAACCGTTCAATGATCATGACGAGGAACCGCGCGGCACGAAAGAGGACCCAATCGTCCGCGGACATTCTGGCTTAGAAGACCATCGCCGATTATAAGGAGGAAACCAACATGAGTGAGAAACGATTCATCAGCATGTATGACACGCAAGATGCAGCGCTCGGCAAAGTCGAGGAGTTGCGTGCGAAAGGCTACAAAGATTCAGACATCTATGTCGTCGCCAAGCATGAGGACAATGTCTCAATTTTGCGTCGTCAGACAGACGTCCATACCGAAGCGTCGCACCATACCGGATGGTTCGATAAAGTTCGGGCTTTCTTGAGCGGGCATGAGGATGTACACGCGGGACTTCGAAACATGGGCTTGAGCGAAGAAGAGGTAAATCGCCACTATAGCGACGTCGAGGCCGGAAAAATCTTGATTTATGTGGACGAAGATTTCGAACGTCGCCACAATGAAGGACTGACGGTCGATTCCACGCCTTATAACGACTCGAGACACGACTCGAGCCATCAAGGCCACCATACGGCTGATGGTCTTGAAATCGATTCGACTCCATATAATGAACGGAAACATGCCACACATGATGCGAGTCGTTCTGACCGCCCGTCATCTGATGGCTTAGAGGTCGATTCGAAACCGTTCAATGAATCGGTCGGTGATGACCCGAACCGAGCCGTCGACCCTGAACAAGATCGCTTGGATAAAGAGTCCGATATAAACGACCGCGAGAACAAATTGCGCGGACTCGATGATCGGGCACTTCGTAACGACTATGAAGATCCGGATAATATTCGCCGTTTCTAATCCACGGATGCAACAAGGACCTGACCGCAACCCGGTCAGGTCCTTGTTTTACGTCAAACGGTTCTTCGGTTCTTCCCCATCAAGCACGTTCATGATGGCTTCTCGATTGAGCGCCATCATCGCGAGTCGGGTCTGAATCGAGGCGCTGCCGATGTGCGGAAGTGTCGTCACGTTCGGGAGTGTCAAGAGCGGATGGTCCATTGCCACCGGCTCTTTCGCAAACACGTCGAGACCGGCCGCCCAAATTCGCTGTTCTTTTAACGCCTCGTATAACGCCGTCTCATCGATAATCTCGCCACGGGCGACATTGATGAAGATGGCAGTCGATTTCATTTTAGCGAACTGTTCCACCCCTAGCATCCCACGTGTTTCCTCGGTGAGGGGCGCAAGGACGACGACGAAATCGGATTGTTCGAGCAGTTCATCGAGTTCCGCGTAGACGAACCCGTACATCGATTCCGATTCATGCCGTCGCGTCCGATTATGGTACAACACGTCCATGTCGAAGCCACGGGCCCGGCGTGCGACCGCCTCGCCGATACGTCCCATTCCGATAATCCCGAGCTTGGCCCGATACAAGTCCATACCGACGTACCCCATCGGCGTCCACGACTTCCACTCCCCGGCCCGTAAATCACGTTCCGCTTCCCCAAGCCGGCGTGCCGTCATCATCATCAGTCCGAAAGCGAGGTCGGCCGTCGTCTCGGTCAACACGTCTGGCGTGTTCGTCACGATAATGCCACGTTCTTTCGCCGCCTCGATATCGATATTGTTATAGCCGACCGCCAAGTTCGAGATGACTTCGAGCTGCGGGGCTTGCTCCATCAGTTCCCGGTCAATCGTGTCACTGAGCATCGTCCAAAGCGCATGTGCCGACGCCGCTTCTTCCACTAACACGTCACGCGGGACACTCTTCGCTTCTTCTTCCCACATGCGGACCTCATACTTGTCCCGTAGCGGTGCCACAGCCTCTTCCGGTAATCGTCTCGTGATGTAAATTCGTTTCTTCATGTCGTTTCCCCCTTTTGTCTCGTCTCGACCAGTGTATCAAACCGGTTCAATCAAGACTTCTTTTTCGTCACTGGATTTTGTTCCATGAACTTTTCGAACAACGAGCCAAAGTCACTGTCGAGCAGTTGCTCAATCGTCTTCGATGAGTCCATCGCGTTCCGGTACGCGACTTCGTTGATGGCGAGGCCGATCGCCCACGTGATGCCTGATGCGACAGTCGCATTGATGACGCTCGCCGCCGCGTTCGCCCCCGGGAAGAATTTCATAACGTTCAGTAAAATCGTCTTCGAGAGCGCCCGTCCGATTTGCGGGATGATGGTGCTGCCGATCAGCGTCTTCAGCATATCGTCGTTCGCTTTCACGCCCCAGTAGCGGAACAAGTGAACGCTCATCGTCACTTGAATCGGTGTGAGCGCGATCGCATCAGCGAACGGAAGCGGAACGGCGGCCGCCGTTCCGGCACTGGCGACATAACCCGAGATGATGCGGTTCGCCTTCTTCCGCTTCAATTTGAGCATCGCCTCACTCTCGGCATGAATCTCCATGAGCAACCCTTCTTGGAGCGAGTGATCGAGCTGTTCGACCGACCACGTGACAAGACGTTCCCAATCGAGATGGGCCCGTAATTCCGGATCATTCAACAGCTCGGCGGCGACGCTGACTTGGAACACGGCCTCTTCAGGTACCACATCCATTAATTCCTGTCGGAGGGCCGTGAGCTCATCTACATCGACTTGGTCGATTTGTGTCAACAGGACGGCGACCGATGTCGCTTCGTTCAACTGTTTGATGAGCGCCCGGTCGAGCGGGGTGACCCGTTTCATCGAGGCGTTGATGACATACCAGACGAGATGAATCTGTTCGGCCGCCCCTTTCGTCTGGGCCCGCTCAACGAAACCGATGACTTCATCGGCATACGCTTGTTGCCGGGCGCTCCCGATTTCATATCCTTCACTGTCGTAGAGCACGATGGCGATCTCATCACTCATGAACTGATGAATCCCTCGCGTCACCGGTTCACCGGCGGCCACTTTCGTCAAGTCGCGACCGAACACGTGGTTGACGACGGAACTCTTGCCTGATCCGGTCGCTCCCGCGATTAAGATATTCGGTTTTTTGACTTTTCCGCGCAATCGGTCGAGCTCTTCCTTCAAATCGTACGTATCAAAATTGAATTTGGTCTGTTTATCCATGTCCGTTCCTCCTCATTGATTGAGCGTCCGGCCGAGCCGTCGCATCTCTTCCTCGAATCCGCGGTGCACGTCCAGCTCGATCGTCTGTTTGACCAGCTCGTACTGTTGATTGACGGCTTTCTTGATGCCGCGCTCCGCCGTTCGCCGTTTGAACGCCCAGTAAATGAAGTGGACGCCCGGAATCATGCCGAGCACCATCTTTCGGACGGTCCGGTTAAACGAATAATCAAACCCGAGCTCGACCCGACGCGTTTTAAAAACAAGGTCGGACGGGGCGCCGACGAGCGGGTAGCGTTCCATCAATTGAATATAATGCCGAACGCCTTGGGCCATCGCCGCCTCTGTCGTCTCAGCGGCCGCTTCGAGCGTTCGTTCCAAGTCTTTTTCGATTTGCCGGGCTTTCCAGCTGATCATCACTTGCGGGGTGATCATGCGAATCGTCTCAGCCGAATGATAGCTCCGGGCGCGCCACGCCTCTAATTCGGTCAATAAATGACGCGTCAAGTTATGCGGTAGTTTTCGTTCGACGTCTTTCCAAAGGTTGGTCCGATTACGTTGCCACACCGCTTCATAGCCGATATGCGGCACGACTTGTCCGCCGAGCAATTTCTTTTCGACACTGTTGACGCGAATCATCGCATCCCGTGAAATTCCGAGTTCGCGCATGAGCACGTCCTCCATCGCTTCCGCCTTCTCGACGTTCATCGCACTGTCTGGGTTATAGTTCGTCAAGATGATCGTCACATTGCTTCGCTTCGCGTAGAGCGGTTTGAGAATCGATTCGAGTTCGTACGCCTCGACGCGCCCCGAGTTGATCGAGAGTAAATAATAGATGGTATGGAACCAGTCGGCGATATCGAGCGCACCTTCTCGCTTGTTGACGATGGAGAGGACCGCTTCATGCCATTCGTCGGACCGGTCCGCTTCGAGTCCCCACGTATCGAAGAAACGGAACAGGATACCGCGCTCGAGATCGTAGTACTCGTATTCGTGAAGTCCTTCGGCCGTCACCGGGCTGCCGGCACGTGACTCGGCAACGTCACGCCCATAAATGTAATTTAAAAAAGCGCTCTTCCCGACCCCGGTCTTCCCGGCGATCAATATGTTCGAGACAAGCCCCGTGTTGTCCATATGGTTCCCCCTGCATTCGTTATATAATAACCATTATACTAAACGGACGCATTTGAAACGTCCGACGGAAGGATGAGACCGATGCTGCACCATGTCGAACTGTACGTTTCCGATTTAACGAAGAGTCTCAACGCTTGGGACTGGCTTCTCACCGAGCTCGGCTATACCGTCTATCAACAATGGGACGAAGGGCGAAGTTATCGCTTCGGCGCCACGTATCTTGTCTTCGTCCAAACCGAGGCCGACCACCTCGAACCGCCCTATCATCGTAAAAAGACCGGGTTGAACCACCTCGCTTTTCATGCCTCCTCATTGGAGCAACTCGAGCGAC
Organism: Exiguobacterium sp. s152; assembly: GCF_018618335.1. Classification (NCBI taxonomy): domain Bacteria; kingdom Bacillati; phylum Bacillota; class Bacilli; order Caryophanales; genus Exiguobacterium; species Exiguobacterium sp. s152. The sequence continues at coordinate 194,778 of NZ_JACSLX010000004.1, forward strand.
TGCGCTCAGAATTGCCTCAGCACGGATTCACGGAGCTCTATGCCGATCGATTCCCTTACGCCGGTGGTCCGAACTATATCGCTCTTTATTTCGAGGATCCCGACCGAATGAAAGTCGAACTCGTGGCAACGATGTGAACAGTTGAAACGGCTTTCAAAAAAGTTTGTGAAAACAATTGCAAACTTTCAGTGGACCTCCTAGACTTAAGTTGTCTAAAGGAGGCCGTGTTCAAATGGAAAAACAAGCTGTCGAGTATATGGAAGAAGCCGCCTATAAAAAAGCGACGCTGTTGCGTCATGCGTTCGGTCACTACGCACTCCGCTCCATCGTCGCCGGGTTTCTAATCGGTATTGGGGTCGTGTTTGCCTTTTCGGTCGGTAACATGTTCATCGATGTTCCCGGGACGATGCTGTTTGCCGGGATGAGTTTCTCGGTCGCCCTCGTCTTCATCGTCTGGATGGGCGGCGAGCTGTTCACGAGCAACACGATGTATTTGTATACGGGCGCGAAACGCGGACGTGTCGACTGGCGCGATTTGACGGCCGTCTGGGGCATCAGTTGGATTGGTAACCTCGTCGGTGCGCTTCTCCTCGTCGGACTCGTCATCGGGGCCCACAGCATGGGTGACGTCGACGCCGATCACCTGTTGTCGGTCGTCGCTACGAAAAAGATGGGCGGTGAGGCGTTAGCGATTTTCTTAAAAGGGATTTTGTGTAACATCCTCGTCTGTATCGCCATCTTCATGCCGCTGAAAACGAAGAATGATGTCGCCAAAATCATGCTGACGATGCTCCCGGTCGTCATCTTTTTTGCCGCCGGCTTCGAGCACTCGATTGCCAATATGGGCATTTTCGGGCTTGTGCTCTATTATGTCCCGTCCGAGGCGATTAACGTCAGTCTGGCGTTGCATAACCTCGTCTTCGCCACGCTCGGCAATATCGTGGGCGGTGCCTTGTTCGTCGCCGGGACGTACGTCCATTTGAACGCCAAGCCAGCCGATACGAAAATCGAATCCATCCGTCAACAAGCATAAAAAGACAGGGGCCCCGATGCGCAGGGCCCCTGTTGTTGCACATTGAACGAATTAACCTTTTGTCGTATCGGCAGCAGCCGCTTGGACTGCACCTTGTGCGACTTCTTCTTCTTCGACGTCCCAACATTCCGTGTTCTCGATGCCGAGTTTACGGGCCGAGAAGCGTGGGTTGAGCCCTTGGGCACGCTGCTCTTCGTAGTCGCGAAGGACTTTGAAGGCGACGCCACCGAGTAACGTGATGGCTGCAATGTTGATTAACGTCATCCCTGCCATGAACAAGTCAGCCAAGCTCCAGACGAAGCCGAGGCTTGCGACCGCTCCGATGAAGACGAACGCCATTGTCGCAAGGCGGAAACCAAGAACTGCGTTTTTGCTCTTCTTGATGAACTCGATGTTTGTTTCACCGTAGTAGTAGCTACCTGCGATTGAACTGAAGGCGAACAAGAAGACACTGACAGCGACGAACGCTGGCGCCCATGATCCGATTTGTTCGCTCAATGCATTTTGAAGCATGACGATTCCTTCTCCGTTACCGGCAGCATAGCTGTCTGAGAGGAGGATGATGGCCGCTGTTGCCGTACAGACGATCAACGTGTCCAAGAAGACACCGAGCGCTTGAAGGAAACCTTGTTTCGCTGGGTGTGAAACTTCAGCAGCTGCTGCCGCGTTTGGTGCCGAACCCATACCTGCTTCGTTCGAGAAGAGACCGCGACGTACACCCATCGAGATGGCTGCTCCGACCGATCCACCGAACGCTTGCTCAAGACCGAATGCGCTCTGGAAGATCATCGCTAACACGCCTGGGATTTCTGTGATGTTGACGACGACGACATAAGCGGCGATGGCCAAGTACAATCCAGCCATAATCGGTACAACGATTGCCGAGAAGTTGGCGACACGGTGTACACCACCGAAGATGACCAATCCAGTCAAGACGACGAGGATGGCTCCACCGACGACGGCATCGATGCCGAACGCGTTATCAAACGCGGCCGCGATCGTGTTCGATTGCACTGAGTTGAAGATGAGACCGAACGTCACCGCGATTAAGACGGCGAAGACGATACCAAGGGCCCGGTTGTTGAGTCCTTTTTCAATGTAGTATGCTGGACCGCCGCGGTACGCGACGTCATCTTTTACTTTATAGACTTGTGCGAGCGTGCTCTCAATCATCGCTGTCGCTCCACCGAGAAGCGCGACGATCCACATCCAGAAGACCGCTCCTGGTCCACCGACCGTCACGGCGACGGTGACACCGGCCAAGTTACCCGTCCCGATTCGTGTGGCTGCTCCGATGAAGAACGATTTCATTGAACTGATGCTCTTGCTGTCTGTGACCTCCGGTTTTTCAGCGACGACCCGGAACATCTCTTTTAAGTAACGGAACTGCATAAAGCGTGTCCTCACTGTAAAGTAAATCCCGGCTCCGACGAGCGCGACGATGAGAACATACGTCCATAAGATGTTGTTCATGTAATCGACGCTTCCTTGTAACATGCTTTGCACGGCTTCCATAAATAAGTTCCTCCCTGTTGTGTGAATCTAAAGTTGTTAAGATGTTTTATAATGTCTTGTTTTGAATTATACAAAGATTCTGACAATTATCAATAATTTTTTTATAGGTCAGTTCACACTTATTTCATATGTTATATAACAAAAGTTGAGTTATAGCTTTATTTAAAGCGCTTACAAAGTTATCTGAAAGAAATAATAAATCTTTATTTCCCTGCTGTATTTTGACGTCCTCATTCAACTTGTTTCAAACTATTCGCTTTGTGAATAGGTTTTAATGTGAATATTGTTTACATTTCTCATCTCGTTTGAATTATTTCCCTGATTTGCGACTGAACGCTAATTGACCGGGTAATAAATAACTATAGGTGTGCACCTTCTATAACACCACGTTCAGTCATCACGAGGAAAGAAGGGAACGAGATGAAGAAGCATCGAAAATGGTGGTCACTGTTGTTCGTGCTCATGTTCGTGCTGTCGCTCTTGCCAATGAAAGGAGTCGTTGCGGAAGAAAGTAGTAAACAATGGTGTGTGTCGACGACGTCGAGTACAACGATTTATGCGGGACAAAACATCCCGATTGGTACTGTTGACTTTGAGTTCGTTGCCGATGGGCTGAAAATCGTCATCGATTTGAATGACGGGGTCGTCTTACAGGATGTACCAGAAAACATCAAGATTGATTTCCGTTTAACGACCGAGTCTCTTGAGCGTGGAAGTCCCGGTGCATATGAATTCAAGATCAAATCACTTGTCGACCCGACACAGTTACTGATTCCGTATGCGAATCTCGCCGGTTACCTTGGAGTCACTGAATCCACGCTTTTGTCAGACGGATTCCAATTCAATGTTTTCCTCCACTTGGATACGGTCGTGAACGGTTCGAACGAAACAGCCTATCCGGGTGATCCGGGCGTCGGTACTCCTTGGGTCCGCTACGTCACGTTGACGGTGGAAGAATGTACGCCACCACCGCCACCAACGGACGACTATGATGTGTATACGATCGGTTTCTGGAAAAACACATTCAACTTCGACAAAGTAACGTTCTCGTATGGAACGTTCATTACACTCAACGGCCAAACCTATAGCGTGACTGACGACCGTGAAGCACTCGCCCTGCTCATGGATCCCGCGAAAAGAGGAATGACCGAAGAGAAACGATTGATTATGCAACTGACGGCTGCAAAAATCAACGTCTTGTTAAACGGTACTGATGTGCTCGATCTCGAGCTCGTCTATGCCATAGACAATAGCGAGGTCGGGTTGACCGTCGGTGAATTGCTCGCCGGTGCGGACGCGGCGCTTGCAAGCAAGAACGTTGAACAGATGAAGTACTATCAACAGCTGCTCGACCACTTCAACAATGGCTATTTCATCGGTACGTCACATGACTGAACAAACCTGGACAAACAAAAAAGGCAGTCGCTCATTGTGAGCGGCTGCTTTTTAAACGCCTGTCCGTTTCTTCTGGTTGTTCGGCTTCTTCGTCAACTGGTTCGTCAACGGTTTCTGCTTCGTCCCACGAAGTCCTGTCGGCACTTTCGTCTCGTTTTGTTTCTTTTCAGCGAGTTTTTGCTTCATCGCCTCTTGAAAACTTAATTTCTTTTCAGTCATGTTATTCACCTCCAGCTTCGATCACTTTCACCCGACCGACCTGTCCATCGCTTAAGCGTACTTTAATGCCGTGCGGGTGACGCGGCGAGTTCGTCAAAATGTCTTTGACGACGCCTGACGTCAACTTCCCACTCCGCTGATCTTGTTTTAGGACAATCTGGACGTGGAGCCCTGGGCGAATGTCCGCGCGTTTCGTGCCATCCATACCCGACACCCCTTTCCGTATAGTCAACCTCTATCATATGCTCTTTTCCCGCGTTTGTCACAATCTATTCCACGATGCCGATTTGTCCGACCGTCCTCGTCAAATAACTTTGATCGGTCTCGAATCGGTTCGTCCCCTGTCCCCAAGCCGTCTCGACCTCGACGCGGCCTCGTTCGAACGAGATTGTCAAAATCACTCGCCCTGCCTCATTTTGTAATCGAGCCACTCCTTGCAACGCGTGAAAGGCATGGGTCAAATCCCGTGCAAATTGGACATACGCCTCCGTCCGGACCGTCTCGATGACTTGCGCATGGACGAGTCGTAACGTGTCGCGTGACGCTTCCGCGATGACGAACTCGAATATCGTCTCATCGTTTCCCATCTCTATTTGATGCTGCATCTTCCTACCTCCTAAAAAGACACCTTCGCCGGGAAGGTGTCTTCTTATTATAAGCGGTACAGTCTTGCCTCGAACGGACGCAGCATAAACGTGTCCGTCTCGATCGTCTCAGGATCCATCTCATTCGTTAACACGAGCGTCGCTTTGTCGAGACCAGGCAGCGTCGTCTCGGCAGGGTTTGCCGTCAGGTTCACGACGACATAAAACGTTTGTTCTTCAAACTTCCGTTCATAGGCGAACACTTGCAGATGTTCCGGCAACAAATCGCGGTAACTGCCGTACGTGAACGTGTCTTCCGTCCGACGAAGACGAATCATCGCCTTATAGAACGAAAGAATCGAATGGGCATCCTTCGATTGGGCGTCGACGTTGAGCGTCTCATACTCTTCATGAATCGGCATCCACGGCGTCACCGTCGAGAAACCAGCGTTCGGTGACGCGTCCCATTGAATCGGGGTGCGGACGTTGTCGCGTGATGTGCCCCATACGTGCTGCATCGAATCGATTTCGCTCATCCCGTTGGCAATCCGTTCGAAGTATTCATTTTTCGTCGCCACATCGTCATAGTCATGGATGGACGGAAGCGGCACATTCTTCATACCGATTTCCTGCCCTTGATAGATGAACGGTGTCCCGTGCATGAAGAAATACATCATACCAAGCGCAGTCGCGCTCTCGCGCCAATAGTGGTTCTCATCCCCGACGAGCGAGACGGCACGGACCATGTCATGATTCTCGATATAGAGAGCGTTCCATCCCGTCTCGAGTAGGCCTTGTTGCCACTTGTCAAAGATGCGCTTCAGCTTGACGACATCGAGCGGCGCCAGACGTGATTGCCGCATGATATCGACATGGTCGAAGTGGAAGGCCATGTTCATCGCCCCGTTCTCCGGCCCCATCCATAAATCGGCGGCTTGCGGTTCAATCCCGTTCGTCTCGCCGACCGTCATAATATCGTAATTGGCGAACGTCTCCTGCTTCATCTCTTGGAGATAGTCGTGGATGCCATCGATGTTCGAATACATCGAGAACGCCGTGACGTGCGGTTTTCCGTCTGGGGACGGCAACATCGTCTCGGTTGGCATCTTCTTGATGTGGCTGATTGCGTCGACCCGGAATCCGTCGATGCCTTTGTCGAGCCACCAGTTGATCATATCGTAGACGGCACCACGCACGTCTTCATTTTCCCAGTTCAAGTCCGGCTGTTTTTTGGAGAAGACGTGCAAATAGTATTGCTCGGTCGTCTCATCGTACTCCCACGCTGAACCACCAAAGATGCTCGCCCAGTTGTTCGGGGGTCCCCCATCCGTCCCATCGCGCCAGATATACCAGTCGCGTTTCGGGTCGTCTTTCGAGCGTTTCGATTCGACGAACCACGGGTGCTCATCGGACGTATGGTTGACGACGAGGTCCAAGAGCAGCTTCATGCCGCGTGCATGGACGGCTTTGAGCAATGCGTCAAAGTCTTCCATCGTCCCAAACTCTTGCATGATGTCTTGATAGTCCGAGATATCATAGCCGTTGTCATCGTTCGGAGATTTGTACATCGGACATAGCCAAATCACATCGATGCCAAGGTCTTCTAAATAATCGAGCTTCTCGATAATACCACGGAGATCACCAATCCCGTCTCCGTTCGAATCTTTAAAGCTACGCGGGTAAATCTGATACGCGATCGCTTCTTTCCACCACGTGCGGGTGACCGTTTTTTTCGCCACTTGTTCTCTGCTGACCATTGACTCCATACGCCGCTTGCCTCCTACATCTCATCATTTATATTTTATATACTTGAACAGCAATACCTGTTTTAGGCTGAATCTAATACTACAATAGCACTTGTGCAAGCGTTTGCAAATAATGAGATATAAAAAAATGTAGTCCGGAGACTACATTTTCGGGGCTGTCGCAACTTGTTCACAGAATGCGCCGATGACGTCCGCTAACCGCTCCCGGTCATGGTCCATCGTCGCCACATGATACGACTGTTCGAGCACCTCTCGTTGTTTTGGGGCTTGAACAGTTTCGTACAACCACATCGAGTCCTCGGGCGGCACGACGTTATCGATGGCCGAATGGATGACGCACGTCGGCACGGTCACCTCGGCCGCCATCGGTCGCACTTCCTCGATGAGCGCGAGTAATTCCCGAATGGCTGACGTCGGCACTTTGTCGTAGACAATTTCATACACACCCGGCGCACAGATATCCGGTTCGTCTTCATCAATGAAACGACAGACATCGTCCGTGGCGTGACAGGCATAGCCTGGCACGGACAAGGCCGCATTGATGGTGACGATCGCATCGGCCTGCCCGGCCAAAGCGGCCTTCATCGCCAGCGTCCCGCCCATTGACTGCCCGACAACGATGACGTGTCGACATCGCTCACGCAAGAGACGGATACCGGCTTCCATCGACTCATACCAGCAGCGGCGTGTCGATTGCCGAAACTCTTCCGGATCCGTCCCATGTCCTTTGAGCCGCGGTGCGAAGACGGTGAATCCTTTCTCCATCAAGGCGGTTCCAACGTCACGCACACTTTGAGGCGTCCCGTTAAAGCCATGGCATAACAAGATGCCAATATCATTTCCTTCATAATAAAACGCGCCCGCTCCCGGGATGACCGGATAAGTAATTGTCGTCATTCGTTTCCTCCCTATTTAATCCACAGTTAACCGATACACTTAGTTGTATTAATGAATTGTAAGAGTTGCAACACGTCGCGTCAACCCGATTGCCTACTTGCTCAGTTCTCTTCATGTCTGTAATCAAACTGTAATATGAACTTCGCAATAAGTGGATTGAGTTCTGACGTCTGCTTGGTTATGTTTAACATGTAGTTGAAAAGTTGGTAAATGATAGTGAAATACGTCAAACGATGGGGAAATACGATTATGTCTTCCTGGCGTCAAGTCGAGTAATGTAAGCGCTATCATTTTTTTGGATTAAGGGGGCATCCGCTCAAGCAAGTGACCACACGAACTGGGACATCGTATCGGCCATCTACATAATCAAAGGGAGACTAACACATGGGGAAACCACAAGCACGTTCATTCAAACAAATGACCGGCCTCGCCTTATCAGCCGGACTCATCGTCAGCAGCATGACGCCGATCGCGGCAAACGTACACGCAGAGACATTGAACGCTTCAGACCTATTCATCTCGGAATACGTTGAAGGGTCTAGTAACAACAAAGCCATCGAATTGTTCAATGGAACGAATGCGGCCATCGACCTCTCGGCCTATAGACTTGAATTGTATGCGAACGGAGCGGCCACTCCAGGCACGACGCTCAACTTGACAGGTACGCTTCAACCAGGTGGCACATACGTCATCGTCAACGGCAGTGCGAACGATGCCTTGAAAGCAAAATCGAACGCGACGAGCGGTGTGACGAACTTTAACGGCGACGACACGCTCGTCTTGAAAAAAGGAGACACGGTGCTCGACGTCTTCGGTCAAATCGGATTCGACCCGGGCACGAAATGGGGAACGACGGTCGCCACGGTGGACCAGTCGTTAGTCCGTAAAGATACGGTGACGACTGGCGATGCGAACGGAGCGGATGCGTTCGACCCGGCCGTTGAATGGAACTCACAACCAATCGATACGTTCACGAACCTCGGATCGCACACGTTCCAAGGCGTCGTCTACGGCGATGGCGGTACGGTCGAACCACCGGCTCCGGTCACTCCGATTTCAATCAGTGACGCCCGGTCGAAAGCCGAAGGCGAAACCGTCACGATTAAAGGTGTCGTCACAGCGAAGCTGGCCAATACGATTTCGATTCAAGATGCGACAGGCGGCCTCTCGGTCCGTCCGACGTCACTCGCCGTCAACGTCGGTGATGAAGTCGTCGTCACGGGTGCCATCGGTTCGTACCGTGAATTGCTTCAATTGAACAGCGCCGTCGTCGTCTCGAAACAAGCGGCGAGCGTACCAGCTGCGCAAGTCCTAACTGGCGAACAAATCAATGAGGACGTCGAGTCGGAACTCGTCACCGTGAAGAACGTTAAACTCTCGGGCAGCGGGCAAAACTTGACGGCCACGGATGGAACGAAAGAGTTCGTCGTGCGTGATGAGCGCGGCATTCTCGATTTACAGACGGACGTCAACTACTCGTCGATCACGGGTATCGTGCAACAGTTCGATAACACGTATCAAATCATTCCGCGCGACGTATCTGACGCAGTAATCGACGCATCGGTACTCCGTCCGGCAACAGCGAAGCCAGGTGCAGGCACGTTCGTCGGTCCACAAGACGTGACACTTTCGACGACGACAGCGGGCGCTGACATCTATTACACACTCGACGGGTCGGATCCGAAAGTGAACGGTACCCTTTATACGTCACCAGTCCGCATCGAGGAGACGAAAACGCTCAAAGTTGCCGTCAAATCGGGTGATGCGTTCAGCGCCGTGACGACGTTCGACTATAAAATCACGGACAAAATCCGCATTCATGACATCCAAGGCGCAAGCCACACGTCACCGATGAACGGACAGACTGTTGAAGGCGTCGAGGGCGTCGTCACGTACTCGTTCGTATCGATGGGTACCACGTATTACTATATCCAAACGCCTGACACGGAAGCCGACCAAGATGCACGAACGTCAGAAGGAATCATCTTGTATGGTGGCCGTTCAATCGCGGGCATCCAAGTCGGTGACCTCGTCAACGTGAAAGGTCTCGTCAGCGAGTACGCCATCGAAGGCTACAGCGACCGTCAACAGACGGATATGAAGATGACGCAAATAGATACACGCAACGGAAGTGTCAACGTCGTCAAGAGCGGTGTCACACTCCCGACGCCAGTGAAAATCGACGCGTCGAACTTGCCGACCGAGTTCATCGACAGCGATGCCCTCGCCGTCTTCAACCCGGACAAAGACGCCATCGACTTCTGGGAGAGCCTTGAAGGGATGCGCGTCGAGACGGGCAACCTCAAATCGGTATCACCGCAACAGAACGGCGACCTCGTGACCGTGCTCGAAGCAACACCGACCGAGACGTTCAACGGTGGTATTCTGTTGAAAAAAGATGATGCCAACCCGGAACGGATTCAATTCCGTCTCGAACCAAATGCCGACGCTCGTGATTTCGATGTCGCGACCGGTGACCGCTTCAACGGCCCGATCGTCGGTGTCGTTGGATACTCGTACGGCAACTATAAGATTCAAGCTGGTCTTGATGAGATGAAGGCTGCCTTCGTCAAAGGTGATGCCAAGCGCGAGACGACGTTCATCGAAGCTGAAGAGGACAAATTGACGATTGCCTCTTACAACCTCGAGAACTTCTCGAACAACGTCAAAGAGACGTCGGACGAGAAAGCCCTCAAACTTGCGAAAGCGTTCGTCGAGGAGTTGAACAGCCCGGACATCATCGGCGTGACCGAAGTCCAAGATAACAACGGGGAAGGTACAGGCGATTCTGCGGCCGATCAAAGCTACCAACGTTTGATCGACAATATCGTCTCGATTGGCGGCAAATCGTACAAGTACGTCAACATCGACCCTGAGTACAATAAAGACGGCGGCGCACCAAATGCCAACATCCGTGTCGGCTTCTTGTATGACCCGGAACGTGTCTCGCTCACAGAAGGCATCCCTGCCGGTGACGCAACGACAGCTGTCGGTTATGAAAACGGCAAGTTGACGCACAACCCGGGCCGCATCGACCCGCTCAACCCAGCGTTCAACAGCTCACGTAAACCGCTCGCGGCCCAGTTCGACTTCCAAGGCGAGAACGTCGTCGTCATCGCCAACCACTGGAACTCGAAAGGTGGCGACACTGGTTTCTTCGGCTCGAAACAGCCGGTCGTGCTCGGCAGTGAAGTCCAACGAAAACAAATCGCTCAAATCGTCCATGACTTCGTCGCTGACGTGAAAACGGACAACCCGGACGCGAACGTCGTCGCCCTCGGTGACTTCAACGACTTCGAATTCTCGGATGCGATGCAAATCTTCAAAGGCGACTTGATGACGAACATGGTCGAGAAAGTTCCAGCTGTCGACCGTTACTCGTACGTCTATCAAGGGAACTCGCAAGTGCTCGACCATATCCTCGTGTCAAACCGTTTAGCGGCGACGACCGAAATCGATATGATTCACGTCAACGCTGACTTCACGGAAATGTCGGGCCGCGCCAGTGACCACGATCCGGTCCTCGCACAAATCGACCTCACTCCGGAGCCAGAAGTGGAATTGACGCGTTACACAGTCGAGAACAACAAGGCTGCACGCCTCGTCCTCCAAGATGACTTCATCGGCGTGACGATCGGTAAAGGCACGAACTTCAAGAACGGCATCTTCGTACGCGGCGCCTACACGGAATTGACAGGTGACCCGCTCAAAAACATCGTCGTTCAAGTGAAACCGAAAGAAGCCGGTGCCATCATCGACTTCGACGGCGCAACTGTCAAAGAAGTAATTGTCGATGGAACGAACTTGGCTGAAATCCGTGGCGCAGAGAATGTGAAACGGATCAGCTACACGAAAGGCGCATCCGCGAACACAGTCGTCATCAAAAAGTAACGATTGAATCGAATACGCAAGCCGCAGACAGATTGTCTGCGGCCTTTTGCGTTTTCATTCGTGAAATTCGGGGATTAAGTAGAAGATGCTGATTATCGGAGGATGACGTTATGGAGATGCACAACGGGAACTTATATTGGCCGACCACAGAATCGGAACAGATCGTCTTACAAAAACCGATCAAGAAAGAGCGCTACGACGTACTCGTCATCGGCGCGGGCATGTCGGGAACGCTGACAGCCTATACGCTTTACAAAGACGGTGTCGATTTCGCCGTCATCGACCAAGGGAAAGTCGGAGCCGGGAGTACGGCCGCGAACACAGGACTCATTCAATACTCGAACGACATTATGTTGCACGAACTAGCCGAGCAAATCGGTGAAGAGGACGCGGTCCGCTTCTATAAACTGTGTGCCGAGGCGGTGGATGCGCTCGACGAGGTCGCTGGGACGGTCGACGCCAAAGACGTCTATATCCGGCGTGACAGCCTTTGCTTCGCCAGCAGCGAAGCAGATGTCTCCAAATTGAAACGGGAGTATGAGATGCTGACGAAACACGGACTCGCGGCCGAATGGCTCGACCGGGAGGCGTTACAAGACCGCTATCCGTTCGATAAACCGGCCGGCTTGATTACGAACGGCGATGCCGAGGTCAATCCGCTCACGCTCAGCCGTCAGGTCGTCCGCTACTTGTCGACCCAAAACGTCCCGATTTTCGAAGAGACGGACGTCACAGAAGTCGTCGCCGATGGAGACGACTGGCTCGTCTTGACCCCCGCGGGAACGTTCAAAGCGGGCCACGTCATCTTTGCGACCGGTTATCGCCCGGCCCCGCTCCTCGACACGCATCGGATCGAACTCAACCGTTCTTATGCGATTGCGACGAATCCCGTTCCTGACTTCGACGAGTGGGAAGGTCAGGCGCTCATTTGGGAAACGAAACGGCCGTACCTCTATTTACGGACGACCGTCGACGGCCGCATCATCGCCGGCGGACTCGATGAAGAAAAAGCAGAAACCCCGCATAGCGAGGCACTCATTCAAAAACGGGCCGAGCGATTGCGCCAAGAAGTCGAGGCGCTGTTCCCGATGTATGATTTGACAGTTGAATACGCCTGGGTGGCCCTGTTCGGTGAGTCAATCGACCAACTACCCTTTATCGGGGAACATCCGGACCGTCCGAACCTTTATTATTTACTTGGGTATGGGGGCAACGGCACGGTCTACAGCATGTTAGGTTCTAAAATCTTGAGCGAGTTGGTCCGCGGCATCGACAATCCAGATGCTCGAATCGTACGATTAAATCGGACACGTTAATCCCCTGACATCAGGGGATTTTTTATACATACACATTGGAGTGAGTGAAATGACAACAAAACAAAAACCAAAATGGGTGTATCGGCTGAGGCGCGCTCTTCTCTTCATCCCCGCCATCGCCTTGACCGTCTACGTCTGGCCGCACGAGCCAGCCGAAGAAACGACCGACGAAACCGTCACGCAAGCAGAGGCGACAGAGGATGAACGACGTTACACGATTGAAACGAGACAAGCTGTGACAGAAGATGAGGCCGTCCGCTATACGTATGATATCGTGGTCCACGGACAACCTGACGTCGAGACGCTCCAGTCCATCAGTCAGGATGTCATGGACGAGATGACGGCGCGCGATACGTTCCAAGCCGCCCTCCTCCGCTTTTATGATCACGAAGCCTATATCGGTACCGAATCGCCACTCGGCGAAGCCGTATTCGCCCCTGAAGGCGATTGGAGCCTGGCGGACACGGTCCAACCCGGCGCCTATGAAGAGATGTCGTTCGGCTGGCAGTTAAAAGAGAAGGAATGGGACACACAACTGTCAGATGAAGAAGCACGCGTTTGGCAAGCCTGGAATCGCGTCTACGAGGCCGAGCAATCGGACGACCCTGACTTGAAAGCGAAAGTGACCCGTACCGTCTCAACGAAATATGATCTCAATCCCGAAACGGTACAACGTATCGTCTTGAAGCAAAGTGTCTGGGCCGCATTATAACCTGATTCATCCAAAAAGATAGTACGATTTTTCCTTTCTTTGGCTAAATATATGATGGTATATATGCGACCGTTGATCAGTCAGATAAAAGAGGACACTATGAAATGAAAGACAACGAGAACCGATTGATCCATCTGTCGCAACTTAAAGTCGCACCGCTCCCGAAATTCGCCGTCGGTGCGAGTTACGTGGCGTACCGGGACTACGACTGGTGACTCCGCAATCAAGTCGAGTATTTGACGTTGATCCATATCGGTGAAAAGACGACGAAAATCACGTCTGCCACGGTTCAGAAGACGTCGCGCCACTACGTCGTGCGCTACAAACTGTCGGACGGCACGACGAAAACGCTATCGATGTTACGCTAACCTCCATTTTAAAAATGGGGGTTTTTTCTTGGTCGGTTAGGGAAAACTCGTACAGTAGGCCAAAATGTGGCTTACGGCGTGTGCGCATACTTAAAGGGGAGGCACTAACATGGGGAACAAGAAAGAAGAACAGTTAAAACAACATACGATTGATAACGAGCAGCAAGCCGGGCTCACGACGAACCAAGGGCTGAAGATGGCCGAGGACGAATTCTCGCTCAAAGCCGGACGTCGTGGACCGACACTGATCGAGGATTTCCATTTCCGCGAGAAGATGACGCACTTCGACCACGAACGGATTCCTGAACGCATCGTGCACGCACGCGGCGTCGGGGCGCACGGGGAGTTTCAAGTGTATGAGTCGCTCGCCGACTATACGAAAGCCGACTTCTTGAACGATCCGTCGAAAGTGACGCCGGTGTTCGTCCGTTTCTCGACGGTGCAAGGTTCGCGTGGGTCTGGGGATACCGTGCGCGACGTTCGTGGGTTCGCGACCAAGTTCTATACCGACGAAGGCAACTATGACCTTGTCGGGAACAACATGCCGATCTTTTTCATTCAAGACGCCATCAAGTTCCCCGACCTCGTCCATGCCGTGAAACCGGAGCCGCACACGGAAGTACCTCAAGGCGGCAGCGCCCACGACACGTTCTGGGACTTCGTCGGACAAAACCATGAGACGGCCCATATGATCATGTGGGCGATGAGCGACCGGGGCATCCCGCGCAGCCTTCGCATGATGGAAGGGTTCGGTGTGCACACGTTCCGTCTCGTCAACAAGGAAGGTAAGGCGCATTTCGTCAAGTTCCATTGGAAACCAAAACTCGGGGTCCATTCGCAAGTTTGGGACGAGGCGCAGAAAGCGCTCGGTAAGAACGCCGACTTCCACCGCGTCGACCTGTATGAAGCAATCGATAAAGGCGATTATCCAGAATGGGAGCTCGGGCTTCAAATCATCTCCGAAGAAGACGAGTTCAAGTTCGACTTCGACATTCTCGATCCGACGAAACTTTGGCCGGAAGAAGAGGTTCCCGTCAAACTTGTCGGGAAGATGATGCTCAACCGCAACGTCGACAACTTCTTCGCCGAGACCGAGCAAGTCGCGTTCCACCCTGGCCACCTCGTGCCGGGAATCGACTTCTCGAACGACCCGCTCCTTCAAGGGCGCCTGTTCTCGTATACGGATACGCAACTGTCACGTCTCGGGGGACCGAACTTCCATCAAATCCCGATCAATAAGCCGGTCTGTCCGTTCCATAACAACCAGCGCGACGGCATGCATCAGATGGCCATCCATAAAGGGCAGACGAGCTACCATAAAAACGCGCTCAACAACAATCAACCGGAGCCCGTTCCAGCCGACCAAGGCGGATTCGAGCACTATCAAGAGAAAGTCGACGGCCACAAGATTCGGGGCCGGAGCGACAGCTTCCTCGACTTCTATTCGCAAGCGAAGATGTTTTATAACAGCATGACCGACGTCGAAAAGCAGCACATCCAAGACGCCTGCAGCTTCGAGCTCGGCAAATGTGAGTCGGACATGGTCAAAGAGAACGCCGTCGATTTGTTGAATCGAATCGACCGTCATCTCGCCTCGGTCGTTGCCGACAACCTAGGTGTCGACCTCCCGGCCGAGAATAACGAAGTCGTCTCGGACAAAGCCTCACCGGCGCTCAGCATGGCCAACACGATTGCGAAGCCGGACACGAAGAGCGTCGCCGTCCTCCTTGCTGGAGACGTTGATGCCGCGCAAGTGAAGGCGTGGGTCCAAGCGCTCGCTGATCACAAGGTCAACTACAGCCTCGTCGGAAAAAAATCGTATACGCTCGGCGATCTTAAAGTGAAAGAGACGTACGACACGGTCGACTCGAGTCTGTTCGATGCGGCTTTCCTCGTCAGCACCGCGACCTCGGTCGAAGACGACGTGCTCGAGTTCATCGAGAACACGTATAAACACTTCAAACCGCTCGCGTTGCATTTGCATCACGATGAAGTGCTCGACCGTTGCCGCGTGAAGACAGATCAGCCTGGCGTCTACACGTTCAAACAACATAGTCTCGATGGCTTCGATACGTTTATCGACGGTATCGCGAAAGGCCGGTTCTGGGACCGTAAATAATTGCTCGATGTCACCGATTCGCTGAAGCGAATCGGTGTTTTGATTGGAATGCGTCTATTCGGACAAACCCTTCTCGTTTTGTTATACTCCTTTAGTTATGTTTATTAACTATTTAGAATCAAACGGATAAGGAGGCGGGCTGCAGATGCAACTGACCGCACAAAAACTATGGACGAAAGATTTCCTCATCATCTCTCTCGTCAACTTCTTCTTAACACTCATCTTTTTCTTATTGATGGTGACGATTGGCGTCCACGCCGTCTCAGCATATGGGGCTTCGACGAGCGAGGCCGGCCTTGTTACCGGCATTTTCATTATCGGGACCCTCTTCGGGAGACTCTTTATCGGGCGCTTGATTGACTCAATCGGACGTCGCAAGACGCTCCTGATCGGCCTGACGTTCTTCACGGCTACGATTTTGCTCTATTTCCTCGACTTTGGCATCGGCTTCTTACTGTTTACGCGCTTTGCCCACGGTCTCGGAATGGGACTATCGAGCACGGCGACCGGAACGATTGTCGCCCAAGTCATTCCCGGCTCTCGAAAAGGCGAAGGAATCGGCTACTATAGCATGAGTTCAACGCTCGCTACTGCCATCGGACCGTTCGTCGGCTTGATGATGAGCCAATACATGAGCTTCTCGGTCATCTTTCTTGCCTGTTTCGTCATCGGTCTCATCAGCTTAGGGAGCGCCTTGTTTGTAACGGTGCCTGAAGCTGACAACCCACAAGTCGTCCGGGGTCTTTCGCTCGGTGCATTCGTCGAACCGAAAGCGTTACCGATTGCGCTTATCATCGGCGTCGCCGCCCTCAGCTATTCGAGTGTGCTGTCCTATATTAATTTTTATGCGAGCGAGCTCGACCTCGTTGAAGCGGCGAGTATCTTCTTCCTCGTCTACTCCATCGCCGTCCTCATCTCGCGCCCGATCACAGGTCGTCTGATGGACGAACGCGGCGCCAATATCGTCATGTATCCGGCCATCGTCCTCTTCGCCGTCGGAATGCTCGTCTTGAGCCAGGCGAACAATGCCGTCATGCTGTTACTCGCCGGAGCATTGATTGGACTTGGCTTCGGGAATATCCAGTCCGGTACCCAGGCAATCGCCGTCAAAGCGGCGGACCCTCATCGGATGGGTATGGCCACGTCGACGTTCTTTATCGCCCTCGACGCAGGTCTCGGATTCGGCCCTTACTTGATCGGGTTACTCATTCCGTTGACCGGTTTCTCGACACTGTATCTGTTACTTGCTGATGTCGTCTTCTTTACCGTGTTCCTCTATTACTTGATGAACGGTCGCCGCGAGCGGGCCGAAATGAAGCAAGCTGCCTGACAGGACGTCTCATCGTCCTGTCTTTTTTGGAATGTTCACACATTTTGCTACGACTTACGGTAATATGAGAATGACGCGCCGAAAAGTTTTTGATTGAAATGAGGGACATGATGCACGCCGACCAGACCATCCAACACTATTCCTCCGTCCTGCTCCGTACGTTCGACAAAATCTCTGATTTTGTCTTCTTTATGGAAGTGGACGGTTCAACTTATCGTTACGTATTTGTAAACGAACCGGGAAGACAGGCGATTGGCTGGACAGAGGCCGATATCGGGAAACGTGTCGAAGACATGGTTCCACCTGAGACGGCCGCTCTCGTCACACGCCATTATGACGAGGCGGTACGAGAACGAAAGAGTCTCGTCTTCGAGGACTATCGCCTGGCCGAACCATCTTATACGACAGCAGTCATCTCACACGAGATCCACTTACCCGTTTATTACTACGAGTCCGAGGTGACGCCGGTCTTCGATGAGGCGGGTGCCTGCACGCACGTCATCTCGGTCGTCCGGGAAGTGACGGAACGGAAACGTCGTGAACTCGAGTTGTCTATCTTGAAAGATCAGCACGAATCGCTCCAACGCTATTCACCGCACGGCATCTTCGTCCTCGACGATGCGTTTCGCGTCCAATCGGTCAATCCTGCCGTCACACAGATTACCGGTTACGAGGAAGCCGATTTGTTGGGGGAATCTTTTTTGTCATGGTTGCCCGAGTCAGAACGGCCCCTTGTCGATGAGGGTCTCCGCTCTGCCTTGTCTGGCACGCCGCACAAATACGGCATGACCGCTCCGCAAAAGACGGGCAACTGGCTCGATTTGGCCATCTTGAATATTCCGATTGAAGTCGGGGGACATATCACGGGACTGTTCGCCATCATTATCGACCACACCCCGGAGAAGAATGCCGAACGGGCGACTCAGGAGAGCGAGCGCCGTTATCGCCAATTGATTGAGACGATTCCTGAAGGGATCGTCGTCCATAAAGACGGCGTGATTCTATACGCCAACGCCTTGGCGCTAGAAACGATTGGCGAGACGTATATCGAGAGCGAATCGATTTTCACGTTCGTCGCCACGGAATATCATGAGACGACCAAGGCAAGCCTTCAGGCGTTGCGCCAAGGCGATCCGGTCCAAGATACAGAAATCGTGCTCGTCACGCCGGCCGGTCGAAAACTGCATATGGACATCGGCAGCCTGTTAATTGATTACGAAGGAACGACCGCCGTCATGACCTTATTGCGTGACGTGACCGAGAAACGTGAGATGGAGCGTGCCCTGCACCAGAGCGAAACGCAATATCGACTGATCACGGAGAATATGAGCGACCTTGTCTGTATCCTCGAGCGTGACGGCCAAGTCCGCTACGCTTCGCCGTCTCATCAAACCGTGCTCGGATATGCCCCGTCGTTCTACGAGGGCAAGAACACGCTCGACTTCATCCATCCGAATGACGTCGAACCGGCGAGACAACAACTCCGGACGATGACATCGACGAGCGAGCCGCTCACTCTCGAATTCCGTCATCTGCATCAAGATGGTCGTTGGATTTGGCTCGAAACGAAGATTCAAGCGATTTATGATGATACGGGGCAACTGCTTCACTATTTGACCGTCCCGCGTGAAATCATGAAGCGAAAAGTGCTTGAAAAACAGCTCAAGCATTTGGCTTACCATGATACGTTGACCGACTTACCGAATCGGCGCTATTTCCTCGCCTATTTGGAAGAGACGTTGGCCCGGTTCGAGGAAGAAGACGAGTCACTCGCCATCCTGTCGCTCGATATCGATTGTTTCAAACAAATCAACGACACGCTCGGCCACGACATTGGCGACGAGTTGTTGCGCCAATTCTCTACTCGTTTGACCGACGTATTGCGAAATCAAGATGTGGTCGCCCGCTTTGGCGGTGACGAATTCTCGGTGCTCATCCGCTACACGGAAGCTGACGCGCCAAAACGCGTGGCCGAAAAACTCGTGACCGCCCTTCAGCGCCCATGGCAGATTGAAGGCCATTCGTTCGTCACGACCTCTAGCGTCGGCGTGGCTCCGTACCGACCGGGAATGTCGACAAAACTGTTGCTCAAACGAGCCGACTTGGCCTTATATCAAGCGAAAGCTAACGGCCGCAATCAATACGCTTTGTTTGAAGACCGCTCCTAAGCGGTCTTTTTTCACGTGAAACATAGAAAAAAGCACATAAACACGAACATTAAAGATAATTAACCAGCAATCATCAAGAATTTTTACCTTTTATCGCCATATCCCTTTGACATATGCTCTAATTTACGTTACATTACCGAATGGGCGAAGTATTTATCATTCAACGAACCAAATTGTTCGTAAATAGGGGTGTGACAACATGGATAAAGTATTTGATTATGAAGATATTCAATTAATTCCCGCAAAATGTGTCGTCGACAGCAGATCTGAATGTGATGCGAGCGTGACGCTCGGCGGCTTCACGTTCCGTCTGCCGGTCGTTCCAGCCAATATGCAGACCATCATCGATGAGAACGTCGCTCGGTCTCTTGCCGAGAACGGCTATTTCTATATCATGCATCGCTTCAACCCAGAGACGCGACTCCAGTTCATCGAGGACATGCATGGGCGTGGCTTGTATGCATCGATTAGCGTCGGTGTGAAAGAGGACGAATATCGTTTCGTCGAGATGCTTGCGGAAGCCGGACATACGCCGGAATTCATTACGATTGATATTGCGCATGGTCATTCGAATGCGGTCATCCGGATGATTCAACATATCAAACACCATCTTCCAAGCTCGTTCGTGATCGCCGGTAACGTCGGGACACCAGAAGCAGTCCGAGAACTCGAACATGCCGGGGCAGATGCGACGAAGGTCGGCATTGGGCCAGGGAAAGTATGTATCACGAAAATCAAGACGGGCTTCGGCACCGGCGGGTGGCAACTCGCCGCGCTCCGTTGGTGTGCCAAGGCGGCGACAAAACCGATTATCGCGGATGGGGGCATCCGGACACATGGCGACATCGCCAAATCGATTCGCTTCGGGGCATCGATGGTCATGATCGGTTCGCTGTTCGCTGGACACGACGAGTCTCCGGGTGAGACGTTCGAACAGGACGGGAAGTTGCTCAAAGAATACTTCGGGTCGGCTTCTGAATTCCAAAAAGGGGAACGGAAAAACGTCGAAGGCAAGAAAGTGTTCGTTGAGCATAAAGGGGCGCTCCAAGACACGTTGACCGAGATGGAGCAAGACCTCCAGTCGGCTATCTCTTACTCGGGTGGGGACAATCTCGATGCATTGCGCACCGTCGATTACGTCATGGTGAAAAACTCAATCTTTAACGGGGATAAAGTATATTGAAAAGAGGCGACTCACACGAGTCGCCTTTTTTCAATCAGCTGTCAGTTGCTTCGTCATCATATAGTAGTCCGATCCCGGCGGATAATCATAGAGCACGCCGGCGACTTCATAGCCGAAGCGCTCATAAAATGTCTTCGCTTGAAACGAGAACGTCGTCAATTTGACGCGCGTCGCCCCGAGTTCACGGGCCAACCGTTCCCCTTCCTTGAGCAGACGGCTCCCTAGGCCAGTCCCCGCATGTTCTGACGCGACCCAGAGTCGGTCCAAGTCGAACCAGCCCCAATAGACGCTCCCGAACAACCCCGCGATTACGTCCCCGTCCTGTTCCACTTTCAACTGAACGACCGGGACGTCGGCGTTGCGGATCTCGCGATGGTGTACCGAATGAGCGTCATTGAATATCCGCAATCGACTCGTCAAAAATTGTTGAAACGCTTCGTCCTCATCATGAATTCGTTTGATGTTCATCACGCTTCCTCGCTCGAACCGTTCACGAAGAACGAGATCAACTCTTGTACTTCTTCGTCGACGGTCCGACCTGTCAGACGTTCGTATTGAGCGGTTATCGCTTCTTTATTTCCTGGGAAATTCGTGGTGATTCGGGCTAAATGGCGTAAAACGTCTCGGTCTTTCTCATATTCTGCACGGGTCACGACTTGACCGTGTGACCAGACGTACGCTTCGGCCTCGAACTGATCGAGCAGGTCTAAGAGACGCAATGTCCGTGCCGGGGTCATTCGCCAAGTCGGCGCGTACAAGTTCGCATAGAGGGCATCCCCTAAAAACAACACCTTTTCCTCTGGTACATAAGCCACGACTGCATCGGCAGCGTGATCTCCACCAACGTGCTTCAGAATGACGTGTACCCCGCCGAGGTCGAGGGTGAGCGTATCATCGAACGTCAGCGTCGGTAAGACGACGCGCATCGATCGCTCTTCTCCATATTCGAGTTTGATCGCTTCCGCGCAAAACGCGATCTCGCTTCCGTCTTCGACCCGTTCGGCTAAGGAAGCATCGTCCCACGCATAGGGCAGCAATCGTTCCATCCCGCCTTTTGTCGCCGTGCTCGCGACGGAGACAATGTCGGTCAGCGCCGACAATCCAAAGATATGATCCCAATGCCAATGCGTCAACATGACGATTGACGGTCGTTTGATGCCCCGTTCGGTCAAGGCATCTAGAAATAAAATCGTGTGCGCCTCAGAGTTCCCCGCATCAATCATGAGCGTATGTGTGTCGCCGACGACGGCCCCTAAGATGGGACGGTCGGTCTTCGCGACCGGTTCCATATACCAAAACCGGTCCGAATGCTGCTTAAGTGTCTGCATGATCGGCCTCCTCTCTACTCCGTAATGCGTCGAGCGCTTCGAACGCCCCCCGTTCGTCATTGACGAGGCGAATCGTCCGGACCGGCAAACGCTCTAACAAGCTCAATTCACGCCGTTGCCGGTCTTTCAACAGTTGAATCGTCCCTTCAATCCCGTCCAATCCGTTTGCCTGAGCGTAAGCGCGAGTCGTGTAATACTCGACGAAACCACGTTGCCACTCTGTAGGCCGTTCCGCATAGACATCGCGAAACACGGTCGGAACGTCGACTGTCTCTAAATAGACGACAGTCGGGTCGAGCGGGGCCAGTAAGTCTGCCACCGTCTCGATATAGGCTTCAATCTGCTCGTTCGGGACGTCTTGGGCCACCATGCCGATTGTGAACGGGTTTTGCAGGAAGGCACATTCGAATACGTACGTACCGTCCTCTCCTTTGACCCGTTCCACGAAACGACGCCAACGGCCGATCATCAGTTCAACATGTATATCGAACGGCAGCTCATAGACGTCGACTCCAGAACGACGTTCGTTCGGACGATATCGTATGAATCGACCGTTTCCGTCTTGATCGATGACCTCGCCTTCCGTCATACCGTCTGCTTCGACCCAATAGACGTCATGAACATCGACCGGATGTGACGCATCGATTTCCGAATAAAACGTATAGCCTGGTGTCGTAGCGAGTGTTTCCGCGAACGTCGTCTTCCCGCTCCCTGGTAATCCTTCGATCAGCCATAATTTGCTCATATGATACCTCCGTATCAATTTTCTTGATGGGAGTCGTACACGTAATACCCATCCCCACCGCAATTTTTAGCGACGTACATCGCCGCATCCGAGTGATGAATCATCGCATCGAGCGAAGCGTGGTCTTCCGAACAAGCGACGCCTATGCTGGCCGACAACCGCAAGGACAAGCCATCTCCGACGTTCATTTCCTGGGAAATGAGACGATTCAACTCCTCAAATCGGTCTGCTCCAACTATTTCTCGCTCCGTATCGATGACGATTAAAAACTCGTCGCCTGCGAAGCGATACGCCTTCCCGTCATACATTTGACTGAACGAGCGAATCCGTCGTGCCGTCTCGATGAGCACTTCGTCCCCGATCAGATGACCGTAGGAATCGTTTACTTGTTTAAAATCATCCAAATCGATGAACAACAGCACGACCGACTGCTTCCGATTCATCTTTTGTCTCATGTCGGTCATGAACGAGTGCCGGTTCGCCAATTTCGTCAAACTGTCTTGGGTGATGAGTTCGATGACTTCCTGATGCTTACGTTCGCGCCGAATCTCGTTCTCCATCCACCGGGTCACGAGCAATATCGTATCCGTCATCTCGTTGATCGTCGCTGCGTCGACGACGTCGTTCAAGCTACCCTGTTCGGCCAAGAACACGACCCAACCGAACGTCTTGCCATCATTGGACAACGGCAGACTGATCATCGAGCTAAACTCGATTCCATCGATCACAAGTTCGGCACGACCTAATTTTTGGTGCCCGATTGTCGTCAAAGCATGAAGTTGTTGCAGGGCATCACTCGTCCAGTCGAGCCTGCCTTCCCCGTCCTCGGATAAGACGCGATGTTTCGACTCCGTCGAGAAGACGACGGCATGGGAATAGCCGATCCAGCCGCGGAGCACCGTCTGAATCCGTTTTAGTTTATTGCCGAACGGTTCATGAAGCGCCGTCACCTCATACAGCGACTCGAGCGTCTGTTGACGTTGGGCCTGGGCCCGTGTCTGTTCCGTCAATTCGATTTCAGCCATGACCCAACGCGCGAAATCTTCAAGCGACTGCAACGCTGCCTCGTCAAACGTGCGAGCTCGTTCGTCCGTCACACAAAGCGTGCCGATGACATGTCCGCTTCGCGTCGTGAGCGGAACACCGGCATAAAAACCGAGGTTTTCAAGCAACGGATTGTTTGTCCCGGCCTCAGACGTCTGCACATCCTCGATGACAACCGACGATTGGCCAGTCACGACCCGATCACACAGCGTCCATTCCCGGTCCACGTGTGGGCTCTCAAGCAAGGGACCCGCGCAGGACTTGAACCATTGTTGGTCTGTCGTCAAAATCGAGATGAGCGCGACCGGCATGTTCAGCGTGCGCGCGACAAGTCGCGTAATCCGATCATAGCGCTCCTCTCGCGGAGTGTTTAAAATCTCAAGGCGCAGAATCGTCTTCAAACGCTCGGCTTCTTGTTCATCAAGTACCGTCGATGGAGAAGTCGTGGCCAACTCGAGTTGCCGCAGCGCCGCATGTTGATAGACGAGCGCATCGAGCGCCTGTTGGAGATCATTTAGTGGGAGTGGACGACTGAAGAAATACCCCTGAATCTCATCACAACCGAGCTGTTCCATCACCCGGTACTGCGCTTCCGTCTCGACCCCCTCGGCCGTGACCTCTAAATTCAATTTTTTAGCGAGTGAGACAATCAATTTGACGATTTCATACTCTTTCAGGCCGTTGTCTTTATCCAATTGACTGATGAATGAGCGGTCGATTTTAATGCCGTCAATCTCAAACATCTTCAAGTAATTGAGGGAAGAGTAGCTGACGCCGAAGTCGTCAATCAACACGCGAAAGCCTTTCGTTTTCAAATAGTCGACCGTCTGAATACCAAGGAGCGGTTCTTGCATGAGCGTATGTTCCGTGATCTCAAACTCGAACTGTTCTGGTCTCAACCCGTATGTCGCGAGCACCTGTAATAACTGTTTGATATAGTCTTGTCGAAACAACACCGGGGATACGTTGACCGCGACACGTCGCCCTGCAAACAGATCCGGTTGCTCCATCATGTCACGACAGACTCGGTCGAAAACGAACCCGGTAATGTCTTCAATCAAGAGTGACGTTTCGGCAATCTTAATGAACGTTTCCGGTGAAACGTTACCGAGCGTCGCACTGTGCCACCGCACGAGCGCCTCAAAATGAACCATCCCGTCCTGACAGCCAACTTTCGGTTGATAGACGACGCTCAGTTCATCTGCTTTCAGTCCCTTGATGAGTTCCATCTCAATCGTCATCTCATCGATATAATGTTGGACGTAATCGTCCTTTTCGTACACTTTGATGATTTGCTTGCCCGCTTGTCTCGCTTCGAGGAGCGCCGTTGACGCATTCATGATGACCCGGTCGGCGTCCTCGCTCCCCGCGCTGATTCCGAGACAACCGGATAAAGCGAACTCGGTCTCGGCCACTTGGTAGGTGTACGCTGCGATGGCCGCAAGCAATAGTTCCCCATGTATCGTCGCCGTCTCGATTGAGGTGTAGGGCAGCACAGCGATAAAATCTTCACCGTCTACGCGTCCGATAATCGATCCTTTCGGCAACAGGTCCGATAAGTGCCGCGTCACCTCTTTAATCAGGCGATGAGATTGTTCCACGCCTTGCAAGGACAAGATGATTTTAAACCGGTTGATGTGCAACCGCATGACGCTCGTCACTTCCGCTCCTTCTCGTTGCGTGAACAGCTTCTCGAGCTCGAGCTTCACTTTCATCAAGTTCGGCATCCCGGTCAAATAATCGATGTTCTCGATGCTGCTCAATAGCTTCATCTCTGCCTCTTCCGATAAATCGGTCGTCAGCCCTAACACATAACGCACGTTACCCGCCTCATCTTCGAGCGGCATGAGGACCGATGATGCGAAGCGGGCCGTATTGGCCTCGATGTTCATCTGCGACATGAAATAGACCGGTGCATGCGTCGCGACGACTTCGTCATAATGCACGATTAACTCGTTGGCGACATCGACCGCATACATATCATGTAAATACAAGCCACTCACATCGTCCGGGAGCGAGGACGCCAGTTTCCCCTGTTCACTGACGCGTGCGTAACGATATCCCTCAGGTGTCACTTCCATCAAAAACACCATCCGGTATAATTGAACGAATACGTCAAACAAATAGTGCGGGTCAATCTTCATCTGCTGCATACTGTACCTCCAGGCAATCTCCGTTTCTTCTAGTTTAGTGGTTTTAGCCGGTCTTGTTCACGAAACCGTTTAAAAAAAGGGGAAGACGTTTTTAACGAGCGGGCAATAATCGGGTATAGATAAATAAACGTCACAAAAGTGAGGTGAACCATCATGCTCAGTCGAAACGTCTATCCACAGACACAGCCAGGAAAATGGTCGGTTCTCTTGTTGCTTGCGGTGTTCGTGCTCTTATTCGTGTCTGCTCTCATCGTCCAATCCGCTCAACCGTTCAACTTCGACACGTTATTCGACAATACGTGGGCGGCCGTTGTCTCGATGTTGGCCATCGCCGCCGCACTCGGTGCGTTCGTAGTCGGGATGTATACCATCTTACGCAATCACGAACGTTCGGTCGCCGTCTTCTTTACCGTCTCGCTCGGCGGGCTTGTCGCTTTGTTCGTGCTCATGCAACTGTTCCTCTAACTGACAAACGCACCTTTCCGTTAGGAATAGGTGCGTTTTTGTCATAGAAGTTCTTTGGCGAGCAACCGATAGACGTTCAAGCGGTTCTCTTGTGTATGCTGGATGCTGCAGATCATCGCCTCATCAAATCCATAATGGGCCGATTCTTCCTGCAGTTGCGTCGCAATCTGCTTCGGTGTCCCGACGAGATGGATTTTCCGGTTGTTGGCGATTTGAATCTTGTCGATCTCGGTGAGCGGATAGTCGTGTGCCGCCTCCGGGCTCATCAATTGGCGGAGCTGCCCTTTCATCAAGAACAGGCGTGATAAATCCGACGGACGTGCCAAATACTCGGCCTCTTCTTCCGTCTCAGCCGTCGTGACGAGATATGTGACGCTGATGTCCGGCTTCTCCATGAAAGCGGACGGGGTGAAATGCTGACGATACGCGTCGAGCGCCGCGACACTCAGCTCCCCATTGAAGAATTGAGCGAAGGAATAGCCGAGCCCCATCCGGCCTGCTTGGATGGCGCTGTTCCCGCTCGATCCGAGGAGCCATGCCTCAGGAAGTGACACACCCGTCGGCGCTGCCGGCGTATTCTTATACCATCGTTCTTCCGGCGCCTCATCGTTGATGAGTTGGAGTGTCGTCCCGAGCTTTTCATACAGGCCGTCCATCATCGGTTTTTGACCCTGCGACATCGCGTAGATGGCGTTCGCGTCCCCACCCGGTGCCCGGCCGACCCCGAAGTCGATACGTCCCGGTGCGAGCGCGCTGAGCGTCTTGAACACTTCGGCCATTTTGAGCGGGGAATAGTGCATCATCATGATTCCACCTGAACCAAGACGAATTCGTTCTGTTTTGGCCGCAATATAAGCCGCGACGACTTCCGGTGCCGAGCTGGCAAACGACATGCCACCGTGATGTTCGGCCATCCACATCCGGTAATAGCCGAGCTCTTCTGCCAATTGGGCCAGTTCGACCGCACTTTGTAACGCATGTTCTGACGTATGTCCGGATGTCACCGGCGCTTGATCCAATACACTTAATCTCATCTGTATCGCTCCGTTCCTAAAGTATATATGGTGAATATCTCGATTTTGTAAGACTCGCCGTCATCATACTAAAGTGAGCCGGAGAATACGAATAGTTCGCTCTTGAGAACGCTTTCTATATTTCAGAAGATTACAACGAATTGTTGCCGGCTCGCTGTTCACTTCTCTATAATGAACGGGAAGAAGCTATTCCTTCATAGCAATTCACGTAACGCACGATGGGGACGTGCCAGTGAAGCGCACACTACACTTTCGGGGAAAAGGGGTTAATTGAATGAATCACACACCAAACCGGTCCGGTCATGACGGGCCCAGATTCACATCAGCAGATTACATGAAATTCATCATTCCATCGTTAATCGGGATTCTATTCTTCATCGTCCCAATCCCGTCTGGTGACGGGTTCACCATTCCGGTCGCCTTTTTATCGAACTGGCTGATTGATTTGATTGGCGACTTCGTACCGACGATTGCCGTCATCATGATGGGTATCTCGGTCGTCGGCTCACTCATCGCGTATGCGGTCAAACCGGTGTTCATCTTAGAGCGCCCTCATTTGAACATGTTGTTCAACGTCACACCGTTCTGGTTTGTGATGCGGGTCATCGGTTTCATCGCCGGCGTCATGACATTACTCGTCATCGGTCCTGAGGCAATCACGTCCGAGTTCACGGGCGGATTGTTGTTATATGATTTAATCCCGATTTTGTTCGCGACGTTCTTGTTCGCCGGGATGTTATTACCGCTCCTGTTGAACTTCGGGCTGCTCGAGTTCGTCGGAACGATGCTCATCAAAGTGATGCGCCCGCTGTTCCGCCTCCCGGGTCGGGCCTCGCTTGACGCGCTCGCGTCTTGGGTCGGGGACGCCACAATCGGAATTTTATTGACGACGAGACAGTACGAAGAAGGCTATTACACGAAACGAGAAGCCTCGATTATCGCCACGACTTTCTCCGTCGTGTCGATCACGTTCACAATCGTCATCTTGTCGTACATGGAGCTCGACGCCTACTTCCCGCATTATTATGGCACGATCATCCTATCCGGTATCGTCGCCGCGCTCATCATGCCGCGCATCTATCCGTTGTCCCGTAAGCCCGACACGGCGTATGAAAAGACGGAGTTGAAACCGGAAGAACCGGTGCCGGCGAATGTCCCAATGCGCGTCTGGGCACTGCGTCAAGCATTGCTCAAATCAAAATCGAGTAAAGGGGCCGGCGCCACGTTCAAGGACGGGTTCCAAAACGTGCTCGACATGTGGCTCGGCATTTTGCCGGTCGTCATGGCCGTCGGAACGATCGCGCTCGTCATCGCTGAACATACATCATTGTTCACGATTCTCGGCAAGCCGTTCGAACCGATTCTCATGTTGTTGCAAGTGCCAGAAGCAGAGGCCGCGGCCCAGACGATGGTCGTCGGGTTCGCCGATATGTTCTTGCCGGCCGTGCTCGGCAGCGGCATCGAGAGCGAGTTGACGCGATTCGTCATCGCCTGTGTGTCCGTCACCCAGCTCATCTTCATGTCTGAGGTCGGCGGACTGTTGCTCGGCTCGAAATTGCCAATCTCGTTCTTCGATCTCGTTCTCATCTTCTTGTTACGGACGATCATCACGTTACCGATTATCGTCGGGATTGCCCATCTCATCTTTTAACGACAACACGCCCGTTCTCTCATTCCAGAGGACGGGCGTTGTTTGTATAATAAAGAAAAAGGGAGGTGCGTCATGGACGAAAATTATGCCGGCCAGCTCGAAGTGGCAAAGAAAGGTTACGCTGGAATCATCGACCCCAAGGCCTACGTGAACGACCGCTATCACGGCCATTGGACGGTCAAGAGCGAGAAGCGCATCAACGGGGTTCCAGTGTTGCTTCAAAAAGCGTTCAACGGGGGCAAGAACAATTGTACACTCACCTCGATGACGTCTATTTTCCGCTATTACCATGACCTTGGCTATGAGCGCATCCCGGAGGACGTAATCGAGATTCAACGAGACGCACGTGAGATTGCGCTCGCTCATCAGTTCAAAGATGAGAAAGGCACACCGCCGACTCGAATCAGTACGATTGTTACGAAACTATGGGCCCATTACGGCTACAAAGGGCACAGCAGCTCACGTTATTTATGGAAATGGTCGACGTTCGAGCGCGAACTCGAGTCCGACCGCCCTTTCATCCTGAATATGGCGAACGGGTTTTATAAAAATCACTCTGTCACTGGGATCGGCTATATCATCTTCCACAAACCCGGCTTTCCCGACGTCATCTTGCTCGAGGTGCTCGATAACCGCTCCCGCGACATCCGCTATATCGATTTCAACGAGTTCAACTTTTGGGGCAGCATCACGCGCGTGTATCCGCCACAGGACGTTCAGGAGAAATAACGACGAGCGCTCGCTTCGATGGCCGACCCGATTTGCATCAGATGCTCCCGTTTCGCATACGAGCCATGGTGGAGCCCAAACGCGTCTCGACCGTTCCCGAGACCGACGAACACTTCGGACGGTTTGACATGCAGTCCGACCATCGGGACATGGAGCGTCGCATGATAACCGAGCTCGAACCGGGCACTCGGATACGCGTCCAGCCGTTCACTGTGCGTGAACCCATTAAATGCCGCACAGTTATCACGCCCAAGGACGATCAAACGGGACGGGTTCACATAACGAATCGTCCGTTCGAGCAAATCGAGCGATGTCGGGTGCTCCATCCATTGGCGTCCTGTTCGCAATTGGCCCATCTGACGCGACGTCGCATATTTGAAAAAGTCGACATGGAGCGCGGACCCGTCGTAGAACGAGCGACCCATACCTTCGAGCAGGGCCTCGAGTTTCGCCCCTCCCGGTTTGCCGAACCAGCTCGTCGTCGCCCGTCCGGCCTCGAAGTAAGCCGCGGCGTAGTGAAGTGTCGCGTCAAGCGCGTTGTCATCTTGCAAGTAGACATCGAGTGATTCGTCACGCCAATAGAACTTTTGTGACTCTCCTCTACGAACGGTTCCGTCCCGTTCAAAAAATTCGCCGCGCGACGGATTCGTCCCGACGGTGAGCCACTGTCGCTCCGTCGGGCGCCCATACCATAGGACCGGAGAGGCCCCCTCAATCAATTCCGCCTGAAACGACGACGTCATGAGCGCTTGTTGAAATCGAATCGCGTCTTGCAATAGCAATCGTGCTTGATCCATCGTGCCACATCCTCTCTACTCGTTCGTTTCCCGCTTTCAGGCACATGTAAAATACGTTATAGTGAGAGGACGAAGCCAAAAAAAGGACGTGGATCTATGCGTATCAATAAATTCATCAGTGAATCCGGCAAGGCGTCCCGCCGCCAAGCCGACCGTCTCGTCGAAGAAGGACGGGTTACCATCAACGGGAAGAAAGCGAAAATCGGCGACCAAGTGAACCCAGGGGACGAAGTGCTCGTCAACGGTTCGGCCGCCCGTGTCGCACGAAACAACGTTTATATCGCCGTTCATAAACCGGTTGGCATCACGAGCACGACCGAGAAGAAAGTCAAAGGCAACTTGGTCGATCTCGTCAACCACCCGCTCCGCATCTTCAATATCGGCCGTCTCGATAAAGACTCGGAAGGGCTCATCTTGATGACGAACGACGGTGATATCGTCAACGAGATTCTTCGCGCCGAGGGTGAGCACGAGAAAGAATACATCGTCTCAGTCGATAAGCCAATCACTCCGGAGTTCGTCGAACAGATGGAAGCCGGCGTCAGAATCCTCGGCCAGAAGACGTTGCCGTGTAAAGTCCACCAACTGTCGAAGTTCGATTTCAACATCACGCTGACACAAGGGCTCAACCGCCAAATCCGTCGCATGTGTGAAGCGCTCGGTTACGAAGTGTACCGCCTTCAGCGCGTACGTGTCATGAACATCACGCTCGGCAAGCTCCCGCCCGGACAATGGCGCGACCTGTCGAAAAAAGAGCGTGAGCAGTTGTTCCGCGAATTGAATTACGAACCGAAAGAATGGTATTAAAACAAGCCCAGACGCTTTTGTCTGGGCTTGTTATCGTTCATAGAGCGATGCGACATGGGCGGTCTCTCGTCGGATGAAGCGTTTGAGTTGAGCGCATAAGTCATCGAGCTGCCCCATCGTCGTCTCGAACTTGAAGGTCGCATGGAAGTGGTCGAACGGATCGTGTTGCCTCTCGTCATGGATGAAGACGTCGACTTGAATCATGCCTGTCCGATCAATCAGCGTGAACGTGAGGCTGATTTTATGGTCATCCGCATCCGGGTCCAACAACTGCCAAATCACGGGTTCCTTGCCCCAGGTGTTGTTGAATCCAGCAATCGAGTCAATCAGTTCTTGCAGTGTCTCGTCCTGCATATATACATCTTAATTGCTCGAACAGACGGATGCATGGAGCTGAAGCCTAATCTGGTAAAACTGCTCGGTCTCATCCATCCAAATCCGTTCCATCTCAAATTGAGTTTTCACTTTCTACACCCGCTTTCTCGTTTTGACTTGGCCACTTATTCTGGGCGAAGCGATTCGACCCAATCGGTTTCGCACGCCAAGAATGCCGACAGTTGTCGCTGCAACTCATCCATCTGCCCCATCGTCGTCTCGAACGAGAACGTCGCCTTCATGTCTCCACCATCGCCTTTCATTTGTTCCATCTCAATATTGACCCGAACGGTCCCTCGCGCATTCGCCAGTTCGAACCTTAACGAGACGTGAACGAGCGGGACATCGAGCGCCCAAGTCTCAGGTGACTTCCCGTTTCGTGCATTGAACGCCCGTAACGTGGAGACGAGTGATTCGATGTCGGCACCTGTGACATATTCGTCCACCGTGACCGCGCACCATTTCCCTTTCAGCGTCAATTCGACTTCCATTTCCAACACGTCTTCCCAAATCCGTCTCAGTTTGAACTGTTCCACCCTCGTCCCCCATTCTCTCATTTCGATTATATCATGTCGTTTCCACGAAACCCGTCAACTTTTGGTCAAAACGGGAATAGACCTATACAGATGATTTCGCAACGAAAAGAGGTGAATCGTCATGAATGGCGCCTTGTTCCCTCGCACCTCGGTCGGCAAGTGGTCCATCATCCTCATCGGCTTGTTCCTGGCCATGTACGTGCCTTTCCTCTTGCTCGATAACTTCGATACGACCTTCCACTCGACGCTTTGGAGCGACAACGCCGCGAACATGCTCCGGCTCAGCTATATGACCACGTTCTCCGTCCTCGGACTCGGAGCGTTCGTGACCGGCTGGTGGGCCATCTTGAAACGAAAAGAATTTGCTGTGCTCGTCTTCTTCGCGGCCGTCCTCGGCTCCGGACTGTTCATCCTCTTGATCATGGAGCTCCTCGGCATCCTCGAGTAGAAGACAAAACAAGGAGTTCGCCGCGGCGAACTCCTTGTTGTTTGCGCACTTATTTGACGATGACTTGTTTCATCTGGCTGGCGCGGCCTTTCGCATCTTCGATATGAATCGAGAGACGCTATTTTAGGAAACTCTTGATTTGTCTATCTCTAATATGGTTTTTTCGAAAAATAATTTAAAAAACAGGTCAGAGGAATTTTTCCCCTGACCTGAACGAGTTGTGTTGCTTATTTTGCTGTGACGCCCCCATCGACCGGAAGTTCGATTCCCGTGATGTGATTTGCCTCATCCGACGCGAGGAAGAGGACGGCCGTCGCCACTTCTTCAGCCCGACCGAGATTCGGCAAAGCGATTTGATTCAAGAAATGTTGTTTATAATCCGGGTGTTCCATGTGCGGCGCACTCATCGGTGTCACGATATAGCCCGGATGGACCGAGTTGACGCGAATGTTGTGTTTCCCGTAATCGACGGCCGCCGCTTTCGTGAGCGACCGAACGGCTCCTTTCGAGGCCGTATAGGCACCGGCACCGGCCATGCCTGTGAGCGCCGAGATGGACGAGATGTTGACGATCGACCCACCGCCGTTTTGCTCCATGAGCGGGATTGCATACTGTGTCCCGAGCATGACGCCATCGATATTGATCCGATACGTGCGCGCCCAGTCTTCCTCCGTCTGATCCAAGAACGGTTTTGCGAGCGCGATGCCCGCATTGTTGACGAGCACATCGAGCTTGCCGCACACGGACTGGACTTCGTTATAAATGTTTTCCCAATCGTTGCGTGACGTGACGTCGTGTTGAAGCGCAATCGCCTCGCCACCATTCGACCGAATTGTCTCCACGACGTGCGTCACCGCTTCAAGATTGATGTCCGTCGCGACGACAGTCGCCCCTTCTCGTGCGAACAGCTTGGCCGTCTCCTCACCCATGCCACTGCCTGCCCCTGTAATGACCGCTACTTTCCCCATTAACCGCATAATCCCAGCTCCATTTCTTTAAATATGATAGTCTAACTATCATTATAGTAGTCGATGCACATTCGATTCTCAACGAAACTGCCTCGACACGGTATAATAACGAGATACAAAGAGGTGATTTCATGAGTAAACGACAACAAAATAAAGAAGAGCGAATGAATCGTATCATCGAGCAAGCCGAGGTGCTCTTTTTACAAGATGGATTTGAACGGGTGCAAATGCAGGACATCGCTGACGCGTCCGAGCTCGGGGTCGCGACACTGTTCCGTTACTTTCCGAAAAAAGACCAATTGATCGTTGCTGCGGCCGTGCGCAATTTGGCACCGACGCTCGATGCGTTCAAACAACTGACGAGCCGGCCTGGAAGTGCCTACTCGCGGCTCGAGGCGATTCTCGACTATCTGCTCGACCAACAAGTGAAGCGGACGAGTCATTCTCGTTTCCGTGAGGCGTTCGAGAGTTATGCTTCGTCCGTCGCAAGTCCCCTTCCCGGGATTGACGACTATATCGAATTGCAGCGCGAAATCATGGAGACGCTCGAACCGCTCATCGCGGACGGGAAGACGGACGGTTCGCTTCGGAGCGATCTCGACGTGAAAGCAACCGTCGTCACCATCATCAACGCGTTCGGGACGTTCGGCAACAATATCATTTTGAAGTCTCACATCAGTTATTTAGAGGACGACATCGAGCCCCTCATCCAACAGCGGGTGTTGCGAGAGATGCTCTTGTCTTACGTGCGCCCATAACGAAAGCCCCTTCGTGTGAAGGGGCTTTATTCGTGCAGTTCGAGCGGCAGACCGTCCGGGTCAAAGAAGAACGTCATCTTCTCGCCCGTGAACGTGTCAAACCGAATCGGTTCCGTCGTGACACCGTGCGCATTCAGTTCAGCGACGACCGACTCGATGTCGTCGACTTTAAAGGCGAGATGACGGAGTCCACACGCCTCCGGAAAGCTCGGCCGTTTCGGACTGTCCGGTTTGATGAACAGCTCGAGCTCGTACGCGCCGAGCCGCAGGTCGATCTTGTGATCGCCTTTGTCCGGACGATGATGCTCGCGGATGACGTCGAAACCGAGGATATCGATGTAGAACCGTTTCGCCTCGTCATAATTTGAGGCGATAATCGCCACGTGATGGATGGTATGTAGTTGCATCATAATCCCCCATATACAAAAAAATGAGCACCTCTCACTAGAGGTGCTCTCGAAAAGTCTACCGCGTCGAACCACGCTCCACAACGTGCTCCCGAAGGAATGTCCGCCGTCTTACATAGACCAGCTCATCGCATGTACTCAACTATAGGTGAATCTGAGCCCCTCGTCAACGTTTTGTTTGAATCGGGTTGACATCTTCCTAAAAATTAGGATAATCAATAGTGTTAGCACTCTTATCATCAGAGTGCCAAAAACGAACAATTAAAAAGGAGAACGATCATGACAAAGAAACAGTTTCAAGCCGAATCGAAACGAATTTTAGAGTTGATGGTCCACTCAATCTATACGCATAAGGACATCTTCCTCCGTGAGCTCATCTCGAACGCGAGTGACGCCATCGACAAGATGTATTACCGGGCCTTGTCAGATGAGGCAATCGACTTCAACAAGGACGACTACTTCATTAAAGTCGAGCTCGACAAAGACGCCCGCACAATCACCATCCGTGACACCGGAATCGGGATGACGGCCGACGAACTCGAATCGAACCTCGGGATTATCGCCAAGAGCGGCTCGCTCGCGATGAAGCAGGCGACGAAGATGGAAGAAGATCACAGCCTCATCGGCCAATTCGGTGTCGGCTTCTACTCGGCGTTCATGGTGGCAGACCGTGTGACGGTCCGCACCCGCTCGGTCGACAGTGAACAAGGCTACTTGTGGGAGTCGGAAGGCACAGACGGTTACACGATCGAGCCGACGGATAAGACCGACATCGGGACTGAGATCACGTTGCACGTGAAAACCGACACGGACGACGAGACATACTCATCATTCCTCGAAGAGTACGAGATTCGTTCACTCATCAAGAAGCATTCGGACTTCATCCGCTATCCGATTAAGCTCGATGTGACGAAGCACCGTCAAAAAGACGATTCAGAAGAGTACGAGGACTATATCGAAGAAGATACGGTCAACAGCATGGTGCCGATTTGGCGCAAACGGAAGAGCGAGCTGTCGGACGAGGACTACAAGGCGTTCTATCACGAGAAGCGTTACGGATTTGACGAGCCGCTCAAGCACCTTCACTTGAATGTCGACGGCTCGATTCGGTATCAGTCGATTCTCTACATCCCATCGACGGTCCCGTTCGACTATTACACGAAAGAGTTCGAGAAAGGGCTCGAGCTGTACTCGAACGGTGTCTTGATCATGGAGAAGTCGCCTGACCTGCTCCCGGACTATTTCGGTTTCGTCAAAGGGATGGTCGACTCGGAAGATCTTTCGCTCAACATTTCCCGGGAGATGCTGCAGCAGGACCGCCAACTTCGCGTCATCGCCAAAAACGTGAAGTCGAAAATCAAAGGCATGCTCGAGAAGATGCTCCAAAACGAGCGCGAAGACTACGAGAAATTCTTCGATTCGTTCGGCCGTCAGCTCAAGTTCGGCGTCTACGATCAGTTCGGTGCCGCCAAGGACGAGTTGAAAGACTTGCTCTTGTTCCACTCGTCGAACGAGAAGAAGCTCGTCACGCTCAAAGAGTACGTCGAGCGCATGAAAGACGATCAAAAGTACATCTATTACGCGACGGGTGAATCGATTCACCGCATCGACCTTCTCCCTCAGGCGGAACGCTTGAAAGAAGAAGGGTTCGAGATTCTCTACTTCACTGAAGAAATCGACGAGTTCGCCATCAAAATGCTCCAGTCGTATGACGACAAAGAGTTTAAGTCGATCGCGAGCGGTGACCTCGGGCTTGATGACGAGGCGGCCCATTCGCTCAATGAGGACAACAAGGACTTGTTCGCCTTCATGAAACAAGAACTGGGCGACCGCGTCAAAGAAGTGCGCGCATCGACACGTCTCAAGTCACATCCGGTCTGCTTGACGGTCGCCGGTGACGTCTCAATCGAGATGGAGAAGATTTTGAACACGATGCCGAATGGCGGCGGCATGAAAGCTGAAAAAGTGCTTGAAGTGAACGCCGATCACGCCATCTTCCGGACGTTACAGCGCATCTATAAGGAAGATGAAGCGAAAGCGAAACAGTATACCGATTTGCTCTATCAGCAGGCACTCCTCATCGAAGGGCTACCGATTGAAGACCCGGTCGCCTATTCGAACGCGGTGTGCGCGTTGATGGCAGAATAATTGAAAGGCAGAGGGCGACCTCTGTCTTTTTCATTTATTCGTATGGAGACGTGATACAATTTAACGTAGAAGAAATTCTTGGGAATGAGGTGTCATATGCTGTTCGAAAAAAATAAGTTGTATAAACGCTCTGAACTTCACGATCGTTACGGTGGAAGTCGACAACGAGGGATTAGTACCCCAAACAAACATAAACTCATCTTTATATTCGATAGTGGAATGGACGAAGAGTTTGGCTATAAAAATGGCTGGAATGAAGATGACGGTCTCTACTATTACAGCGGAGAAGGACAGGAAGGGAATCAATCGTTTTCTTTCGGAAATAAAGCTCTACTCAACCATGTAGAAAATGGCGAAGACGTTTATTTATTCGAATCGCTTGGACGAGGGACTTACCGCTTTGTCGATCAACTCATTTTAATTGGTTTTGATATTCAATTTGGAATTGATAAGTATCACAATCAACGAGAAGTGATCGTCTTTGCGTTTGAACCACTGCATGTAATTCAGGAAGAAGCCCATCAGTTCTCATCGACGATGCGCTATAAATCAATTGAAGAGTTAGAGGAAATTGCATCTCGCGACCCAAAACGAGCAACTGGTTTAAGCATGTCCGCTCGAAAGTTACAAGTTCGCGAACAAACAGCAGCGCTTCATTATTATGTGCTGGCTCGTACCAATAACTGTTGCGAAGCTTGTGAGAAACCAGCTCCGTTTGAAACGGAAAACGGACCTTATCTCGAGCTCCACTCGCTCTACAAAGAATCCGATGATGGCTTGTCGCAACCTGACCAAGTTGTAGCAGTTTGTCCGAACTGTCACGCTCGCCTCCATAAAGGCATAGATCGAGTAGAATTTAATCAAGATATCATCCATAAGATTCAGCAACCTTAATCTGCCGTCAGATTGAGGTTTTTTTATTGGTAAATGATAATGTAACGATTTATGACGAGAATCTCGTATTCGTTTCTTTATCAAATAGGAGTATATGAGTAAGCTTTTATTTTTTTCACATAGGTTATTGAAAACAAAAGTACATTTATTTTGTAATCGTTTTCTTTCCTTTCATCAAGCGTTTTAACCATTTAACGTTGATATATCAACATTTTCCCAGACATGCAAACGCCTTGACATTTTTGGCGGGTTATATGAAGTTAGTATTACATTATAATTATTCTAGTAGAGACGAAAGTCCACTAGAGTAAAAAACCAAGGAGGACATATCCCATGTCATTAATCGGCAAAGAAATTTTACCTTTCAAAGCACAAGCATTCCAAACAGGTGAATTCCTCGAAGTATCGGACAACGACTTCAAAGGTCAATGGAGCGTCGTTTGCTTCTACCCAGCTGACTTCACATTCGTCTGCCCGACTGAACTTGAAGACCTTCAAAACGAATACGCGACACTTAAAAACCTCGGCGTCGAAGTCTACTCAGTATCGACTGACACACACTTCACGCACAAAGCATGGCACGAAACATCAGAGAAAATCGGCAAAATCGAGTACATCATGATTGGTGACCCATCACACACAATCTCACGTAACTTCGACGTCTTGAACGAAGAAGATGGTCTTGCTGACCGCGGTACGTTCATCATCGACCCAGACGGCGTCATCCAAACAGTTGAAATCAACGCAGGCGGCATCGGCCGTGACGCGAGCACACTCGTCAACAAAGTCAAAGCGGCACAATACGTCCGCAACAACCCAGGCGAAGTTTGCCCGGCGAAATGGGAAGAAGGTTCTGCGACACTTCGCCCGAGCCTCGACCTCGTCGGCAAGTTGTAAGGAGCGGATTTCATGTTAGAAGCAGATATTAAACAACAGTTAGGCCAATATCTCCAGCTCATGGAGGGCGATGTCGTCCTCCGTGTCAGCGCTGGAGACGACGCGGTCTCAAAAGAGATGCTCGACCTCGTGAACGAACTCGCGAGCATGTCGTCACGCATCTCGGTCGAGCACGTCACGCTCGAACGCACACCGAGCTTCAGCGTGAGCCGTCCGTCTGAAGAGACAGGAATCGTCTTCGCAGGAATCCCGCTCGGTCACGAGTTCACGTCACTCGTCCTCGCCTTGCTCCAAGTGAGCGGCCGGGCGCCGAAAGTGGACGCGGATGCGATCAAACAGATTCAAAACATTCAAGGCACGTACCACTTCGAATCGTATATCAGCCTCAGCTGCCATAACTGCCCGGACGTCGTCCAGGCACTCAACGTCATGAGCGTCCTCAACCCGAACATCTCACACACGATGATCGACGGTGGCGCGTTCAAGGCAGAAGTGGAAGCGAAAGAAATCATGGCTGTCCCGACCGTCTTCTTGAACGGTGAGGCATTCGGCAACGGGCGCATGTCACTTGAAGAGATTTTGGCGAAACTCGGTACTGGCCCAGACGCTTCGGCGTTTGACAACAAAGAACCGTATGACGTCCTCGTCATCGGTGGCGGCCCGGCCGGTTCGAGCGCAGCGGTTTACGCGGCTCGTAAAGGTATCCGGACCGGCATCGTCGCGGAACGCTTCGGTGGACAAGTGATGGACACAATGGGGATTGAGAACTTCATCGGTACGTCTTACACGGAAGGCCCGAAACTCGTCGCGAGCTTGGAAGAGCACGTGAAAGAGTACGGCATCGACGTCATGAACCTCCAGCGCGCGAAGCGCCTCGAGAAGAAAGACCTCGTCGAAGTCGAACTTGAGAACGGCGCCGTCTTGAAGAGTAAGAGCGTCATCCTGTCGACTGGTGCACGTTGGCGCAACGTCAACGTGCCAGGTGAAGCCGAGTTCAAAAACAAAGGTGTCGCCTACTGCCCGCACTGTGATGGCCCTCTCTTCGAAGGCAAGCGCGTCGCGGTCATCGGCGGCGGTAACTCTGGGATTGAAGCAGCCATCGACCTCGCTGGAATCGTCAAACACGTGACGGTGCTCGAGTTCGCTGCCGAACTCAAAGCTGACCAAGTGCTTCAAGACCGTCTCCACAGCCTCCCGAACGTGACCGTCGTCACGAACGCTCAGACGACAGAAATCACGGGTACGGACAAAGTGAACGGCATCTCGTACTTGTCACGCGAGACGAACGAGACGCATCACGTTGAACTCGAAGGCGTCTTCGTCCAAATCGGCCTCGTCCCGAACACGGATTGGCTCGACTCGGTCGAACGTAACAACTTCGGTGAGATTGTCGTCGACCGTCACGGCGCGACGAACGTCCCAGGTGTGTTCGCAGCAGGCGACTGCACGAACAGCGCCTACAAACAGATCATCATCTCGATGGGATCTGGTGCGACTGCCGCACTCGGTGCTTTCGATTATATGATTCGCAACTAATCAGAAACGCGTCCTCACATTGGAGGACGCGTTTTTATAATGTCTCCTGAATCGGGTAAAAACAAGACTCGGTCCCCTGAATCGATTTCAAATAAATAGACACGGTTTGGTTGAAACGGATTCCAGCCTTCGTTCACCACCCCGACATCATTCACATAGTTCACGTTCTTATGTACTTGTTTCAGGTTATGTTCTGCCTCAGCGACCGAATAATTCGGCAACCCGAAGTAAATTGCTCCAGCAATCAATAATGAAAAGATGACTCCCATTCTTATCCGATATCGGTTTTCTAAACTCTTTAGGCCAATCAACGTCACGATAATCATACTGGTCGCCGTTCCAAACGCCGCCGAGTTTCCATACCAAGCCTCATTTACGACCATCATTCCTCCAATGGCCAATATCCCGAACATCCACCACCACTTCATCCCCATCACCTCTCTTCAATTATCCCAAAAACAGGAAAATAGGCAACTTCATTTTGGTTTGATGAATTATAAAATTAAGTGCAACACCCAAAAGTGAACGCACAAAAAGCCCACAGCGACGTCCTCGTGTAGAATGAAGTTACGACACAAACATTCAGACGGAGGAATCGCTATGAGCTATATTCATCTTACCACAACGGAACGCGTGAAAATAGAGACGTATCTGGAGCTTGGGATGTCCATCCGGTCCATCGCGAGACGGCTCGGGCGACAGCCCTCGACCGTCTCGCGGGAAATCAGACGGAACCCCGACTACGTGGCTGAACGTGCCCAGAAACGCTACGAGAAGGCGAAGACCAACTGTGGCGCCAAGACGAAACTCGACGACACGATGCGCCGGACGATCGTCGGGAAGCTGCGTGCGACCTGGTCCCCGGAACAGATCGTCGGCCGTCTCTACACAGGAATAATTGCCTTCTCCACCATCTACCGTTGGATCTATGCGGGACGGATCGACGTGCCCCTGACCGTGCTCCGCCAGAAAGGGAAACGTCAAAAGCCGATCGCGGACCGCACACGAGGCCTTCGCGGAGGAAGTGTTGCGCTTAATTTGACAAACCGTCCAGAGTAATTAGCTTAGTTAATAGGGGTGTTTTGCTAATGAATTATGCAGTTGACACAAGTTTATGTCATCTTGGTAAAATAAGTGCCAAATAAGTAGCCATTTCTCTTTCTTTTTGTAGATAAACATTGTTAAATCAACAAAAATTAGCAATCCATTTTATATGCTAATTGGATTGCTAAAATGTTTGTTATTTTATGTTTTGTACTATTAAACTTAACACGTTAATGATGGCACGCTACTCTGCTTATATTTATTTAGTATGAAGTAACAATTGATCTAAATCCATTATTTTAATTTTCTTTTTCGGTAACTGTTTAATCAATCCAAGTTCTTCTAGAGTAGTAAATTTACGGCTGATTGTTTCTGGTGTGGTACCAAGATACGAGGCTAAATCCTTTTTGGACATTGGTAAGATAATCGTTGGACTATTGCCACTTCCCTTTTCAATATTCTCAGCTAAAAAGGATATAATGCGGGTTTCTACATTTTCAATCGCTACTTGTGTGGTTTGTTTTTCAGAATCCTTTAAACGCATCGTTACTTCTGACAGTATTTTTAATGAGATCTGCGGATATTCCACCAAATACTTCTGTAAATCACCTCGTTTAATTAAACAAATAGATGTATTTTGTAGTGCTTCCGCATAATTCTCATGAATACTTCCAGGTTGGAAAATGGCGACTTCACCTGTAAAATCACCAGGATTTAAAATGCGAACAAGTTGTTCTTTTCCAGAATCCGATAAGCGGTAAATCCGAGCCTTACCTGAATTGATAATATATAAGGTATCATCTTCCTCATCTGCACGGAATAACATTTCCCCTTTTTTAAGATGAAGTGTCTTGGCAGATTCCGCAATCAAATCCATTTGTGAGTCTTCCAAATGGTTGAAAATGGGGACAATACGAATACATTCTGCATGTCCATGTTGGTGATGACAACATTGGTTTTGTTCCAAAATAACCTCTTCCTTTTATAAAAAGCCTAAGAGGGCATCCTAGGCTTCCTTTCTATTCACTCGATTAAGCAGGTTTTACCTTTGATTTGACAACAGGATATCCTAAGTCTTCAATTGCCTTTTCGATATCGTTAATAGCGACTGCTTCTGAATCAAAATCTACTTTTACTTTACTTGCATTGAACATT
This sequence comes from Exiguobacterium sp. s152, assembly GCF_018618335.1. NCBI lineage: Bacteria > Bacillati > Bacillota > Bacilli > Caryophanales > Exiguobacterium > Exiguobacterium sp. s152. The sequence goes on from NZ_JACSLX010000004.1 coordinate 237,193, forward strand.
ACTTTCAAGCTATCTTGATTCACACCGTTTATTCCTTTCACCGCATTTTCAATCTTTTGGAGACAAGATGGGCAAGATAAGGTTTCTAATTGAATCGTTGCTTTTTGCATAAATCATTTCCCCCTTCATTTTTTAACGACCGTAAACCAATCTATTCTTTTGTTTTTGAGTTACTTTAAGCCTGATATGCTTTATCTACTTCTGATAACATCTCGAATGTGCCTCCATACGTTTCACATACATCTCCAGGAATGGTGTAGTTGTCTGTGATTTTTCGTAATTGAGCAAATTCAGCATCTAAGTCAGGTTTGTTCGTACCTGCGTCTTTTACTTTTCCACTAATTGTTTCAAACAATTCACGTACTTCAAAGGCTTCTGGGTGATTCTTACCATGGGCCCGTGTAATTGCAGTGGTGTATAAATCTAGCTTTTCAAAATGGTTTGTTATTACTTCGTTAAATGTCTGTTCAGACATTATTCGTTCCCTCTTTCTTGTGGTTTTTTGGTCTTAGGCCGATTTTACTTTTGATTTGACGACTGGATATCCTAAGTCTTCAATGGCTTTTTCGATATCGTTAATGGTGATCGTTTCTGAATCAAAATCTACTTTTACTTTACTGGCATTAAATAATACTTTTAAGCTATCATGATTAACCCCGTTTAATCCTTTCACCGCATTTTCAATCTTTTGCATACAAGATGGACAAGATAATGTTTCTAATTGAATAACTGCTTTTTGCATGAATTATTTCTCCTTTCATCTTATCTTTTATTTTTTTGTTTTCCCTCTTTTTCTTTACAATTTAAGTATAGTTCAGGTTCAACGAAATGAATTTGATGCAAATCAAGTTTTAAGAAAAAGTAGGGGAGTATTTTGTTCTTCCTACCTGAATACTTCCCCTTTATCATTCATCAAGACTGCTTTCTATTAAAATTATTCTCTCAAACGGTATCGAAGCAATCTCATACCATTCAAGATGACTACTAAGATACTTGCTTCGTGAACCAACATCCCGATTGACATATTCATCCATTCACCAAATAGTAGGCTGGCAAGTAAGACTAATACCACACCAACTGCTATGGTAATGTTCTGTTTCATGTTTCTTGAAGTTGATTTTGTTAAGCCTAATGCGTGTGGTAAACGACTAAAGTCAGAATTCATTAAAACAACATCTGATGTTTCAATTGCAACATCTGTTCCACTTCCCATGGCAATTCCGATATCTGCTAAGGCTAGTGAAGGACTATCATTCACTCCGTCACCGACAAAGGCAATGATCCCGCCTTCTGCTTGCATTTTTTCGATATAAGCAGATTTTCCTTCCGGTAGCATATGACCATGTGCTTCTGTTAACCCAAGTTCTCGAGCAACTAAATCTACGGTTCCTTGGTTGTCCCCAGAAAGAACGACAAGGTTTTTGACCCCTAGTTTTTTCAGTTTTTGAAGATCTTTTTTAACACCTGGGCGGATTTGATCCCGAATACCCATCAGAACGTTTAATTCTCCGTCGACCGCAGTTAACACAAGAGAATTCCCATTTTTCTCAAAGCGTTCGACGTCTTTTTTAGCTTTTTCGCTTAATTTCACATTTTTCTTTTCCATTAAAGCTACGTTACCAACGGCTATACGATGAACACCTATTTTTGCTACAATTCCGCCACCTTTAACGACTTCGGTTTCTTCAACAGTAGAGAAAGTTATCTCGCCAATATCCTGTAGGACAGCTTTCGCTAGTGGGTGGTCCGATTCACGCTCCACACTTGCTAAATATCCTAGAACCTCTTCAGTATTTTTTCCGTAAAATTCTTTTTCGGCAACTTCAGGGTTTCCTACTGTCAATGTTCCTGTTTTATCAAAAACGATAGTATCTACTCTGCTAAAGTCATTGATAACTTCACTACCTTTTAAGAGGACACCATTACGTGCACCGTTTCCGATACCGGCAACGTTGGATACAGGAACCCCGATAACTAATGCACCTGGACATCCTAAAACAAGAATCGTGATAGCTAGTTCAATATCTTTTGAGAAAAACCAAACAATAAAACCAAGGACTAACACAGCTGGTGTATAGTATTTTGAGAATCGGTCAATGAAACGTTCTGCTTCTGATTTGGAATCTTGTGCCTCTTCCACCAATTCGATAATTCTACCAAATGTTGTATCTTCTCCAACACGATCAGCTCGAATTTGGATCGTTCCATTTTCTAAGATAGATCCTGCAAATACTTCAGAATCAACCTTTTTACTTACAGGTAGAGATTCTCCAGTAATACTTGCTTCATTAATGTGACCTTCACCAGTTAACACTGTTCCATCTACCGGAACTTTTGCACCCGTTTTAACTAATAAAATATCACCTTCGTCTACATCATCGACATCTACTTCTTCAAATTCTCCGTTTTCCATTTGCTTTAAAGCACTTTCTGGTGCCAGCTCTGTTAATTCTTTAATGGCAGAACGTGTTTTGTTCAAGGTACGCTGCTCCAAGTAAGAACCAAATAAGAATAAGAAAGTAACGATGGCTGATTCCTCATAATTTTGAATCAATACTGCTCCAATAACTGCAATGGTAACTAAAACATCAATACTGACAACTTTTACTTTTAATGCCTGATAGGCTTGGATTGCAATCGGCGCCACACCAAGAATGGATGCAATGATGAGCGACCAATTGAAAATGGCCATGTTGTCTAAGGAAAATCGTCCGAAGAATGCAAGTGCAATCAAAATTGCACTGATCAGTGTAATGGAATTCTTTTTACTTAATATATATCTTTGCATGTTGATTCCCTCCAATTTCATTTTCATTTGTATTCCTTGTTGATGACTCTAGTCTAGGATGTTTCTATGAAATAAAAATTGATTCGAATCAAGTTCTATTGTAAAAGTGAAAAATTATAAAAGAACAGCAAAACAAAACCAACAGTTTTACGGAATAACTCTTATATATTATCGAACATCGACATACAATCACAAAAATTCATTATATTGTACATTCTTTATTCAGCAGGCTTTAGAAAAGTAGTTAGTTTAAGTGTACTCTTTCACATTATCCATTGGCGTTACTCAGAATTTGCTCCAATTACTAAACAAAAGCTAATGAAGATTATGGAACAACATGATCCAGTTACCGTTTTTTTTTGGAATATCCGCCATAGGCTCAAATAGTTTGTTTAACAAACAGCTATCATCCTAATCACCTAAACAGGTAGTTTTGTTTAACATTTTGTCGCGAATGTGTGAATAACTCAACTATTTAACGAAACCCTCCAAGCTATAATAAAAAAATGGTGCTCATCCAAACACTAACAGAAAGTGTAAAAAGGGCCGTTTTGTATTTCATCATTAATTTTCGTTTATTATCTTTAAACACCAAACAAACACCAACTCTAAATCAAAAGCGCGTAAGATAGCGTGTTTTCGGGCTTTGTTCCGTATCAGTGTGAATGTTTCAAAGTATGTTCCGCCTCGGCGACTGAATAACTCGGCAACCCAAAGTAAATCGCTCCAGCAATCAATAATGAAAAGATGACTCCCATTCTTATCCGATATCGGTTTTCTAAACTCTTTAGGCCAATCAACGCCACGATAATCATACTGGTCGCCGTTCCAAACGCCGCCGAGTTTCCATACCAAGCCTCATTGACGAACATCATTCCTCCAATGGCCAATATCCCGAACATCCACCACCACTTCATCCCCATCACCTCATGCCAATTACCCCAAAAACAGGAAAATAGGCAACTCCATTTTAATTAACTCCGACCGATTCAAACGTTTGATTCCCCCGGAAAGTGGAATATCGGACAAGAGAACGGATTTTGAATGAGGAGGCATTTCATGAACATCCCAACCATCAAACTACATGACGGCTACGAGATTCCGGCAATCGGGCTCGGCACCGTTTATTTACGAGGTGAACCGGGCGTCGACGCCATCACGAGCGCTATCCGCAACGGCTATCGTCTCATCGATTCGGCAATTCGCTATGACAATGAAGGAACGGTCGGCGAAGCCGTCCGGCAATCCGGCATCCCGCGCGAGCAACTGTTCTTGACGTCGAAGCTTCGCGCCCAATACTTCGACTACGACGATGCGCTCGAGATGATTCGTGAGTCGCTCTACCGGGCGAACCTCGACTATTGGGACTTGTTCCTGTTACATTGGCCGAACCCGAAACAAGACAAATACGTGGAGGCGTGGCGCGCACTCATCCAAGCGAAAGAGAACGGGTGGATCCGCTCCATCGGCGTCTCGAACTTTATGCCTGAGCACCTCGACCGTTTGATTGAGGAGACGGGTGAGACACCGGTCATCAACCAAATCGAGCTCCACCCATACTTCTCCCAAGTAGAACAGCGTCAAGCTGACAAAGAGCGCGGCATCATCACTGAGGCATGGAGTCCGTTGAGCCGAGCCCGGACTGTCACGCATGACGAGACGATCGCGGAACTAGCAAGACAAAAAGGCAAGACCGTGTCCCAAGTCATTCTGCGTTGGCACGTCCAACTCGGTGTCATCCCGCTCCCGCGTTCATCGAGTGAGTTGCACCAAAAAGAGAACCTCGACATCTTCAACTTCGAATTGACCGAGGACGAGGTGGAGACGCTCAACTCCCTGACGAAGCCAGACGGCCGCATCGATAATCAAGACCCAAGAGAATACGAGGAATACTAAAAAAGATTGAGCCGTCTGGGCTCAATCTTTTCTCGTTAAAACGCCGGAATCGCCGTTTCTTCGTAATTCTCTTCCAAGAATGCACGGACTTCGTCACTTGTGAGTGCTTCGCCGAGTTTCTGGATCGCTTCTTCATCTTTGTTGTCTTCACGAGCAACAAGCGTGATGGCGAAGTCGTTCTCGACACCTTCCGTCAAGAGCGCATCGCTCTTCGGCGTCAAGCCGAGTGGAGCCGCATAAGCCGGCGTCATGAGGACCGCATCGACATCATCGTACGCACGCGCGAGCATGAGCAAATCGACTTCCTCGAACTTGAGGTTCTTCGGGTTTTCCGTGATATCGGCTTGCGTGTAATACGAACCGTTCTTCTCGCCGAGCTCAATCACGTCGTGCTGTGCGAGCAACGAGAGCGAGCGATCGATGTTTGAGACGTCATTCGCGATGGCAATCGTCGCGCCTTCCGGGATATCGTCCATGTTGTCATACTCTTTCGAGTAGACACCGTAGTTGGCGAAGTAAATCGGTTCGATTGGGACGAGGTTGGCATCATTGCTGCGGTTGAACTCTTCCATGTACGGAACGTGTTGGAAGAAGTTCGCGTCGACTTCTTTCGCTGCGAGCGCCGTGTTCGGTTGGACGTTGTCACCGAGGACGACGATTTCGAGCTCGATGTTGTCTTCTGCGAGTTGCTCTTTCGCGATTTCAAGCATATCCGTCATCGGTGGGATGAGCGATGCGACTTTGAGCGTCTGCGGCTCGTTTGACGGGGCTTCCGTCGTGTTCGTTTCGGTATCGTTCCCACACGCCGCGAGGACGAGTGTGAGTGAGGCGAAAAGCGCCATTAATTTTTTCATAAGTTCTCCTTCTTTCTGTAGGTGATTAGCGTTTGTCGATGAGCCGGGCCACCGTCGTACCGGTGAACTGAATCATCTGGACGAAGACGAGCATAATCAAAATCATGTACATCATCAGCTCCGTCTTGAACTGTTGATAACCATAGCGGATGGCAAAGTCGCCGATGCCACCGCCCCCGACCACCCCCATGATGGTCGAGTACGAGATGAAGCTAATGATTGACGTCGTAAGCCCGAGGACGAGACCGGAACGGGCCTCGACGTACAAGAACTTGAAGATGACGTCTTTGATGGACGCCCCCATCGACACGGCCGCCTCGACGACGCCACGCGGTACGTCAAGGAGTGACTGCTCGACGAGTCGCGAGTAATGGGCGATGGCGATGATGGCGAGCGGCACGGTTGCCGCCGCCGTCCCGATGGCCGTTCCGATGATGAGCCGCGTAAATGGAATCAAAAACACGACGAGTAACAGGAACGGGAACGAGCGGACGATATTGACGATCAAGTTGAGCACGGAGAAGACGGCCCGATTTTCGAGCAGTTGCCCTTTTCGTGACAAGTAGAGCCACGTCCCGAGCGGCAGGCCGAGGAGGACGGCCGCGAGAATCGAGACGCCGACCATGATGAACGTCTCGCCGATCGATTGCCAAATCTCGGTCTGATATTGCAGGAGCACCTCAGGCATGTGGTTCACCTGCCTTCTTCAGTTGATCGACGAACCAGGACGGATTGTCGTCGATGTCTGCGACCCCACTCGGAATGACATCAATCGTCTCATACACCGAACCGTCCGTCATGACGGTCACGCGGTCGCACACTTGTTTGATGACGTCCATCTCATGTGTCACGATGACGATGGTGACGCCGAGCCGCTCGTTAATCGACTTTAACACGCCGAGCACTTCAGCCGTCGTATTCGGGTCGAGCGACGACGTCGGCTCATCACATAACAAGACGTGCGGTTCGTTCGCGAGCGCCCGCGCGATGGCGACGCGCTGTTTCTGCCCGCCGCTCAACTGTGCCGGGTATTTATCTTTGAACGACTCGAGCCCGACGAAACGAAGGCACTCGAGCACCCGGGCCTCATGCGTCGAGCGCGGCCGGCCAGCCAGCTTCAGTGAAGCGGCCACATTGTCATAGACGGTCTTGTTCGCGACGAGATTAAACTGTTGGAAAATCATGCCGATGACGTGGCGCTTCTCGCGTAGCTGTCGACTCGATAAGCTCGTCAATTCGTCCCCATCGACCGTGACTTGCCCTGTATCCGGTGTCTCGAGCAGGTTCATCAACCGGAGCAGCGTCGACTTGCCGGCCCCGCTCGCGCCGATGATGCCGTAGACCTCGCCCTGCTCGATCTGAAGCGAGACGTCACGGACGGCTGCGTCGCGGCCGAACTGTTTGCTGACATTCGTTAACGTGATCATAGACGGTTCCTTTCTCTTATGGGAAAACTGGGTCAACCTCGTACCCCATTTTAGCGAACTAAAGCAAATTTGTCAGGTGAGGTGCTTCACAAAAAAAAGAACCGCACGGGGCGGTTCACTTTAACGGGTGCTGTTTGAAATGGTCAGCGATATGGCGCCGCATCGATTCACGATTTTCGGCAAAGATGCGATGCCGATGGCCGTTCCCCCCTGATGGATGGGGAAATCCGCTCACGACGCGTTCTGGCGCGATGATGCCCTTGTCGACGAGCGTCTCGACGGCCCGACGGACGTTGATGCCCATCGGCAAGATGAGTGCGTCCTCGAGGACGGCCATCTCGTCGGCGAAGCTGCCTTCGACATAAGACCGGAACAAGTCCGTCTTCAACATGTCTGGACTCGACCCGTTGTAGTTCTTCCCTTTATAGAAGACGGGATACGGTAGCACCGCCGTATTCTGCACAAGATGGTTCGCCTCGCCAAATAAGTCGAGCGTCGTCGGGAGACCGAGGTGGTGATGCAACTCCAAGTCGTCGAGCATCGTCACCAAGTTCTTGCGAATCGGTCCGGAGAAGCTACCTCGTTGTTTGACAGCTCGAAGCGCCTCCTCGTCGGGTGCGTCCGCCAAATCACGAATCGCCTCGAACGATTGCCGCATTTGATACAATCCTGGCGTAATCCCTGCGATGACGACTTTAGCATTCGGATTAATATATTCGAACGGCGCATAATAAATTGTGAGCTGCTTGTTCGAGTCCTCCTCGAGCAGGAACGGTTCACTCTTCAGTGTCGTCTCCTCCAGGTCGGGTAGTTCGAGAATATGTTGTTTATAGCGTTGAAATAAATCGGTACGTGTCGGCATGTAAGTCCCTCCTCTGCTTTTCTGTTCCCTAAACCGTCAAATCCTATCAGAGGATGGTGAACTCGTTTCGCGCATTGACGTGACACATCCGCTTTTGTATAGTTAGGAACGACAAAAACGAATAGGAGTGACCAATTTGACTCCAACAGAACCAACGACACGACTCCTCGATCTCCTCAGTGAGCGACATGACCAAATCCGACGCATCAGCGAGCGGGCTTGGAACGAGCAACACGATATCTATATCTCCAACTCCGAATGGTACGTGCTCGCCCGCATCTATAAGACGAAGCCGACCATTGCCGAAGTGACGCGCAACGTCCACATCTCCCGTCAAGCGATCCATAAGCTCATCAAGAACTTGAAGACGAAAGAACTCGTCACGGTGACCGATCATCCGACGAGCCGAAAAGATAAATGTATCGAGCTGACCGAGCTCGGGGTCCGTTGCTACGAACAGAACGAGGCACTGAAAGCCGAACTCGAACAAAAAATAGCCGATTCACTCGGTGACGCCGCGTTCCGACAACTGAAAATGTTGTTGAAAGCCGACTGGAATTTGTAATCTCTCCTAACGATTGGGAGGGATTTTTTTGTGTCATATCTCACCTCAAATGTCAACCGAGTTGACATTTCGTGTCATGAACTACTATACTTGATGAAAGGAAGAGGTGATCGATTTGTTCAAAACTGGTGATTTAATCATTTATTCGACCCACGGAGTTTGCCGCATTGACGACATTTCCGATATGACGGTCGCGGGTGAGACGAAGTCGTACTATACGCTCCATCCCATCAACAACGCACAGAAGTTGCAAATCAGTATCCCCGTCGATAGTGATAAAGTGATGATGTTGACGCTCCTAGAAGCCAAAGAAGCAAAAGAGATCCTTGAATCGTTCCGCTCGCCGGGTGTCGAATGGAATCCCCATCCGAACAACCGCAATCGTGAATTCTTGAACGTCGTGCACTCGGGTAACCGTCACGAGATCGCTCAAGTCATCAACACGCTTGCTCGCCGCCAAAGCGAAGCTCTCTTGTTGAACAAAAAGTTATATGAACAGGACCGTAAGATTCTAGAGAACGCTAAAACGATCCTCGTGAAAGAACTTTCGCTCGCGCTTGAATTATCGGAAGAAATCATCGATCAACAAATTGCTGCTTATTTGAGCGAAGAACCTGTCGCCACTACTTGATTGGCCCCTTCCGTGCGAAGAGGTCTTTTTTTTTATGCAAAAATTAAAAAGAAAAAGCGAGAATATGAACATATCCTCGCCTTTACTCGCTTAGTTGTGGACGACACCTTTCTCTTTCAAGCCGAGCGCCATCGCTGTCGATTCGTGAATCGTCTTGAACAGTTCCGGGTGATCGGAGAGTGAGACGCCATAAGACGGCACCATCTCTTTGATTTTCGGTTCCCATTCCGGCATCCGGCTTGGGAAGCACTGCTCGAGCACTTTTAACATGACGTGCACGGCCGTCGACGCGCCCGGTGACGCACCGAGAAGTGCTGCGACCGATCCATCTTCGGCGCTGACGACTTCCGTTCCGAACTGGAGCGTCCCTTTTCCGTCCGGCGTGTCTTTAATGACTTGCACGCGTTGTCCGGCGACGACGATTTCCCAGTCCTCATTTTTCGCGGTCGGAATGAATTCGCGCAGCTCGTCCATCCGTTTGTTGTGTGACAAGAGCACCTGCTCAATCAAATATTTCGTGAGCGGCATCTCTTTCGCCCCGGCCGCGAGCATCGTCACGACGTTGTACGGTTTGACCGATTGGAGGAGGTCGAGGTTCGAGCCCGTTTTCAAGAACTTCGGCGTGAAGCCGGCGAACGGTCCAAACAACAACTCTTTACGCCCTTCGATGAAGCGCGTGTCGAGGTGCGGCACCGACATCGGCGGTGCGCCGACTTTCGCTTTGCCGTATACTTTCGCGTTGTGCTGTTCGATGACGTCACGGTTCTTACAGACGAGGAACAGACCGCTCACCGGGAATCCGCCGATGTGCTTCGACTCCGGGATGCCCGTCTTTTGAAGGAGCGGCAGGCTGCCTCCACCGCCGCCGATAAACAAGAACGGCGCCGTATGCGTCTCAATCGTGTTCGCCTCGATGTCTTTCACTTTCACTTCCCACAATCCGTTCGCCAACCGTTTCACGTCCTCGACGCTATGCTTGTAATTGACCTCGACGCCTTGGCCGGTCAAATGGTCAAACAGCATCCGTGTAAGCGCACCGAAGTTGACGTCGGTACCTGAATCGATTTTCGTCGCCGCGATCGGCTCATCGACGGAACGTCCTTCCATGACAATCGGCATCCAGTCACGGAGTTGTTCCGGGTCATCCGATAAGACCATCCCTTCAAACAACGGATTATTTGTTAGCGCTTCCAAACGTTTCTTCAAGAAGCGGACATCGTTCTCGCCTTGGACCATACTCATATGTGGAATCGAACGGATGAACGCTTCCGGATTTTGAATCAAGCCTTTGTTGACGAGATGCGCCCAAAACTGACGCGAGATTTGGAACTGCTCGTTCACGTTGATTGCTTTCGAGATATCGAGCGTGCCATCCGGCTTCTCGGTCGTATAGTTCAACTCGCAGAGGGCGGCATGTCCCGTCCCGGCGTTGTTCCATTCGTTCGAACTCTCTTCCCCTGCACTTTCGAGCTTCTCAAACACTTTGACTTCCCACTCTGGTACGAGCTCTTTAAAAAGCGACCCGAGTGTCGCACTCATGATGCCTGCACCAATCAAAATGACGTCTGTTCTCTTTTGAACACTGCTCATGAAAACCCCATCCTTCTCCCCTGGATTTGTGTATGAGACGATTCGGTAAATCCCCATTCGCCGACTCGCCCCGTTTATAATTGTTATATTGATTATAACGCTTTTGTGATGTTTGATAAGGGTTAAGTACGGAAAACTTTTAGAGATTCTAACGAAGTCATCTCGCGGAACTAGAGATGTTATGATGAATACAATCAATACTTAAGAGAATGAGGTAGCTATAATGAAAAAGAAAGTAAAAGTAGTTGCAGCAGTGATTGAAAATGAAAATCAAGAAATTCTCTGCGCCCTTCGCTCAACAAATATGATGATTCCAAACATGTGGGAGTTTCCTGGTGGAAAAGTTGAAGACGGTGAGAATTTGCAAGAAGCACTTGAACGTGAGATTTCTGAAGAGTTAGCTTGCGAAATCACTGCGCACGAAGTGATTAATGAACATGTACATGAATATGAAACGTTCATCATTCAATTGATTTCATTGCGTGCTGAGTTAAAATCAGGAACGCCTACCGCGACAGAACACGATGCGTTAATTTGGTTAAAACGCGATAACTTACATTCCCTTGTGTGGGCCCCAGCAGATATTCCTGCCGTCAACGACGTCATTAATCAAACGACAAAAGCCGAGAACGTGTAACCATCACGTCTCGGCTTTTGTTAATGCGTTTGTTCGTGTAAGTAGTCGTAAATTTGCTGATCGACACGTTCTTGGAGGAGTAAGTTCATCGTAACAACAGACAATTCCTGTCCGTCTTGATTCAGCATTGTCGTATCTTGAACAGATTCGCGATCCGGTTTGACTTCACCCAAATAGTAGAAATCTCCGCCCTCATCATCATCCTTTTTCACAAAGAGATGAATATCGATTTCTCTTTCCTGTGCTTCAATGATTTTACGTACTTCTTCCGATTTTGTCGTTCTTCTGCTTCTCGTATACCAATGAAACACTTCTGGATTAATAAAGGAGTCTCCATAATTGACGCTAGCTTCAACGTCTTCACCCTTATGGTATGTGACAAAAATCGGACAAGTTTGATGTTTTATTTTGTAGCCATATATCGTAGATTGTTCTTCTTTGTCCCAATTTAATAGGCGGCAAGCATCTTTCCTCGTGTACTTTTCAAGTCGGGTTAATGGTTTTGTTTGATCGTATCGTTGACCTCTAGCTAAGGAAGCTGTTAATACATCTTTAAACAGCTGAGTGAACCATTCATCTTTTAATAAAGAGTGCATATGAGATGAGAATCTATACACCTCACCTTCCCAAGAAATTAAGGCGTGTCCTCCATACTTCAATCGATCAGCATCTTTAAAGAAGTTTAGTGATAATACGTTTTCTAAAGAGTGAATGGTAGCTTGATCACTTCGTATGCCCTGCTCACGCAAGCGATGAATAAAATCTTGTTTGTTCAAACTTTCCTGCTCCAACAGAAGTTGCATTAACAATGCCTCATGTACTCGTTTTCCTGATAATAACTCTTGGGTCACCATCAACAGAACTTTCGAATGAATGGAAGGAAGATCAGGGAGATCAGGCTCCACTATATTCAAAAAGGCACCGTAATGACCCTTCTTTGTTCCAATAACAATTGGATCCATTGAATAATGTTCAACAAAATCACTTAGCATCGGAGGTCGGCCTAAACGGTTTTTCAAATTGTGATAAGCCTCTTTTAACACTTTTAAGTCCGTTAGTTTTGCTTGATTAATCGATTCGTAAATTCGCTCTTTTGCGATGGCTTCAAAATTAATGGTCGACGTGCCAGAAATATAGCTACGATCGATTACTTTTCTCCGAATCGAATCTTTATTTTGAGAGCGGTCTCCGGATAAAGCGATTGGAATCAAATAGTTATTTTTGTAGTTAGCAATGAAATCGATAACGGTCACGTATTGTTTTGAGCTGTGTTTTCTTAATCCCCGTCCTAGTTGTTGAATAAAAATAATACTTGATTCTGTCTGTCGCAACATGACGACTTGATTAATGCTTGGAATATCAATACCTTCGTTGAATATATCAACTGTTAAAATGTAATCTAGACGACCCTCTTCCAAATTAGTCACTTCAACTCGTCTCTTTTCTTGCGAATCATCTCCCGTTAAAGCACATGTTCTAAAACCTCGATGATTCAATTCCTCTGAAAGTCGTTTCGCTTCTCGTTTTGAACTACAGAACATCAAACCACATAAACGCTCTCCAGAAAAACCATAGTAATCAATCTTCTCGATAATCCGTTCTACACGCTCCTCTGAAACGAGCTGAGTGAATACATCAAACTCAACTTGATTTCCACTCACTTCAAGATCTGTCACTCCAAAATAGTGGAAAGGACACAACATGTCCTCTTCAAGCGCTTCTTGTAACCGAATCTCATATGCAATGTTGTAATCAAACAACTTAAATAAATCATATCCATCTGAACGTTCAGGAGTTGCTGTCATTCCTAATAAAAATTGTGGTGTGAAATGTTCTATAATTCGTTGATATGTAACCGCTCCTGCTCGGTGACTCTCATCAATCAATACGTAGTCAAATGCGTCTCGGTCAAACTGATCTAATGTTTCTTGTTTAGAAATTGTTTGGATCGTTGCAAAGACATACCTGGCCCCCATTGCTCGGCTCGAACCTGACAGGATACCAAAATCACTTTCATCACCACCAATGACTCGATGAAAATCATTCTTTGCTTTTTGCAAAATCTGTTCGCGATGCACTACGAATAGCATTCGCTTCGGTCGATAGCGACGAACATCAAAAGCGGCTAAATATGTTTTTCCCGTGCCCGTCGCTGATACGACGAGCGCTCTTGTATTTCCATGCGCACGAACGGCCTCAATCCCACTTAAAGCTGCTAGTTGCATCGAATTAGGTTCTACTTGTAACGCTTCTTTTAATCGATTTACTCCATACGAGTCTGGAAACTCAGCTACACGTTCTCCAAAGACTGGACGATACGAACGTTCATAAGCTGAAATCCATTCAAGTGTCAATGGAACTGAAACACTCCACATTTCTTCAAACTGATCGAGGAAGTGTCCGACAATTTCTCCATTCTCGTGAGAGGTCAACTTCAGATTCCACTCATAATTTGTCTTTAACGCTCCAGACGTCAAATTAGAGCTTCCAACAATTAATGAGTAGTACTCTTCGTGTTGAAAAATGTATCCCTTAGAGTGGAATGCCTCAACTTCTGAAATGCGAATATCTACATTCTTCAGTTTTAATAGTTCTTTAAAGACTTTAGGTTGATTAAAGTATTGGTACGTTGAGGTCATGATTTTTCCACGGATACCTTTGTCATGTAAGTCGGAAAGCGTAGATTTTAACGTAGCTAAGCCAGCTTCCGTAATAAACGCAACAGAGAATAAGAAAGATTGGCATCCCTTTAGTTCGTCTAGAAGCGAAGTGAGTACATCTTGTCGTTTATGTTTTTCATTCATTAATAACTCAGGTTTAAATGGACTCACGTGATGATGATGCTTATCAATGAACCCCTTTTCTAACGAATTTTTGAGTTGTTCTGTAAAATGAGTCATATGTACCTCCAACATGATTTATACTAAATTCAAATAATTTCAATACCAGTATTTTATTTTACATATATTTCATTATTATCTTCTGCATAAAAATGATCAAGGAGGAACTCCATGTCTACGTTCTATCTCATCCGTCATTGCTCGGCGACTGGCCAAGAGCCGGACGCCCCGCTCACCGAGGCCGGCGAACAACAGGCACTCGCCCTCGCTGACTTCTTTCAAGATGTTCCCGTCGATCGCATCATCTCGAGCGACTATACGCGAGCTACTGCCTCGATCGCACCGCTCGCCACATCCAAGCAGCTGACCATCGAGACGGAGCCGAAGTTGCGCGAACGCATCCTCTCGCTTGAACCTCGAGAAGATTGGTTCGAGCTGCTCCGTCATTCGTTCACCGATGCCTCGTTTCGTCTGTCAGGTGCTGAGTCGGGTCAAGATGCGACGGACCGGATTTTGAGCGTCATCGAATCACTTGACGACGTAAACGGCACGACCGTCCTCGTGACGCACGGAAACCTGCTCGCGTTGCTTCTTCAACATGTGGATAACCGCTATGACTTCGACACGTGGCGCAATCTCAGCAATCCCGACGTCTATCGCCTCGATATTGTGGATAACTCTTGGTCCGTGGAACGTGTCTGGTCCGTCCCTACCTGTGGATAACGTTATCCACAGAAAAAGCCGTCTCTTTCCCGAGACGGCTTTCGTTTTATTTCTCCACAAAGAACATCGAGATGGCCCCGAGACCGACGTGCGTCCCGACCGAGACGCCCATCTGCATCAGGTAAATCTCGCCTTTGAAGTCGGATTCGGCTTGAATCTTCGCCTTCAAGTTCTCGGCAATCTTTTGATCTGACGTATAGCCGATGATGACGAAGTTCGTGATAGCTTTGTCGCAGCGTTTGATGAACTCGTCCGTATAGTGCTTGAGCACTTTCCGCGTTCCCCGCTCTTTGGCGACGATGGCGCCTTTCCCGTTCTTCATGCTCATGATTGGCTTGACCATCAACAGCTTGCCGATGATGGCACTCGCGTTCGAGATGCGTCCGCTCTTAATCAAGTGGTCCAAATCATCGACCGACAAGAAGTGCTTCACTTTCATCTTATACGTCTCATTGAACTCGACGAGCTCCTCGAACGTCGCCCCGGCTTCGCGCATCTGGGCACTCTTCATCAAGAGCCAACCGCTCCCGTGGCTCATCGAGCGTGAGTCGACGATATGAATCTTCACCGTCGAATCGGGATGCGCCTCTTCGAAGTACTCTTTTCCGAGCACGGCCGATTGATACGATCCGCTCGTCCCGCTCGACATACAGATACATAAAATCTCATCATGTCCGCTCTCGACGGACTCTTCCATCAGCTTCATAAATGTCGCTGGGCTCGGCATCCCCGTCGTCGGGAATTCCGGTAGCGCTTCCAACATTCCGTAAAACTCATCGGGCTGGATGTCGACGCGGTCCTCATACGATTTGTTGTCAATCGTGATGATCAGCGGCGCGACGCCGATGTCATATTTCGCTAAAATCTCATCAGATAAATCACAAGTTGAATCTGCCAATAATCTAATCATAGTACCCTCCAAAAATCGCTCCTGAGTGACGAGAATCGCCCTAGACCACTACGTCGATTCAGACGTCACGATAGGACTTCTCCATTGTATCAGATATGGAGGGGTAGATGTTTTTTTGCCAGGCCTGAATATGCGTTGGCTTGTTCGTGCCGAAGCAGCCATTCCTTCCGCCACAGTCCGCCCGCATAACCCGTCAACGTCCCATTCGATCCGATGACGCGATGGCACGGGATGACGATGCTCAACCGGTTGCGTCCGTTGGCACTGCCGACGGCCCGGACGGCGCGGTCCCGACCTAGTTTCACGGCCAATTCTCGATAAGACGCCGTCACGGCATATGGGATTGTCGCCAACGCCTGCCAGACATCTTTCTGAAAAGGTGTTCCCTCGACTTCATACGGGAACGTAAACGTTTGCCTGCGTCCGTCGAAGTACTCCTCGATTTCTCGGTAGCACATCGTCAACACGTCTGGCGTCGACTCATCCGCTTCAAAACGGACATCTTCGCGTTCGACGAACAAGAGGGAGCGGATGGCCGTCTCTGTCCCGACGATCTCTAAAATTCCAATCGGACTCACATAGTCGAATCTATACGTCTCCATACAATGACCTCCATAAATAGAATGTGGCGTACGCTTCCCATCCGGCAAACCGTTCCCCGTACAACCTCACTTCGTTCGCCGTCAACTTGTCGCTTCGCCCGAGATGATGCTTCAACGCCTGATGCAGACCGGCGTCCGCGACCGGGAACGCCGTCGGGTCTTGGAAACACTTCATCCGGACATACGCGGCCGTCCACTCCCCGACACCGCGTAAGCTCAGCAACCGTTCATGCATCACGTCGGGTGGCTCGCTGCGCAACTGCTGTTTCGACAATCGTCCGTCCGTCATCTTCTGGGCGATGCCGATGATATATTCTGCTTTCCGGGTGCTGAATTGAAGCTGTCTCAGTTCACTCGGGTCGAGGAGCGCGATCGTCTCTGGGGTCGGGAAAGCCCAGTACGTCACGCCGTCCACTTCCCGGGATGGTCCATATTGCTCGACGAACCGTCGTTTCAGCGTATAGGCGAACGAGAGTGTGATCTGTTGACCGATGACGGCCCACGTGAGCGCCTCGAACAAGTCCGGGAACCCGATCAGACGCAGCCCCTCGTACTCTCGGACGAGCGGACGCAACAGTTCATCTGTCTCAGCCATTCGCACGAACGTCGCGACGTCTTGGTCGAGGTCGAACCATTCGTGGACATATCGTTCCACCTGTTCTTGTTCCGTGCTCGTGATGACGTCTTCCCGGAACGTGATGACGAGCCCTTGGGACGTCTCCGTGATGTCCCCTAGCAGCAACCGTCCGTCCACATCGAAAAGCTTTGAGACGGACGCCTCGCTTGCGACATGCATCACTTCATCGTTGGATCGTCGCAGAAACTGCAGATATTGCTGAAAATCAAATGGAGGAGTGACCTGAATCTCGAACGATGAACGGTTCATCGGCTCCCTCCTTTCGATACATGCTCGGTGAACAGCCCTTTAGGCGACGGAAGACGCGATAAAAGTTGGATGGGGTTTGAAACCCGACCTCATAACAGATGGCGAGATTGCTCATGTCCGTCGTCCGCAACAGATGGGCCGCCTTGTCGATGCGAATCTTTTCGAGCAGACGGCGCGGCGTCTCGCCCGTCGCTTGCGTGAACGTCCGCTCGACATAAAACGGGCTCAGGTTGACGTGCTCGGCAATCTCCTCGAGCTTGAGCGGCCGTTTGTAATGCGTGAGCACGAACGTCGTCACGTCTTGGACGAGTGCGCTTGCCGGGCTGCGGTCGACTTCGGGCTGGCATCGTTTGCACGGCCGAAAGCCGGACGACTCCGCTTCAGCCTTCGTCTCGTAAAAATCGACGTTCTCCCGCTTCGGCTTCCGCGAGCGGCACGAGGGCCGACAGTAAATGCCGGTCGTCTTGACCGCGGTATAGAACTGCCCGTCATACGCCGCGTCGCAGGCGAGCACTTTCTCCCACTTCTCTTCAAACGTCAGCATCTCAGTCCCCCCTTTTGTTTCACTGTAGCAGATTGATTTTTGTTCACTCGTCCTGTTTCTTGCGCTTACAGTCTACATTCGCGCCATTCACGAATCTCATTGATTTTGAATCCGTCTTCGCTTCTGACTCGTACTATGATTACACGACTCAATTGAGTACACTTTAGCTAATCAAGATTTCGATAGTTTGTCAGAAGGAGCACATACGATGCAAAAGCGAATTTCCTGGAAACAACTGAAATGGTTGCTTCCATTCCTATTGATTGGATTGATTCTTTATCAGAGCGGTCAAGAGCTCCAAAACTTGTCGCTTGCCGCGGCGTTTCAAACGTTAGAGGCGTTGACGGGTTTCGAACAGATTACCTTGATCGGCCTCGGCCTCATCGCCGTCTTGTCGATGACCGGATACGACTACTTTTTATTGCGTTCGCTTGACGTCCATATCCCGCTCTCGAAACTGCTTCGGGCGGCTTGGATCACCAACTCGATGAACGGTATGATCGGGTTCGGCGGCGTCATCGGCATCGCGCTCCGGACGTCGCTGTATCGACCGTATACGGACACGAAGCGGTTGCTCCGGGCCATCGGATGGATGACCCCGACGCTCATCAGTGGCTTGTCGCTGCTGGCCGCAGGTGTGCTGCTCGGGCTTTTCCCGGCCAGTGCACTCACCGGAACGAAACAGTGGATTTGGCCGGTGCTCGTCGCGACACTCGCCGTCCTACCGCTCTACATATACGTGACGCGGAAGCGGTCGAACTTGGATTGGACGACATTGCTCGGCTATATCGCGACGTCGCTCGCCGAATGGGTGACGGCCGGACTCGTCGCCTTGTATGCCCTGCATCTACTCGGAGGCGAGGCACCGCTCACGGCCATGATGGGTGTCTTCATCGTCGCGACCATTGTCGGGGTCGTCTCGCTCGTCCCGGGGGGTGTCGGTTCGTTTGATTTATTATACCTCGTCGGGATGACCCAGCTCGGCATCGACCAAGAGATTGTCTTGTCGTCATTAATCGTCTATCGCTTCGTCTACTTCATCGTCCCGTTCATGATTGGCCTGTTCTTGGCGGCTCTCGTCTTCGGAGACCAGGTCGTCAAACAGATCGAGTATAAACCGATCATCGGGTCGTCCTATGAGATTGGGACTGTCGTCTGGCGCATCGTGTCACGCACGCTCGCTAAGACTGGTCGGCTCGCCGGAAGCCTGATTGCATTGATGACGAGCCTCGTCTTGTGGTTTCAGACGTTGTTGCCGAGCGTGTCACCGCTCTATTCGACTGCCCTCTGGTTACAGTGGGTCGGCACGCTCGCGCTGTTCACAGCCGGTCTGTTGACGTTACTGACCACGTTCGGCATGTACATCCGGACGAAACGCGTCCTCTGGCTCGTCGGGGTCGCCTGTGTCGTCGCCAGCCTCGGTGTCATCGCACGCGGCTTCAATCTGTTTGAAGCGTTCGTCGTCGGCGGGTTCGCCCTGTTCGTCTGGTTGACCCGGACCCAGCATAGACGCTATCGCTCCATCGTGACCGTCAGCCGCTTTGTCCGCAACGTCTTCTATGTCGGCCTCTATGTCGGCACGCACGCGTTCCTGCTGCAATCGTTCAGTCAGACCGACACGATTTTCTTTGACCCGGAAGCTGCCGCCGGGTTGAGCATCGCCGCCGTCGTCTTATCCGGACTGCTGTTAATTGGGATGTTTATTCTGTTCAACCGATTGAAACGTCCGAAGCTCGGCACGTCGTTCGAACCGTCCCGTTTCGCGACGTTTCAAGCCACACATACGACGACGAACACGTTCGATTTGGCCTATATGAACGACAAGCTCGTCTATTATGGGCCGGACGACGAGGCGTGTCTCTTGTTCGCCGTATCCGGCAATCACGCCATCGTTCTCGGGGATGTGCAAGGAGCGCGAGACGCCGCGTCACACCTGTTGCTCACCTTTATCGAAGAAACGGACCGGCTCGGCTATATCCCGATTTTTTATCAAGTCACCCCGGACTGGATGCCGCGCCTGCATGATGCCGGCTTCACGTTCTTCAAGCTCGGTGAGGAAGCGACGGTCGACGTCGCCACATTCTCGCTCACCGGTAAAAAACGCGCCAACATGCGCTCGCTTTATAACCAATTCACGAAGCGAGACTATACGGCTGACATCGTCATGCATCCATCGCCCGACTTGATCATGTCACTGCGCTTCATCTCGGACGACTGGCTCGGCAATCGAAGCGAGAAAGGATTCTCGCTCGGGTTTTTCAACGAACAGGCTTTGACCCATTATCCGGTTGCTCTCCTACGTGATGACACGGGACAAGTCATCGCCTTCATCACGTTGCTCCGCGGCAGTGATACCGTCTCCATCGATTTAATGCGCTCTAAGAATGATGCTCTGCCCGGCTCGATTGAGGTGCTGATTCTCCATGTAATCGAGTGGGCACGAGCCAACGACTACGCCTACGTCGGTCTTGGCATGGCGCCACTCGCATCGGTCGGTGAGCACACGTTCGCGTACTGGCCGGAGCGGATTGCAGCCGATATTTTCGAAAACATCAGTTATATCTACCCGTTCAGCGGGCTTCGTCAGTTCAAACATAAGTTCAAACCGACGTGGGAAGCTAGGTATTTGGCCATTCGCAAGCGTCGGAAGCTACTACCTTCTTTGCTTCGGACGGCACGGTTGATTAGCCGGAAACGAGAGTCTTAAACACGAAAGAGCGTCTCACATGCGAGGCGCTCTTTCGTGTTACGTCATGAGTGAAATGTCGGGCATCTAAAACTGATACATTCTCTTTAATAAGATGCATTTCTGTGTTCAACTCTTCTTTTAACGAATATGATAGCACCGACCTTATATCAAGTCGATGCTTCCGTAACTGTCCAATCTGAAATTGTGACGTTGAATTCTGGCGCCTTCGGATCCGGACTACAGGCGTACGGTCCGATGCGTAACGTCGAGACGTCATGGAGGTGAGCGATTCGCAACTGTTCACGCGTGCCCCCCTCGTATTCGAAGAACACCTCAACATCGCCATCGGTGTAGGCGAGTTCAAACGTCAACGGTTCACGGATGGCGTCGTTCGGGAAATCACGTGTCGACCAATCCGAGTAGCCAAAGGACGTGACGACGGCCCCAAGGTGTGACGGTCCGTCCGGAATATATTCGACGGACGTCTTAAGCCAATGCTCGTCGTTAACGTATAACAGGATGCCGGCCTGGTCATATGTATGGCTCGGATCCATCTCAATCGTCGCGCGACATGTGAACCGCTTAGACGACACATCCGTCACCAAAGCGTGGGCCGTCATCCGGTTGAACCCGTAATGGGTGTTCCGCCAAAAGTCGGTGTCGGGTGCTGTCTGGAACGTCAAGCTTTCACCGAGACTCACTTCGTCTGGTTCATTGATCCACTTATATGACTTCCACATGATTGATACCTCCCCATTGTCCTCGCATCGCGAACAGCAACGGAATCATCGGTTCGTGATACGGAATAAATTTCCCTGACCTGATCATATCAAGAATCGTCGCCTCATCCGCCCATTGCACGGCTTGCACTTCTGATGGTTGGAGCGTCAACTCATCGAGGTCAACTTCTGCTTCGACGAGATAGATATCATCGAACCCTTCGTCAAAGTTGACCGTCAAATGGGGCCGTGTGTTAGATAAATCAAGTTTCAGCCCAATCTCTTCTTCAAGCTCGCGCATCGCCGCTTGTTGACTCGTATCGCCGACCGTGGCGCTACCTCCGACGGTGATGTCCCACATGTTCGCCCAACCGTCTTTGAACGGTTGGCGCTGCTGAATCAACATCTGTCCATCCTTGTTGAAAATGCAAACGTGGATGACGAGATGATAATCATCTTGAGGAAGGCGTATCCCTCGTTGCCACGTTCGCCCTGTTTTCTTGCGGTCTACATCATACACATCCCAAAACTCCATCGTTCCATCCCCTTTACGTCGCGGCGCTCGAAGATGCCGCTTGATCTGCTTTGACGCAGTCGATGGCGACGACGATTGAGATGAGTAAGTGTTCCATCGTATCATCGACTACTCGAATTTCGTACGTATCGCCCCACGTTAGCCACTTCTTTTGGACACTACCGATGACATGTCCGTTTTGGCGTACTTCGAAGTTCATATCCCACCAGTTGCCATCGACTTCAATCCCGGCTGCATCAATTGTGTAGCGCGGCTTGAAGAACGTGAACTCTTTTGAAATCGTTAACGTCTCCTCCCCCTCGACATCGACGTAAAATGTCGGCAAAAAGCTGAATGTCTTTTTCGTGATCTTCGTAATCTCGTATCCATTCTTGTCAGAAATCGTGAACGACTTCGGTAACTTCATAAAACTACCTTCTACAAAATAAAGATCGTTCTCATCTGCATCTTTGATACTGAACCGGCCACGTAGGCTGAAAACCTTTTGTTTCATGTAGAGCGTGTTCATCGTCATCCCTCCGATTGTATGTGGTACCTTATATACGAAACCATACCCGAAATCGATTCAGAATCTTTCAACACGCAACGTGAGGTGGACTAAGGAGTTCTAGAATGTCTGTCAACTCATTAACGATGTAGTCCGCTTGGTGTACATTCATTAACATACTCGAATCAAATCGTTGGGAACATCACTTTCGTCATCGATTTTCATGATTATTTCCCGGGACAAGGCTGGTCAGATTTCGTTGCTATCGTGTTGACACGGTGGATTGACAATGGCCGCGCCCTCTTATTCGCCCCGTTGCAGGAAACCTACTCATTCCAATTCATGGACGGTCCAATTCAAATATCTGCTAAAAAAGTGACCGGCACAGAAGTTGAGCTCACATTGATAGAAGAGGATCGTCCCCAAACAATCATGGGAACGGTAACACTTGTGGAATTAACAGAGGCACTCATCAAAACGAGCCGGCAGTTAATTAACGCCGCAGACCGAAACGGATGGAAAAACGAGGAGATCGACCAGCTACGTTATGCCGTCAAATCGCTTCAGGCATACTAATAGAGAACTAAGCATTAGCATAGCTAGCGATCTATTAGGCTCTATGCAAAAAAGATCGACGGACAGTCGATCTTTTACTCACTCTGTCAAAGCTGTTTCGACGAACGTCATTAAGCCGTTAAGATTTGTCATTTTTTCGTTGCACGTGGCACTATCTGTACAGATATATGTCCCAATCGCTTTATAATAGTCAGGATTTTTGGCTTGTTTTGCTTTCGTGATAGTCACACAATATGAGACTTCTGCCAACTGATTACAGAAGGCGCAAATATTTTTCTTCGCATTTGAGCTTGCCTTAAGCTCGATCCCAATCAGCTGATGATTCTTTTCGCAAAGGATATATTTCCGATTGGAACGCAGGTCGTTCCAGCTCATGTAGGACATACGATTCACATTAAGTTCCGCTGCGTCTGGAAGTCTTAGTTTTTTCTGTTTGGGAAACATTTTTTTCACTTGCTGTTCCGACACTTGCGGAAACGACCGGACGTGAGGTCTTAACTCATCTATAAACCCATCATAGGCTTCGTCGGTTTGTAACTTTGATACGTCCAACATGGCAAGCTGAGCTGATGTCGCTTCAGGAAACAGAAAAGCAATTTTGGCATTGGCCAAATCGATGACGGCTTGTAACACGGAAGACGGTAAACTTTTCTTTCGACTATCTCGAATCGTCTCGACTTGTTCTCGAATGTAATTAAATTGGTGGTTCTCAATAAAACGCTCTAGCATATTCAGTCATCCTTTCTCAATCCTGACTTCTTTTAGTGTAAAGGATTTTACAAAACAAGATTGCACCGACTTCAAGTTAGAACTGTTTTATACAAAAACGGCACAATCGCAACTATGCGACGTGCCGTTGATTAATTTGAAGAGTAAACGATTTTTCGAATGGTCGTGACCGCCAAATGATAGTCAGCCGCCAACTCCTCGACCCGAGTCCCCTTCGCAAAAGATGTTCGAATCGCTTCATTCCGCTGTTCAAGCAACTGTTTGCCACCACTGACTGTTCCCCAGCGCTTCTTTTCTTGACCGGTCCGGGGCACATAAAGCGTCTCCCCTTGGACGTATCGTTGAACTTCTTGAAGCAACTCCTCTGGAAGGACATGTTGCGCATTTACGTACTTCATCTCTGCTCGCTCCTTATAAAAAATCCGACAATAAGGAAGCAAAGCCATTGTTGTAACGTACTAGATTGCGATCAAATTAACCGTTCTGCCCCATGCAAATGATCGCCTTTGTGACAACTGGCTTTGCATGAGTGATTGAAGACTTAGAAAATCTCAAACGATTTTCCACGTATATGCGCCCCCCTTTCAAATCACAAGATGTTGACCCCATTATACAAAACATCTCGTGATGTTTAAAAGGCAGGCGAACATATACGATGAAGAGCTCTTGTTGATCATCCGTTTTTCATGCTGAACGAGTCCGCGAGCGTAAACGTGATGTCTTTCACGTCGAGACCGCCAAGTGCGAAATAGAGTTGCAAGTAGTTATGTTGATTCAGGAAGAATACTTGCTTCGTCTGCGTCACCCATTCGCCGTCCGTTCCGTTGAACGTGAACGTTGGGCCCGGGATGTTGTTGGCGAACAGCGTGACCGGCATCTGGGCAAGTTCGCCCGCGTCCGATTTCGCCGTGATTGTCACGTCGTACGTGCCTGTCTCATCGACTGAAACAGCAAAGACGTGGGTGTTCCCCGTCGATGTGTCGGCGTCACTCATGCTGACGCTTTCCCCGTTTTCTAGGTGGCGATACGTCACATCGAAATCGATCGCTTGTCCGGCCTCTTCGTCGAGCCCGACCACCTCGACCGTGCCGTCATGAATGCCGAGCTCGCGCTCCATCGCCGGTGACTGTAAGACGAAACGACAGATGTTCGCCGCACTCCGGAGCAGTTCACCACGCGTCAATGTCCCATCAGCGAGCGCCGCGCCCGTGTTGTCATCGAACGAGTTCGTGTCCGGACGGTCGACGACCATATATAAGTCGTTTTGCGACTGGACCATCGCCGCCGTGTTCTGACGGTTCGCCGGCTCGTTTTCATGGTGATTCACTTTCGCCCACCAGTCGGTCATGACGATACCGTCAAAGCCCCACTCGTCGCGGAGGACGCGTGTGTTCTGGTCATAGAGTCCGGCCGTCCATACCCCGTTGACGGCGCCGTACGTCGTCATGATCGATGTCGCCTTGCCTTCTTTGACGGCCATCTCGAACCCTTTCAAGTAAATCTCGCGTAGCGCCCGCTCCGAGACGATTGAATCGATATCGTGACGGTGCGCCTCTTGGTTGTTGGCGCTGAAGTGTTTGAGCGTTCCCGTCACGCCGACGCGATGCATCCCGTTCAATTGAGCGATCGCCATCTTGCCGGTCACGTGCGGGTCTTCCGAGAAGTACTCGAAGTTCCGGCCGTTCAGCGGATTGCGGTGGATGTTCATCCCAGGTCCGAGGAGCGTATCGACGCGGTTTTTCCGCATCTCAAGTCCTGTCATCTCGAACAGGTCTTCCACCAATTGGACGTTGAACGTCGAGGCGAGGAGCGTCCCGTTCGGAAGGGCGAATGCCTTCGTCCCGATATCCATCCGGATGCCGGACGGGCCGTCCGCGCAACATGCTGCTGGGATGCCGAGTTCGTTCAAGCGGTCCGATACCCCGCCGAATGCGGCGGCCGTCCCCGGCGTCACACGCGGCGAGTTCATCCCTTGTCCACGAACGATGCAGGCGAGATCCTCATCCGTCAATTGATCGAGGAACTCATCGAGCTCGACCTTGCCGGCGTAAACGTCCTTCAGTGTGATGCCGTTGTCACCGGCGTAGTCGCGCGTGACCGGACGTTCGGCGAGGTAACGTGCCTCGACATCGAGCGCACGGAGCGGCGTCGGTACGTACTCGACCAAATAGCCATGCTCGCCGAGGACTGGTTTGAGTCGGTCGAACGGAGTGATCGGGGCCATGTTCTCGCTGAGCCTTTCGACGACTTGAAGAGATGCCACTTCATACGTGAACACCGGTTGGGCCGAGCGAACGTCGGTCCCGAGGTGAAGCTCGTATGTGCCGGCCTCGAGAACAAAGCTCGACACGTGTCCGGTCGCCCCGTTGTCGTCATAGCTCGCAAAGTCCGTGACCGGGACGCTGAGTGTGAGCGTCGTCCGTTCCCCCGGTGCGAGTGTGTCCGTTTTAGCGAAGGCGACGAGCGAACGCGCTGGGTTGCCGAGCACACCTTGCGGCTTCTCGACGTAAAGTTGGACGACTTCTTTTCCTTCAACGGTGCCTGTGTTCGTCACATCGACGGTCACCGTGATCACGCCGTCCTGTTCGTTCGCCGTCGCGACGTCGGTCATGAACGTCGTATACGACAAGCCGAACCCGAACGGATAGAGCACCGAATCCTTAGCGAACGTCTCGAAATAGCGGTAGCCAACGTAGATGTCTTCTTGATAGATGCCCTTGTCCGCATGACCGAAATTTTTCGTCGATGGGTAGTCCTCAATCGATTTGGCAATCGTATCGGTCAGCTTACCAGATGGCGTGACGACACCCGTCAAGACGTCGACGAGTCCAGTGCCACCTTCCATTCCGCCTTGCCACGTATAAAGAATCGCGCTCGGTTTGTGCGCCCAATCCATGTCGATGATATTGCCGACGTTCAAGACGACAGCCGTCTTCGTGAATGTCTTTGATACCTTCTCAATCAGCGCCTGCTCGATGTCCGTCAACAAATAGCTACCCGGGTCGGCCGTGTTATCCCGGTCCTCACCGGCCGTGCGTCCGATGAAGATGAGCGCCAAATCAGAAGCCACGGCCGCTTCCGCGACGAGCTCGTCCGTCACTTCCATCTCCGGCTGCGACCACGGTTCTCCGGCCCAGCCGACACCTTGGTCGAACGGGTTCGCCTCGACCCACGTCTCGTACCTCTTGAGAAGCGAATCGTTCAACTGAATCCCTTCTGTCGCTTGAAGCGCCTCGAGCGGACTCGTCACGTGCGAGACGTTGACCATCCCGCCTGATCCTGTACCGCTCTTGTAGTAGTTGAATTGGCTGCGTCCGAACACAGAAACGGTCGTCCCTGTTTGAATCGGAAGCGTCGCGTGCTCGTTCTTCAAGAGGACGGCCCCTTCTGAGACGGCTGTCCGCGCCAATTGTTTATATGTATCCCAGTTCAATGTGTAAGTCTTCATCGTGTCATCTCCTTCAGTCCATTTGCGATTTCAATCATGCAGTCTTCGGCTTGCGGGTAGTCGCCGAGCTTGTCCATAAAGGCGTGGTCCATCCCGCGGTATTGAATCAGTCGCGTCGGTACTCCGTCGCGTGCGAGTTTACGCGCGTACGCCTCGCCTTCAAGGCGCAGATAGTCATATTCGGCCGTGATAATGAGCGCTGGCGGAAGGCCGGTCACATCCTCGGCGAACAATGGAGAGACGAGCGGGTCGGTCAGTTCGGCCTTGCCTTGTAAGTACACGTGGTTGAGCAAACCGTCCGAATCCCCGAGCGCCATGACGACGCCACGGATCAAATCGTGGTGGTGCTTGATCTCATAATCGTCGAGTTTCCATTCGTAATCGTCTGTCGGGATTGAGCCTAGATTGACGACCGGATAAATGAGCGCCTGGAAACGAATCATGTTCGTCTCGTTCGATCGGTCGAGTAAGCAACAAGCGGTCGCCAAGTTGCCGCCGGCACTGTCGCCGGCGACGTCGATGCGATCCTGCCGCACGTTCAACTCTTCAGCCTGATCGTATACCCATTCAACCGCTCGGAAACAGTCGTTCAGCCCGGCCGGAAACGGATGCTCCGGCGCGAGTCGGTAATCGATCGAGACGACGAGAGTGTTCGCTTTCTCGGCGAGCAGTTTACACGGGTTCTCCACCGTATCGAGCGTCCCACCGAAGAACCCGCCGCCGTGAAAGAATACGATGGCCGGTAACGTCTCTTCCGTACGCGGCCGATACAGGCGTGCCGGGATGTCACCGTCATCGCTCGGAATCATAACGTGGTCTGTCGCGATGTCCATCGTCGTCACGTCACGGTTCGGCCAACCCATGCTGGCACGGGCCGTCGCCAAGTCGAATGACGTTTCCGGCTCGGCTGCAACATAGCCTTGGATGACGGCCAGGACGCGCGGGTCCAAATCCCCGCTGACATCCGAGTCGGGAATCGGTTTGATGATTGTCTCGACACGGTCTATTGTGTGGACTTGTCGAGCTGTCTCGAGTTGTTCTGCCAATACACGATACGTCTCACGTGAATTCAACATGATCTGTAGTCCCCTTTCCATAGGAAAAATTGACACGTAGATTCAATTCCCTGATTCCTTACTGATTCGTCCTACTCAACAAGAAAAAATTGACAATTATCCAGCTTTTCCATACCATTCTACTAATGCTCCAGTAGAAAGGATTGATGTCCATATGTCACAACCAGTACGATATGATGTCGCCGTCATCGGCGCCGGCACGATGGGCATGTCAGCCGCCTCGTTTTTGACGGAACGCGGTGCCCATACGCTCGTTATCGATGCGTTCGACCCGCCTCACAACAAAGGTAGT
Organism: Exiguobacterium sp. s152; assembly: GCF_018618335.1. Classification (NCBI taxonomy): domain Bacteria; kingdom Bacillati; phylum Bacillota; class Bacilli; order Caryophanales; genus Exiguobacterium; species Exiguobacterium sp. s152. Next base: position 265,499 of record NZ_JACSLX010000004.1, read on the forward strand.
CATCACGGGGACACCCGGATGATCCGACATGCCTACGGGGAAGGTCGTGCGTATGTCTCACTCGTCAAACGGGCCCAAAAATTATGGGAAGATCTCGACCGTACGTCGCAGTATCCTATTTTCAAGAAAACGGGTGTCCTCGGTATCGGGCCACGCGATTCGGCGTTTCTCGGTGAGACGATTGCCTCGGCCGAAAAGTATGACTTGCCGCTCCAGCGTTTGTCGAAAGGAGACATCGAGACACGTTGGCCCGGACTCTCGATTCCAGACGACTATATCGGTTGCTATGAGACCGAGTCGGGACTGCTCTACAGCGAGAACGCGATTCGAGCGTATCGCGAACGAGCCACCGCAAATGGCGCCGAGCTCGTCATGAACACGCCGGTCGAGTCACTCGAATTCCATGAGGACGGGGGCACCATCGTCACGTCCGAGGCGACGTTTTACACCAAGAAAGTGATTGTCACAGTCGGGGCCTGGGCGAAACAACTGCTCCCCGACCTGTCGCTCCCGCTCGCACCGACCCGGAAAGTCGTCGGTTGGTTCGATGCGGACGAGACGCTTTATTCGGATGCGTCGTTCCCGTCGTTCTTCGTCGAGGACGATGACCGGATGTTCTATGGATTCCCAAGTCTTGACGGGGCCGGACTAAAAGTCGGACGGACCGACGGCGGTCAGGCCATCGATCCGAACCTACATACGCAAGACTTCGGTCGCTATGAAGCCGACGAAGGCGATTTGCGCCACTTCCTCGCGACGTATATGCCAGAGGCGAACGGTGCCTTGAATCAAGGCAAGACATGCCTGTATACGATGTCGGACGATCACGACTTCATCGTCGATGTTCATCCCGAACATCACAACGTACTCATCGCCTGCGGTTTCTCAGGTCACGGCTTCAAGTTCGGCAGTGTCATGGGCGAAGTGCTGAGTCAGCTCACGCTAGACGGGCAAACATCGTTCGATTTGAGTCGCTTCCGTCTCGCTCGTTTTCGTGCATGAACGACGAACCGCTTCGTTTCGTGTATAATGAAGCGTAATCCAAATTGCTAATGAAAATTTCTCGAATAGAAGTTTCTTACACGAAAAAGAGGTAAACCTATGAATCAACCACGCTTTTCAGACTATCGCCTAAGCGAAGACATCCAGCGCGCGCTCGGCATCATGAAATACGAATCACCGACCGAAGTCCAACAGAAAGTCATCCCGCTCGCCCTCGAGCGCCAAGACTTGGTCGTCAAAGCCCAAACCGGCAGCGGGAAGACTGCAGCGTTCGGCATCCCGGTCACGGAACTCATCGAATGGGAAGAGAACAAGCCACAAGTGCTGATTCTCACACCGACGCGCGAACTTGCAGTCCAAGTCCGTGAGGATATGACGAACATCGGTCGTTTCAAACGCATCAAGGCGACCGCCGTCTACGGGAAAGAACCGTTCTCGAAACAACGTGAAGAATTGAAGCAGAAGACGCACATCGTCGTCGGGACACCCGGACGCGTCATGGACCACATCGAACGTGAGACACTCGTTCTCGATAAAATCGATTACTTGATTATCGATGAGGCCGACGAGATGTTGAACCGTGGCTTCCTCGCTGACGTCGAGGCGATCCTCCAAGAATTGCCACGCGACCGTGTGACGATGGTGTTCTCGGCGACGTTCCCGAACGATATCGAGCGCCTGTGCCAGAAGCACATGAACGAACCAATCCGTGTCGCCATCGAATCGAGCGGTGTCACCGCTTCGACGATCGAACACGGCTTGATTGAAGTGCGCCGAGAAGACAAGCTCGCTGTGCTGAAAGATGTGACCGTCGTCGAGAATCCGGACAGTTGCCTCATCTTCTGTCGGACGAAAGAACATGTCGACACGGTGTATACCGAGCTCGATCAGGCCGGTTACTCGTGCGAACGCCTCCACGGTGGCCTTGAGCAAGAAGACCGTTTCGCCGTCATGGAAGGGTTCAAGATGGGCAACTTCCGTTATCTCGTCGCGACCGACGTCGCAGCACGTGGAATCGACGTCGATAACGTCAACCTCGTCATCAACTATGACGTGCCGATGGAAAAAGAGAGCTACGTGCATCGGACCGGACGCACAGGCCGTGCCGGCAACGCCGGAAAAGCGATCACGCTCGCGACGCCTCACGAGGGCAAGTTCGTTCGCGCCATCGAAGCATTCATCAAGTTCGATATCCCGGAGATGGATGCACCGACTGAAAGAGAAGTCGCGCGCAATCAAGCCGCATTCGAAGAGAAGTTGAGCGGTCGACGTGTCGTTCGCAACAACAAGACGGCCCGAATCAACCAAGACATCATGAAGCTTCACTTCAGCGGCGGGAAGAAGAAAAAACTCCGCGCCATCGACTTCGTCGGTACAATCGCCAAAATTCCTGGCGTGTCGGCTGACGATATCGGCATCATCACGATCAACGACCAGATGACGTACGTCGACATTTTGAACGGCAAAGGTTCACTCGTCCTTCAGGCGATGGAATCGACACCGATCAAAGGGAAGAAGTTGAAAGTGAGCAAGGCGAAAAAATAATCATCACTCCAACCTCAACACCTCTCCACTTGGAGCAGGGTTGAGGTTTTTTTGTTGTATCCAACTATATCGAAAGCGCTTTCGATAAAATCCAAAAAAATAAGGCTTATCGAGATAACGCTTTCAAGAGCATCATACCGATAACCGTTCCGAAATTCAACCATCCTCACGTGATTGACAAAAAAAGGCTCAGACGATTGTCTGAACCTCAGTCTTCCAAATGAAGAAAATCAATCTTATCCTCTCGAATCGAACGATGTCGCGACAGGAGGACAGCAAGGGTGATCATCCGCTCAACGATTTCTAACGGGTGCACCCGCTCGCCTCCGTCCGCTCAGCGTCAGTCCAACAGTTCTTCTGAAATGAGTTTGAATCCTTCGATTTCCGTATCCTCTTCTAATTCGATCAACAGGCAACGTTTTCCTTTCACGTTCACTTGTCTCACGTACTTCAAGTCTTGCGGGCTGATTGAGATATTGGCGACTTTCGTATTGATTTTAATCGACTTCGACGTGTATTTCGGGACGACGCTGCTCGCCTTCATCTCATATTGGCGGTCATCGACAACTTGTTGGAACGCCGCTTCGACTTTCTCCGTCGTCACATCCTCGACCCCACTCGCTTTCAACACGATTTCGACGGTTCGGGCATCAATCATCGGCACGGTCTCTTCCTCGTCCTCACGCTCCGCCTCGGCGAGAATCATTTGGTTGATCTCATCGTAAACGGTAGCGAGCGTCCCGACGTTCACTTCTTCACCGATGACGGTCTTGACGACCTCTTCGAACATCGCTTTCTCCTCGACCGCCGTCACGATTTCGGTCCCGTTCAAGACGTTCTCGATAAAGCCGAAGTCTGGTTGATGCGCCTTCTGGGCCGCATACAAGATATGATTGACGTCGGCCGCGTTGTCCGTGAAGCACGGGAACATAAACCCGCCAATCGGTGCATCGAGCTTGATGACGGGATTGATGAAGATGTTTGACTTGAACTCTCGCTCGATATAGTCGAACACGAGCGACTGTTTCGGGAGCTCGGTCTGGTTGATACTGCCGAGGATGAACCGTGACGTCCACACCTCGTCGCGCATATCGATTTCCGTCTCCTCCGAGTGGCGGCGCGTCGGCTTATTGTATTTGAAGCGGATGAACGTGATGACCATGTCCTTCTCGAAAGGCGTCTCCTGCACCATCTTGAGCGCAATGCGCTGCATCATACCGGCCCACTCTTCGATGTCATCGGTCCGGAGTGCCTCATAGAGCAACGTCTGCGTATGGTCGGTCTGGCCCGGCTCCGGATGCTGAAACTTCACTTCGAACAACTTCTCGTCGATTTTGCCGCCGAGCACTTTCTTGAAATTGGCGAGGAACAACTCTTGGTGCTCCTGCTCGACAAACGGGAACGACCGCAACTCCTCGTGGAAAATCTCGTTGCTGTCTTGGCGAATATAAATATTATAAATGTCGGCGATTTTGACCGCTTCCGCATTCAACTTGAAATGCTTGCGAATCGCCGCGATGTCTTTTTGATTCATTCATTCCCACTCCTTCGTCCTTTGCTACAAACCGACTTCATTATACCAATAGTTAGGGTCGGCGCGTATGTCAGTAGTGCTAAAGCCGGGACGTCTGATGTCATGTATCATGTCCCTGACCTCAACTTTTATAATCTTTGGATTCATTTTTTGTAAATTTGCGTATTTCTCACTTCCTTGCCATGTATAGTCGATGTGCATCGTGCGTTTACGATGCGCGTCGTTCAGTCGTCATACATAATAGGAGGCACAAACATGTTCAAAAAATGCATCAGTTCGTTATTCGCCATCATCCTAGTCGCCACAACGCTTCACTTCACGACCCCTACCGCTTCGGCACTCCCGCCGAACATCCCGTCAAAAGCGGATGCGCTCACGAAATTGAACGCGTTGACCGTTAAAACCGAAAGTACGATGACCGGCTACAGCCGTGACTTGTTCCCGCATTGGAGCAGCCAAGGGAACGGATGTAACACGCGTCACGTCGTCTTGAAACGCGACGCCGATTCGGTCGTCGATGAGTGTCCGGTCACGACCGGCACGTGGTACAGTTACTATGACGGCATCACGTTCACATCGCCGTCTGACATCGATATCGATCACGTCGTCCCATTGGCTGAAGCATGGCGTTCAGGTGCAAGCAGCTGGACGACGACGAAACGTCAAAGTTTCGCCAACGATTTGAACGGGCCACAGCTCATCGCCGTCTCGGCCAGCTCGAACCGTTCGAAAGGGGACCAAGACCCGTCGACATGGCAGCCGCCACGCACCGGTGCGCGTTGCGCTTATGCGAAGATGTGGGTCGAGACGAAGAGCCGTTGGGGCCTCAGCCTCCAATCGACAGAAAAGACGGCCCTACAAACGGCCATCAACGCTTGCAGCTATTAAGTTTTGAAAGGAGTTCACGATGAACCAGCAATCTTCAGTATTTAAAGCATCCCACGGTGTCATGACCGAGGAAGTCGGCGTCATCAGTGGAGATCTTGAATTACGGACGACATGTCAGGCAGACGGCACGCTCGAGCTCGCCATCACGTACGTCGGGGCGGCCGAATGGTACACATTGCCCGGGAAAGACTACAAACTGCATGACGTGCGCGACCATGAGGTCGTGCATCGCTTGCTCGTGAACGTCCTCGAACGGGCATAACAAATGAGCCGACACGGCATCGTGTCGGCTCATTGTTTATACTTCTCTAATAACGTCTTCGGGATATGGCAGTAATCGTCCGAAGCGCGAGCCGGTCTTGATGCTCGTCCGCGCTTCGGACGTAGTTCGTGAGCGGCAATACCTCGACCGCGATTCGGTCCGCATCGCTCCGACCGCCGATAAACGTGCGAGCGGCTTCCAAATGGCTTGGGTCTGTACTATAGACGCCAGTCCGATACTTTTCGCCGACATCCTCGCCTTGGCGATTGATGCTGTACGGATCGATGATTTCGAATAAGTAGTGCATCAAATCTTCCATCGTGACGATGCTCGAATCGAACGTCGTTTTGACGCATTCGGCGTAACCGTCATATGGTCCGTTAAGCGTATCCGTCGTCCCGTTCGCCCGTCCGGCCTCCGTTTCGATGACACCGGGTAACGTCTTGATGAACGCTTGGACGCCCCAGAGGCATCCTCCCGCTATATATACCGTTTGCATCCAATCATCCCCTTAAAATTTTAGTCAATAATTCCCACGATTCGGTAGAAATGCGCTACGATAAACTCATATCTTTTATCGGTGAACAGCTACGGGGGACTTACATTGAAAAAACTCATGTGGACCACTTTTTGGACCATCACCATCGTCGCAACCATATATTCTGTCACGACGGGAGAGTCGTTTGTCTCGATGAGTCAGTCCGTTTCGGTTGATCATCAAGAGATGGAACGCTATTTGTCGACCGAAGTGATGGAACCGAACTTCGGCGGTGACGTGTGGACGTCATATCAAATACTCGACACGAATACGACAAAACATGAAGTGTACGTCTGGGCGCTCATCCAAGAGTACGTGCAAGAAGGTGATCGCTTCGAGCAAGGTTCGGGCATGTCCGTCCCCCTTGTATTATACCTTGACGACGATGACGAATCATTTACGATTCAAGGTCATCGGTTGCCGCGTGACGGCTCGTCTTATCCGACCGATTTATGGACCATGTTCCCGGTTCATGTTCAACTCGCGATTTCTCCGCATCCAGACGGGATCGTCACCAAACTACACGAACAAATGGAAGTAAAAATTTTGCTGCACCAGCAAGCGAAACATGGAAAGGAAGATTGACTTGAAGATCACGAAACGCGCGATGCTCCTCTCGACCGCGCTTCACCTGTTGTATTTCGTCGCCACGTTCGGGGTCGGATTCATCCGCACACTCAACTATACACCCGACATCATCGCCGAGGCGGGCAACGTCACCACGCTTCACAACGAGGTGGCCATCGGGACGACCGGGTCCCCGTTCATCTACGTCTTCACATGGATCGGCCTCGCCATCGTCCTGGCGCTAGGAATGTTGACGGTCCAACGGATTCGCCAAACGCGTTAAACAAGGAATACATGCACCACACACGTAACAGACGCTATGTTTAGGAGGGATATCGGTTGAATCTTATTCAGCAAATCAGACAAATCTATGTACCGGTGCACGATTTGGATCGCGCGGTCCGTTTCTACCGGGACACGCTTCAACTTCCGCTCTTATTCCAAGCTGGCCAGCTCGCCTTTTTAGAATGCAGCAGTGTACGGCTCATGTTGTCGCGTCCTGAGAATGAAGACTTTGCCAAAGCGAGCTCCGTGCTGTATCTCCAAGTGAACAATCTCACTGAGGCGTATGAACAGCTTTTGGCGAAAGGCGTTCAGTTTATCGACGAGCCGCATCTCGTCGCGAAAATGGAGAACCTCGAGACGTGGATGGCTTTCTTCAAGGACTCGGAGGGCAATACGCATGCGTTGATGAGCGAGCTTCGAACGTGATGCGCGAACATACAAAAAGGAAATCTACGCGATTGTAGATTTCCTTTTCTTATAGATAGCCGAGCCGTTTCAAATCCTCATAGACGAGAGACGATAGGAGCGTTCTCCCTTTCCCGTTCAAATGGTCCGGATTATGAAAGTACTCGCGCTGATGGATAAACCGTTCGTCAGTCATGTAGTTCAGGAACGGGACGTCCAACTCGAGCGAGGCCAAATGTTGATGGACGAGTCGGTCCATGACCGCTTCATCAAAACAGGCGTTGTAAGACGCGTGGACCGGCTCCATCGCCAAGACGACGCGATAGCCTTTCGTCTGACAATACGTGACGATGTCTGTCACGCGTTCCATATTCTGCTCGATGTCACGATTCTCCACAGCTTGTTTATACTGGGCTTCGACCATCTCGTATTTTCGTTCCGAATAGTTCTTGCCGTTATTCACCCACAGTTCGTGCGACTCCCACCTTAAATCACGAATGTCTCGCGACAGCGCCGTATAGACGCTCCCACTGTTCAACGCGGGAATCGACGTGTACGTATAGTAATCGAACGTGCTGACCGGTTCGATGTCTTCCCGGTCCAACACCTGATAATAATTTTCTTTCCGGCCAATCTCCGCATTGCTGAACGTGATTTGCGAGAGTGAGACGATGACGACCCCACCCGGACGCAGATGTTCATCAAACTGCTTCAACATCTTCCAGTCATACTCAATCGTCTGGCTCGACATCGGATAATCGGGTTGCTCATTGAAAAAAACGGCCATCGCTGTTCGATGGCCGGTCTCGGGAAATCATTTGAATCGTTCAATCAATCGTTTGATGGCGGCCAAGATGACTTCCGGCTCATCTCGCTGGATGTAATGGGCGCTCGCTTCGGCAAGGACGAATTCGGAATTTGACGAGATTTGCGTGAGTTCTTTCTGCATATCGTTCCATAATCGTTGCGATTCACTGGAGTAGTGGTCCTTCTTGCCGGCTCCGATGACGATGACCGGAATCTGTAATGCCAGTTCCGTCTCTTTTAATTGTTTCAAACTTTCCATGAACTCCTCGTAGTTCCCTTCGCGGACGAATTGCTGATGGTAGGCATGTTGAAAGTCTTGTGACATCGTCGGCAGGAATCGCTCACGATAGTCTTTCGGAGTGACATCTACTAAAATCAACCCGCTGACGTCTTCTTCATAGGCAGCTGCGAAAAGCTGCATGTTCACCCCGCCAAAAGAATGACCGACGAGGAAGTAAGGAGGTTTTGTATTGGTTTCCGTCAGTAACTGTCTCAGTTCTTGAATCATGTTTCGACTCGTTCGTGGGTTCGCGCTGGTTTCACTTTGCCCAAGGCCAGCTCGATCATACAAGAAGACGTTAGCTAGCTTCGAAATATCAGCCACCAATGGGCTCCAAGCCGTTGAATCATCTCCGTATCCAGCGTCCATGACGACCGTCACGTTTGCGGAATCGTGTTGAATTGATTTGGTGTATAATTTTGATGTGTCGCCCTGCACGCATTGATGTTTCATCCCCAAACCTCTTGCAACGTATGTCGAAATAACTCGTTTAATTGTGCCGTTGGATCATTTACTTGAACGTCCAGCGATTCCACATATACTTCAAAACGTTGAATTTCTCGTTCTACAAATTCGTTAATGACGGCAATCCGTGGTTCTAAGTCAAACTCGTCTCCTGCCAACTTCCTCTCTAATAATCGATCAATCGAATGCTTTAATTCACCATCTTTTAATGAATCCTCTAAAAGGACATGAAAACTAATCGGGGGTGCCGTATTGTATTTTTCAATCCACTGACAAGCTAAAATCGGACGAAGCACGTAAAAATATTTTTTGATGCGGACTTCCCGTCCTTGCAAATATTCACGGTAGTTATTTTTAGCCATATTTAAGTAATGATGTAACATCGAGTTCGGATAAAACACATCTGATTCTAGCGCTCGCATATTATCTATAAGCGTATACTGTTGATAGTAAACAATTTCACTTCTGAGCCATTCCAAGAGAGGGGGATTGTTCTTTCTAAATAGACGCAATGCTTTCGTGACTTCCCAACCACTGATGTCTAATAAATCGTTAATCGGCTCTTCAATTACATCACGTTTTTGTCCAATGCCTTGAGGATCGATGGCTAAATACCACTCAGGAAGATGAATGTAGATAAATCGAACATCATAATCGCTATCTTTTGAAGGGAATCCCCAGGCTCGGCTACCAGATTCAACCGCATATAGAATTTTTACATCGTACTTCGCTTCAATCTCTATTAGTTTTTGCTGGATTATTGTATGCATTAAAGAAATCTCCTTTGTAATTTAGACGTTAATTGTTTATTTATGTATGATTATAGCGGAAATGGAGATGAGTCAATGACCTATATCTGCCCCGTCTGTGGATTCGATGGATTAGATGAACCTGCTTACAACGAATTTAACGATCCTTCATTTGAAATTTGTTTATGTTGTCGATTTCAATTCGGAGATGATGATGACGTAGAAATTGAAGAAGGGTTGTTTATGCAACGGGAAGAGACACATACTAATTATCGAGAGGCATGGATTGAGAGCGGAGCTCCAATTTTTCAGACTGAATATTACCCAAAGCAATTTCAATTCGATGGTGCGGTAACGAGAGAACAATTGATTGAACAACTAAAAAATATTCGTATTTTTGAGACGAACATAAAAGGTTGATGGGCCAGCGCTCATCAACCTTTTATTAGACTTCATTTATTTATGGTAAGGCTCATTCCTGTTGATCCGATACGCCCGATAAATCTGTTCGCACAAGACGAGCTTCATCAATTGATGCGGGAACGTCATCTTCGAGAAGGAGATTGTATCATCCGAGCGTTTCATGACGTCGTCCGACAAACCGAGCGAGCCACCGATGACGAACGCGATTTTGCTCTTGCCGTACGTCGCGAGTTGATCGAGCTCACGGGCGAACTCTTCGCTCGTCCGCTGTTTGGCGTCGATGGCCAAGGCAATCACATGCGTGTCTGGACTGATTTTCGCCAAAATTCGCTCGCCTTCTTTTTGTTTTACTAGAATCATGTCTGCTTCACTCAAGTGCTCGGGCGCTTTCTCGTCTGCGACCTCGATTTCCTGCACTTTCGCATAGGCCGACAGGCGTTTTGTGTACTCGGCAATCCCTAGTTTCAAATACTTCTCTTTTAGTTTGCCGACCGTGATAATTGAAATATTCATCCAATTCTTCCTTTTTCCACAGTTTTTTTGGAGTTATCCATAGGGTTATCCACAGAGTTATCCACAAATCCACATGTTGATAATCATTTTTTGCTTGACACAACATATGTTGCGTCGGCATCACAGAACTCACATGTCACTTGTCCACTTGTGGATAGTTCTTCGAGCAACGGGTATTCCCCCGTCTCATCGACAATGATATCTAAAGCGATTTCAACATGTTCCTTGCATACTTTTTTTTCCACAATGTTTCCTCCTTAAAAAAGAAGCGTCGCCGCTCCTTTAGGTTGCTTCAGTTAATGTGGCCACGGTCTTGCTTGCCTTGCCGCGTCGCGTATATTCGATCGTGACCTTATCCCCAACCGTGGCGTCTCGGTACAGGGCGTCTCGCAAATCGACGTAACGTTTGATGTCACGGTCGCCGATTTTGACGATGACGTCACCGACGCGGAGGCCCGCCTCTTCGGCTGGACTGCCGGGCGTGATTGCCTCGACGAACACCCCGTCTTCGTTGTCAAAACTAATCCCATACTCTTCCCGGACGTTACCCGGTACGGCGATGACTTCTTGAATCGTGACACCGAGCTGGGCACGCGTCACTTCCCCATCACGCTCGAGCATATCGATGACCGGCAACGCGACGTTGACAGGAATCGAGAAGCCGACCCCTTCGACGCTCGCCTCGGCGATTTTCATCGAGTTGATGCCGACGAGCTCGCCGCGGATGTTGATGAGTGCCCCGCCGGAGTTACCCGGATTGATGGCTGCATCGGTCTGGATGACCTCGGCGTTATAATCCATGAGGCCGTCACTGTTCGTATCGACCGGCACGGTGCGTTCGACACCACTGACGATACCACGGGTGACCGAGTTTGAAAAGACGCCGAGCGGATTCCCAATCGCCATGACGGTCTCGCCTGCCTGGAGCACGGTCGAGTCCCCGAGTGCAATCGGGGCGACGTCGATATTGGCCGGCAGTTTGACCGATGCGACGGCCAAATCGTTGAGCGGGTCTTCTCCGAGAATCGTCGCCGACGCGACTTGTCCGTCAGAAAACGCGACGTTGATCTCATCCGCTTCTTCGATGACGTGGAAGTTCGTGACGATATACGCCGTGTCGCCGTCGACCTTATAGATGACACCAGAGCCCGCTCCGGCCTCCCACTGCGAGTCCGAGGTGAACGCCCGCTGGATGTTCGTAATACTGACGACGGACGTCTTAGCGCCCGTCACAGCGCTCGTGATGTCGGATTCCGTGACGGTTACGGCTTGTTCCGTCCGAATCAGTTCATTCGTCACAAAACGAGAGGTTGGGGAATCCCAGAGCATCATCGCCAAAAAGAACAAAGCCGCTCCTAAGAATCCGCCAACCCCTCCGAGTAACAACGGTTTTAAATTCACTCGCGGCTTATGGCGCACATGTTCTTCTTGCTTCGGGCGCCACTCGCTACGAGATGGGTACGTCGGTTTTACATCGTTCATTGTATCTGCTTCGTGCTCTAAAGGTTCGACGTCTTGAGGTTCATACTCATGGTGTCTCTCTTCATTCACGACGCGTCCCCCTTTCAAGACAGTGTGTTATCTGTCTTTTCCCAAGTTCGCTTATAAAGAAACGAGCGAAGTGGGGGTCGATGGGTCGGTATCGCACAATTTGATGCGACCGAGGTCGACATCACGCGTCCCGAGTGTTTGCGAGACGCTCATTTGAGCGAGTTCTTTCATGTTGTTATCTTTACTGAGGTGAGCCAAATAAATCCGTTTCGTCTGATCCCCAATGACCTCGCTCATCGCGATGGCCGCGTCTTCGTTCGAGACGTGACCGTAGTCCCCGAGAATCCGGCGCTTGACGCTCCACGGGTAACGACCCATCTGGAGCATCGAGACGTCGTGGTTCGACTCGAAAATGAAATCATCGGCCCCACGGATGACACCTTTCATCCGATCGGACACATAACCCGTGTCGGTGATATGGGCGAGGCGTCGTCCGTCATGGGCGAAATGGTAGAACATCGGGTCGGCCGCATCATGGCTGACGTTGAACGACTCAATCTCGATATCCCCGAACTGTTTAATCTCCCCCACCTCGAAGTGAAACTTCAAAGCCGGGTCGATTTTCCCAATCAAGGATTCCATCGCGTCCCACGTCTTCGCGTTCGCGTAAATCGGTAAATTATATTTTCGAGCGAGAATCCCGACACCTTTAATATGGTCGGAGTGCTCATGCGTGACGAGCAGTGCATCGATCCCGTCAAACGACCGGCCGATCTCGGTGATGCGTTGTTGCATCGCCTTCCCGGTCAATCCGGCATCGACGAGCAATTTCGCCCGTTCCGTCTCAATGTAGAGGGCGTTCCCGGTCGAACCGCTCGCAAGCACACTATAGCGTAAAGTCACTCGATCACTCCTTTCATTCTTCTGAATCAAATTCGACCCGTTCGACAGTCCCGTCGATCGCATTGACGAAATAGACAGACTCGTCAATCGTGATCGACCAGAGAGGCGGCATGATAATCAAACTGCCGGTACTGTCGAGTGGCAGGCTATAGAAGCCCGTATTGATGGCCCGCATCTCTTGATTCGGCTGGAAGTACTTCCGGGCCGCGAGTTGCGAAATCGCCTCACTCGCCGTCAAAACGAGGTCGTCTTGCGACTTCGAGGTCAAGTTCGTCAAATGACGTTGTTTATAGTCGGTCACTTCGAACGCTTCGTTCAGTTGAAGCAATAAAAGCGACGGACCGATGTACTGTTCCGTCTCCCCGTTGATTTCGGGGTTCGAGAAAATTTTATTATTTTCATACGTCTGCACGAAAGCGACTTGACGCGTCTCGGCGTCATATCGCCAGTACGCATATTCGGAACCGAACGGGACGTACTCTGAGACGAACGTCGCCGCGGTCGTCCGCAAGTCATTTTGATCGAGCGGGACGGGTTGCTTGAGCTCGACTTCGAGCTGCATGTTGTCGAGTGTCGTCGCCAGTTGAGCTTCCCGATTCTGCGTGATCATCGAGGCCGACATCTGTTCCGACGATCCCGTCAAATAGCCGATATCCCGCCCCATCCGTGGCAACTTCGACGCATCGACGTTGCGTTGGTCCAAGATTTGCGCGATTGACGTATTGTCGTTCGTCACGACCTCCGTCGCCCACGTTTCCGTCAAGAGCTGGAACAACAGGTAGATGTTCAGCGCGAGGAAGGCGAAGAGGAGAATCGTTTTCGCTTTACTCCAGTCCACGATACATCATCCTTTCTGTCCAGTCCTCCGGTTGATCGAATGGAATCCATCTTCCGGCTTCCCGAACGAACCAGTTCGGGGAGAACGTGACGTAACGGCTCGTGTCTTCATTGTATTCAATCTCATAGCCGAGACGAATCTCGGTCACGTTTTCAAATCGTCCTGCGTTGACGAGCGTATCAACCACATCTTGTCCATCCGCGAGCTGCGTCGTCCCGACCGAAATCAAACGATCGATTTCGAGATGGTGCCGGGTGATCGACCGGACTTGCGTCCCGTCGTTCTCGACACGCAGCGTCGACAAATCGACGGCGTCGTTGTTGATGAACGCCTCCCGTTGACTGAACACCGGGAAACCGTTCACGTGAAACCGGAACACGGTCGTCTCAAACCCTTGATTGGCCGGGGTAATCGCATCGAAGCGAAGCGACAACCCTTGGCTCTCCGACGTCTCATCGACCCAACCCCCGTGGAAGTTGACGAACTCGACGATCGTGTCGAGTCCGATGACCGACTCTTGTTCCGTGCTATTGCGCGACAAGTTACGGTAGCGGCTCGCGTTCAGGTTCGCATCGTACTCGGCGACGCTAATCCCGTTCGTGAGGGCGCCAACAGAGCTGGCCGGATCGACTTCCTGCACGTTCGGGTCACCCGGGAAGAACGTATCGCGCATCCAGTCGAGGCGCGCCGAGATTTGAATTTGAGACACGTCATAGGCGAACAGCTCATTCATCTCCGGTCCGACGACCGGGATATAGTTGACGCGTTCATCCGTATACGTGACACGTCGCATCGCCCGGTCCGAATCTTTCAAGAACAGGCTGTTGACGTCCCCTTGTCCGACTTTCGACAAGCGGCCTTCCCAGAGCGACTGGTCGCTCATGATGGTACGGATACGCCACGTGTCGTCCTCCATGAAGATGAGGGCGCGTTGCGGCACTTTCCCGGACAGGCTGTACGAGCCCGGGAGCATGTAGCTGAGCGTGTCCGCATAATACGCTTCCGGTAAAATCAATTCGACGGCCTCGTCGACGCCCGCATACAAACTCGGGACGTTCTTGACGGCGAGTGGTTTGAACTCGCTCGCTTCGAACGATTCACGGATGACGCGCATAATCTGCTTCGGCGTGTTCTTCGTTGCAAAGACGGCGTTGTTCTCATGGACGACCGTTTGGGCCGGCACAATGACTTGACGCGTCTGGCGCTGCAACGACTCATCCACCGTCGCGACTTGCGTCTCCGATTGGACCGACTGATACTTCGGATGGTAATCCCAGAGGATGACCGTTTGGACGATGGACGTGACGATCAAGGTGAGCAAGACGAGCGATTTCACTAGTTCTGGCTTCGCCAAGAAGCGTGGTCGTTCCATCAGTCATTCACCTCCACGATCGTATCGAACGGGATGGTGAAGTAAATCGTCGTCCCACGTCCGAACTCACTCTCGGCCCAGATGTCGCCGCCATGGGCGGAAACGACTTCTTTGGCGATTGATAGACCGAGTCCGGTCCCGCCGATATTGCGAGCCCGGGCTTTGTCGACCCGATAGAACCGTTCAAAGATTTTTTTCAAGTTCGATTTCGGGATACCGACTCCTTCATCTTTAATGCCGATGACGAGCCGTTTGGCACGGAGCATTGTCCGGAACGTGATCGTCCCGCCTTCCGGCGAGAACTTGACGGCGTTCGTGATGATGTTATCGATGACCTGCGTCATCTTGTCTTGATCGGCATGGACGTATACGCGACGCTTCATGAGCTTACGGCGGAACTGAATCGTCTCACCTTTCGTCATCTCATGTCGCTCGATGATGTCGTTAAAGAACTGGATAAAATCGAACTTCACTTTTTGCATCGTATACTCTTTGCTGTCCATCTTCGACAGTTGCAACAAGTCGTTGACGAGGCGAATCATCCGCTCCGTCTCGTTTTGTGTTGTCTCGAGGAAGCGCGGGGCAAGCTCGTCGTCCTTATATGCGCCTTCCGCGAGCACTTCGAGGTAACTCCGCATCGTCGTGAGCGGCGTCCGCAGCTCGTGGCTGACGTTCGCGACGAACTCACGGCGGTCTTGCTCGACTTGTTCTTGCTCGGTCACGTCGTGCAAGACGACGATCAGACCGGTGATCGGTCCACTATGCTTTTGAATCGGCGAGAAGTAGGCGCGGACGAGGAACAGCTCTTCGTCCGTACTGAGGTCGATCAGTTTCGGCGGCATCGTCCCGTCTTCCGGGATGACGATCTCATCGTCAAACTCGAGCAGGTTCTGTAGGTTCGCACCCATCGCCTCTTCTTCGGCGAGCCCAATCATGTCACGGGCCTGGTCGTTCATCAAGATGACCCGGAGCGAGCGGTCCGTCGCGACGACCCCGTCCGACATATTCTCGAGGACGCTCGTCAAACGGCGTCGCTCGGCCTCGGTCGTGGCATTCGCTTCCATCAGCTCATCGGTCAATTCGTTGAAGGCGTAGGCGAGTTGACCGACCTCGTCATCGGAATAGACTTTAACTTTCCGCGAGAAGTTCCCTTTTCGCATCTCGACGGCTTGACGACGCATATCCGCAATCGGTCGCGTAATCGTCCGTGACAGCAAAATCCCAAGAATCGACGTGATGATGAGGGCGATGAGCGTCCCGGTCGCGAGGATCCGGGTCACTTGTTCCATCTGATTGTAGATAGACTGCATCGACGCCTCGATATAAATCATACCGGTCGTCGTCCCATCGACTTCTGATTTGATCGGAACGGCGACGACGCGCATGCGTTCGTTCGAGTCTTCATAGACGAGCGTCTCTTGCGCCCCGCTCGTCGCGAATGATTTTTGAATGAACGAGTTCGCCGTCCGTTGTCCGACGAGACTCTGGTTGTTCGGGTTCGACGTCGCCCGGACGACACTGTTCGTGTCGATAATCTGGACTTCGCGAATGTCGTCAGCTAGCGTCGTGCTCTCCGTAAACTCAGACAGCAGTTGATCCAGTACCTGGTTCAACTGCTGGTCCGAGGTCGAGTCACCACCGTTCGATGCGATCCCTTCACTGACGTTATAGCTCAGAAGGTTGGCTCGATCGACGAGCGACTGCGAGAAGTTGTTGATGTATTGTCGTTCGAGGGAGCGTACGAAGTACACTCCGATGACTTGCATCGCAACAAGAATGAGCAGCGCATAGATGACGACGAGCTTCCACTGGATAGATTTAAAGAAGTTCGTCCGTTTCATCGTTTAGTCTTCTTCCCCTGCTTTTAAATAGTACCCGACACCACGGCGCGTGATGATATACGTCGGCGTCGATGGATTGTCTTCGACTTTCTCACGCAACCGGCGGACTGTCACGTCGACCGTACGGACATCGCCGAAGTAGTCATAGCCCCACACCGTCTGGAGCAAATGCTCCCGCGTCATGACTTGCCCGATGTTTTGGGCGAGGTAATGGATGAGCTCGAACTCACGGTGTGTCAATTCGATTTTCTCTTCCCGTTTCGTGACCATGTACGAATCCGGATGAATCGTCAAATCACCGATCACGATATCGTTGTCATTGGCACCTTTCGTCTCTGGGGCCGGAGCCGTTGCGTGACGGCGCATGTTCGCCTTGACGCGGGCCAAAAGCTCGCGTGAGCTGAACGGCTTTGTGACGTAATCGTCGGCACCGAGCTCAAGTCCGAGCACTTTATCGATCTCAGAGTCTTTCGCCGTCAACATGATGATTGGCATGTCGTACTTCTTACGGACTTCACGGCACACTTCCATGCCGTCTTTGAGCGGCAGCATGATGTCGAGCAAAATCAAATCCGGTTTGACTTCTTCGACTTTCACGAGCGCCTCTTCCCCGTCATATGCGACGTGGACTTGGTATCCTTCTTTTTCAAGCTTAAACTTCAATATATCTGCAATTGGTTGTTCGTCATCTACCACTAAAATCGTACGATCCATTCAGTGAGTCCTCCTCTTATCGTTAAACGTACATGTCTACATTGTAACTCTTTTTCTATAGGTTAGAAAGCGTGGTCCATTTCCGTGGAAATGAAAAGAGAGCCACGAGGGCTCTCTGTCTTATGCTTCGTAAATGTCACGCAAAATGACCGTCTGCTCACGTGCCGGTCCGACCGAGAACGTCAACAATTCGATACCCGTCAACGCTTCGATGCGCTTGACGTAGTTCTGTGCGTTCACCGGCAAGTCTTCGAACTTGCGGATGCCTGTGATGTCTTCTGTCCAGCCTGGGAGCTCTTCGAACACCGGCTTGCACTGTTCGAGCACGCGGAAGTTCGGCGGGTACTCGTCGAGGAGCTTGCCTTCGAACTCATAAGCCGTACAAATCTTGAGCGTCTCAAGACCTGTCAACACGTCAATCGAGTTGAGGCAAAGGTCTGTGATGCCGCTGACGCGGCGCGAGTGGCGGACGACAACCGAGTCGAACCAACCGACGCGACGCGGACGTCCTGTCGTCGTACCGTACTCTTTTCCGACTTCACGGATCGTGTGACCGATTTCATCGTCAAGCTGGGTCGGGAACGGGCCGTCTCCGACGCGTGACGTGTACGCCTTACAGACGCCGACGACGTGATGGATCTTCGATGGACCGATACCGGCACCGCTCGATACGCCGCCTGAAGCCGCGTTCGATGATGTGACGAACGGGTACGTTCCGTGGTCGATGTCTAGCAATACACCTTGTGCGCCTTCGAAGAGCACTTTCTGTTCTTCGTCGAGCGCGTTGTTCAACACGACCGATGTATCACATACGTACTTGGCAAACTGTTGGCCGTACGCATAGTATTCTTCGAAGATGTCATCGAATTCGATCGCATCGACTTCGTACATCTTCACGAACATGCGGTTTTTAATCGCGAGGACCGTCTTGAGCTTCTCGGCGAACACTTCTTTGTCGAGCAGGTCGGCGATGCGAATCCCGATGCGCGCCGCTTTGTCCATGTAGCAAGGACCGATCCCTTTAAGTGTCGTCCCGACTTTGGCGTCGCCTTTCGCGTCCTCTTCGAGCTTGTCCTGCAACTGGTGATACGGCAAGATGACGTGGGCCCGGTTCGAGATGCGGAGGTTATCCGTGCTCACACCGCGCTCGTGCAAATACGCGAGCTCCGTGACGAGTGATTTCGGATTGACGACCATCCCGTTCCCGATGACACATGTTTTGTCCGAGTAGAAGATCCCCGATGGAATCAAGTGAAGTTTATACTTCGTATCGTTGAAGACGATTGTATGACCAGCGTTGTCTCCCCCTTGATAACGCGCGACGACCTCGGCCTGCTTCGATAAGAAGTCCGTGATTTTCCCTTTACCTTCATCGCCCCACTGCGTTCCCACTACGACTACTGATGACATAATGAATCCTCCTTGTAGATAAACGTTCTATTCAAACCATCCGTAAGTGTACACTTGCTCTTGTTGAAAGTCAACCTAATACCGAACGATATTTTTAAGTTGTAACCTTTCGTTCGTTATTGACGTGTCATTTCTCGTTCGATGATGGAATTCTTTAAATTCAAGATACGTTTAGGTCTAAAGGCCGACCAAAAAAGACGACGTCTCGTGACGTCGCCTTTGGCAGAATCATTCGTCCTACATCGGCGGCGCAAAGGCTTGCGTCTCCATGTTGACGAATTTATTGTATTCTTTTCGGAATGAGAGTTTGACCGTCCCCGTCGGACCGTTACGCTGCTTGGCGATGATGATCTCGATCGTGTTGGCGTCTTCACTCTCTTTATCGTAATAGTCATCCCGGTACAAGAACGCGACGATATCGGCATCTTGCTCAATCGCCCCGGATTCCCGGATATCCGACATCATCGGCCGCTTGTCTTGACGGCTCTCAACACCACGTGAGAGCTGTGACAAGGCGATGACCGGCACTTGAAGCTCACGCGCGATCGCTTTGAGCGTACGCGAGATTTCCGAGACTTCTTGCTGCCGGTTCTCGCCCGGCTTGCCGTTCCCGACGATGAGCTGCAAGTAGTCAATCATGATCATACCGAGGCCGTGCTCTTGTTTCAAGCGGCGGCACTTGGCCCGAATCTCGTTGACGCGAAGACCCGGCGTATCATCGATATAAATCCCGGCTTGTGACAGCGACGACATGGCGAGCGAGAGCCGCCCCCAGTCCTCGGCCTCAAGACGACCCGTCCGTAGGCGCTGGGCGTCGATATTGCCTTCCGCACAGAGCATCCGCATGACGAGCTGCTCGGCGCCCATCTCCAAACTGAAGATGGCGACGTTCTCGCCAGTACGGACGGCCACGTTTTGCGAGATGTTGAGGGCGAAAGCCGTCTTCCCGACGGAAGGACGGGCCGCGACGATAATGAGGTCGTTGCGTTGGAAACCGGCCGTCATCTTGTCGAGATCGCTGAACCCCGTCGCGATACCGGTGATTTCGCCACTCGATTGGTGCAGTTTTTCAATCGTCGAGTAGGCGTCCGATAAGACGGAGCCGATTGGATGGAAGCTTGACTGCCCTTTTCGTTGCGAGACCTTTAAAATGTTCCGCTCGGCGTCTGACAGGACGGCATCGACCTCGTCTTGGCGTTCATAGCCGTCCGAGACGATATTCGTCGCAGTCCGAATCAAGCGGCGGAGTGCCGCCTTTTGATCGACGACGTTCAAATAATACCCGATGTTCCCGATGGCTGGAACCGCCTCGGCGATTTCCGCCAAATAGTTCAATCCACCGATCTCATCGAGAATACCTTGGGCTTGAAGCTCCGAACTGAGCGTGACCAAATCGACGAGTTCGCCCCGGTCATTGATTTTCAGCATCGCCTCAAAGATCCGTTGATGGCTGACACGATAAAAGTCGTCCGGGTCGACCCGTTCCGAGGCCGTGATCAGCCGATCGGAATCGAGAATGACGGCCCCGAGGACAGCTTGTTCCGCTTCGACGCTATGTGGCGGGGTATTGACTTGAATCGCATCACTCATACGTGTCTACCTCACCTTCACGCTTCTTGAACATGAACGTTTAACATAGCCGTGACGTCGTGGTGCAACTTCACCGGCACTTTCGTAAACCCGAGCGCTTTGATTGGGTGTTCGAGCTCGATTTTACGCTTGTCGATCTTGTAGCCCATCCCTTTCAACGCTTCACCGATTTGTTTGCTCGTGACCGATCCGAAGACGCGACCGCCCTCACCTGACTTCGTCTTGACGACGATCGTCTCTTTTTCAAGCTTGTCCTTCAACTGCTGGGCTTGTTTCAATTCTGCTTCAGCCGCTTCTTCGGCGCGTCGCTCTTTTGCGGCGAACGCCTTCAAGTTACCCGGTGTCGCTTCGACCGCCAAGTTCTTTTTAAAGAGTACGTTCTTCGCGTAAGCGTCCGCGACGTCTTTGACGTCACCAGCTTTACCTTGACCTTTTACATCTACTTTTAAAATGACTTTCATTCAGAATCCTCTCCCTCTGTTTCATCTGTCATATAATGATCAATCGCTTCTTGTAATAACGTTTTCGCCTGTTCCGGGCTCACGTTCAATTGTGTCGCCGCATTCGTCAAATGACCGCCCCCGTCCAGCATCTCCATGATGACTTGGACGTTGACATCACCGAGCGAACGGGCACTAATGCCGGTTCGGCCGTCGGGTAAGACGGCGATGACGAACGATGCTTTGACGCCCTCCATATTAAGGAGCTGGTCAGCGGCTTGGGCGATCAACACTTGATGGTGCACTTCATCGTCCGAGGCGACGGCGATCGCCATGCCGTCGGAATAGATGTCCGTGTTTTCGAGAATATGAGACTGTTCGATATACGAATCGAGGTCTTGCCGCATGAAGTGCTGGACGAGCACGGTGTCTGCCCCTTGAATCCGAAGGAAGGAAGCGGCATCGAACGTCCGCGACCCGGTCCGCAAGGTGAATCCTTTCGTGTCGACCACCATACCTGCGAGGAGCGACGTCGCTTCTAAAATCGATAGCTTGCGCGTACCGGCCTGATACTCGATCAACTCCGTTACGAGTTCGCACGTCGAGGATGCGTACGGCTCCATATAGACGAGGACCGGATCTTCAATGAACTCTTCACCACGGCGATGGTGGTCGATGACGACGACCCGTTCCGCGCGGTCTAGAATATCCCGCGAGATGACGAGCGACGGCCGGTGCGTATCGACGACGACGAGGAGCGTCTGTTCGTCGATGAGGGGTTGAGCCTCGAACTCGGTCAAAAAACGGCTATACAGCTCTTCGTCGTTTTCGACTTCATTGACGAGACGTTGGATCCCAACGCTCGTCTCGCCGGCCGGGATGACGACGTACGCCTCACGTCCGACAAATTCAGCCAGTTTCATGATGCCGATTGAGGCGCCGAGCGAGTCCATATCCGGGTTTTTATGACCCATGATCAGGACACGGCTCGACTCCCGAATCAAATCGCGCATCGAGTTCGAGATGACGCGGGCGCGAACCCGGGTCCGTTTCTCGGTCGGGTTCGTCTTGCCGCCGAAAAAGCGGACTTTCCCGTTATGACGTTTGACGACGACTTGATCCCCGCCGCGTCCGAGCCCTAAATCAAGGCTCGATTGCGACAAGTTCCCCAGTTCCGTCAGCGTCGTCTCTCCGCAACCGATGCCGATGGAGAGTGTGAGCGGAATTTTATGCTCTTTCGTCGCCTCACGGACCTCATCGAGAATCGAGAATCGATTGTTCTCGAGTTCGGAGAGCGTCCGTTCGTTCATCACGAGAAAGAAACGATCGGCTGCCGTTCGACGCATATAGATGTGGTATTTTTGAGCCCATTGGTTCAAGAGGACGGTCACGCGTCGATTGATTTCACTCCGGACCTGTTCATCCACAGCGGTTGACATCTCGTCATAGTTGTCTAAGTATAAGACGCCGATCACCGTCTGCGTTTCCGAGTATTTTTGTTCAATCTCTGCCTCATCCGTCATGTCGAACAAGTAAAGGGTCTGATATTCCTTATTGTAGAGGACCCGATAAACGCGGTCTCCGACTTCGATGGTCGCCTCGTCCTCTTCTTCCTCAATCAACTCGGTGAACGCCGAGTGAATCGAATCGATCGAGATCCCGAGTTCCATCTCGAGCTCAAAGATGAGTCGAGACTGTTCATTGAACCAGCTGATGCGACGAGTTTCGTCAAAGACGAGAATCCCAATCGGCATGCCGGTGAGCGCTTCTTTCCCGACGTCTTCGATTCGATGCGACAAAGAATGGACGTATTGTTCCCACGCCTTGCGTTCTCGTCGAATCGTCACTTGCTGATAGATGAAAAAAATCAGCGTGCCCACGAACAGGGTGATTGCCGCCACAATGCTGTAGAACGCCAATCCTAACGCGACAAGCAGTCCAATCACATATGGAACGGCGTGACGCGCGTACTGGTTCTTCACTGATGTTATTGCTTCACCACTGTACATGTGTGCCTCCTAAAATGAGTGGTGTTCCACCCATGATATCTAAATGGTTTCTGCTCTATCATACCATATCCGTCCGTTTCACTTACACTCCTACATCGGCTCGGAAAACAAAAAACGACCTATCCCGAGGGATAAGCCGTGTGTCAAAAATTACTCTGCAACGTATGGAAGCAAAGCCATTTGACGTGAGCGCTTGATAGCGACAGTAAGTGGACGTTGGTATTTCGCTGAAGTACCAGTCACACGACGTGGAAGAATTTTACCACGCTCCGAAACGAAGCGTTTGAGCAATTCTACGTCTTTATAATCGATATGAGTGATGTTGTTCGACGTAAAGAAACATACTTTACGACGACGACGACCTCCTGGACGACGTGCCATGTGAAGACCTCCTTTTTAGTTTAGTTTTCGAATCGGCGCGATCAAAATGGCAGATCGTCATCCGATAAGTCGATTTTTCCGCCACCCGAGAATGGGTCGGCTTCAAAACCTTTGTTTGAGTTCGAGGACTGAGATGAAGTCGAAGAAGCGGCTGCGCCCCATCCTGACCCACTTGACTCACCACCACCGAAGACATCTCCAGCCGGTGCTGTATCACGTTGCCCTGAGGCACCGCGTGGTTCAAGGAAGCGTACGCTATCGGCTACGACTTCTGCCCGGTAACGACGTTGGCCATCTTGACCTTCGTAACTACTGATTTGAAGGCGACCGTCTACGCCGGCCATGCTGCCTTTTTTCAAATATTGTGCTACGTTCTCTGCTTGTTTGCGCCAAACGACACAATCAATAAAGTCCGCCTCGCGCTTCCCATCTTGTCCAGTGAATGGACGATCGCAAGCGAGAGTGAAGCGAGTTACGGCAATCCCGCTCTGCGTATAACGCATTTCTGGATCGCGTGTCAATCGACCAACTAACACAACTCGGTTAATCATCTCAAAGCTCCCCTTTCGCAATATGAAGCGTTAAGAATTAACGCTCGTCTTTAGTTGTCATTTGACGGACAACGTCATCAGAGATCTTCATGAGACGCTCTGTTTCTTGAATCGCTTTAGGCTCAGCAGTGATGTTGAGAAGAACGTAGTGTCCTTCGCGCATCTTGTTGATTTCGTAAGCGAGACGACGTTTACCCATGTCTGTTGTTTTATCAACAGTACCACCGTTTTCAGTGATGACGTTGTTGAAGCGTTCGATTAAAGCTTTCTTAGCTTCCTCATCAACTGATGGACGGATAATGTAAAGAAGTTCGTATTTACGCATTATCTTTCACCTCCTCTTGGACTAACGGCTCCTACCGGTTGTAGGAGCAAGGAGCAAACAATTGTTTTACTCACGTCATAATATACTATCAAACTTCTGTTCATTTTACAATACGTTTGCGGAAAATGGCTTAAACGTTGAAGCGGAACGTGACAACATCGCCGTCTTGGAAGACGTATTCTTTTCCTTCTGAGCGAAGTTTCCCTTGTTCTTTAACTGCCGTCATGTTGCCGGCAGCTGACAAGTCTTCATACGATACGACTTCGGCACGGATGAACCCACGTTCAAAGTCAGAGTGGATGACGCCCGCACATTGTGGAGCTTTCATGCCTTGCTTGAACGTCCAGGCGCGCACTTCTTTCTCACCAGCCGTGAAGTATGTGGCGAGACCGAGCGTCGAGTAGGCGGCACGAATCAATTGATCGAGCCCCGACTCTTCGATGCCGAGGTCTTGCAAGAACTCAAGGCGCTCTTCTGGCTCGAGTTCTGAGATTTCTTCCTCGATGCGAGCACAGATGACGATTACTTTCGCCTCTTCTGTCGCGGCGTGTTCACGAACTGCTTGGACGTAAGGATTTTGGTCCGCGTCAGCCACTTCGTCCTCACTCACGTTCGCGACGTAAAGCATCGGCTTCATCGTGAGCAACTGGAAATGTTTGACGATAGCGAGTTGATCCTCTGTCAATTCAGCAACACGAGCCGGGCGCTCCGATTCGAGGACTGCTTGAACGATTTCAAGTGCTTCGAGCTCTTGAGCTGCGCCTTTGTCTTTCGACTTGACCATTTTTTGAACGCGTGTGATGCGTTTCTCGACCAATTCAAGGTCGGCCAAAATCAATTCGAGGTTGATGGTCGTGATGTCATCGATCGGTGAGACTTTACCCGCGACGTGTGTGATGTTGTCATCTTCAAAGCAACGGACGACTTGGCAAATCGCGTCGACTTCACGGATGTTAGCCAGGAATTTGTTTCCGAGCCCTTCCCCTTTTGACGCACCTTTTACGATTCCGGCGATGTCTGTAAACTCAAATGCGGTCGGTACGGTCTTCTTCGGTTTGACGAGTTCCGTCAACCGGTCAAGACGCGCGTCCGGTACTTCGACGACCCCAACGTTCGGGTCGATAGTCGCGAACGGATAGTTGGCTGCCTCTACACCGGCTTGCGTGATGGCGTTAAATAATGTCGATTTCCCGACGTTCGGTAATCCGACGATTCCTGCTGTTAATCCCACTTGTATTTCCTCCTCATCCGGCTTTCCCGGGAAATGTTGATCCGTCTGTGGAGTGGGTACGTTCAGTACACCACACCGTCACATCCTTCACAATTATAGTTAGTCCTCGATTAAACCGCAACTCACGGTTGTAACATAGAGAAAAACGCCACTTATTCAGCGGCGTTCTCTTGTGGAAGCACTTTTTTCAATCGCTTATCAAAGTCTCGGCGCGGCATGAGTACACTCGCCCCGCATCCTTGACACTTGATGCGAATATCCATTCCGACCCGTGTCACTTGCCAGCGGTTCGTCTGACAAGCGTGCGGTTTCTTCATTTCTACAAAATCGTTTAACTCATACGATTTAGCCTGCATTTTCGGGCGCTCCTTTAGTCGATGTGGTTGGCGGCATCATGACAGTCCGCGGATACGGGATTTCGATTCCGCGCTCGTCTAATCCGGCCTTCAACTCTTTATGCAAAATCCGACCGGCCGCAAAGTGTTGCGTCGGCGGAACTTCGGCCATGAGACGATAGACGACTTCTGATGGCCCGAGCGACTGCACTCCGGCGAGCGTAATTGGTTCGATGAACAAGTCGTGATATTTCTCCTCGACCGTCTTCGCAATCTCTTTCAACGCCTGCTCGACTTTAGCCATGTCTTCTTCATAGGCGACACCGATATCGACGACCGCGACGCTGTTCTCGAGCGAGTAGTTCGTCACTTGCATGATCTGTCCGTTCGGGATGATCGTCACTTGTCCGTTCAACCCTTTCAACTTCGTCGTCCGAATCCCGACTTCGATGACGGTGCCGTCGACTTGTTGATTTAAATTGACGTAATCCCCGTTCTTATACTGGTTCTCAAAGATGATGAACGCACCCGTAATGACGTCCTTCACCAAGTTTTGCGCGCCGAACGAGATGGCCAGACCGGCGACCCCGGCCGATGCGATCAAACCGGCGATATTGACGCCGAACTGTCCGAGCACCGTCAAAATCATAATCAGGCCAAGCACGTAACGAATCGTGTTTTGGGCCAATTTTGACAGCGTCTCATTTTGCCGTTGTGTCACGATATCATGCTCTTTAATTTTACGCATTGCGAACACGCGTTGGACCATCGACGTCAAAATGCGTGACGCCACATAAAGTGCCAAGATGATGAGTGCGACACCGGTCAATTTGATACCGAGACCGATCCACATCTCCGTGTCTTGGAAATAGGCGACGAACCGATTGACACTATCCATCGTTTCGTCGGCTACCGTGCTTAAGTTTGTATCTGTATTTTGTGAAGCCATGTTGTCACCTCTAGCGTTATAGATTCTAACCCATCAAACCATAATTAACGACTTTTCTCAAACCCTACATCCGGACGTTATAAGTTTCGGTGTTCCGGGAATGGGATAATACGGTTTCATTCCGCAATTGCAACTAGACGCAGGCAGCTTAGAAGAGAGGATGAGATTCATGCCGTTCCGCCTAAAACCTCATAAACCATACTCTTTCTTCATCGAACATACCGAACGGAGTGGATCCAAGCTCTTTGCCGATCAACTGCATGATCAGTTGGCAAAGGAGACGCATCGTCCGATCGTCCTCGTTTGTATCGGCTCCGACCGTTCCACCGGTGACTCGCTCGGACCGCTCGTCGGCACGTTCCTTGAGGAGCGCTTTGTCCGCAATATCCATGTGTACGGCACGTTGACAAAACCGGTCCATGCGCTGAACCTTGTCGAGACGCTCCATGAGATTCAGACACGGTTCCATCGCCCCCTCATCATCGCCATCGACGCTTGCCTCGGTCGCTTGTCGAGTGTCGGTTATATCTTCTTCTCAGAAGGACCGCTCGCCCCAGGTGCCGGTGTTCAAAAAGAACTCCCTTCGGTCGGCGAATACAACATCAAAGCCGTCGTCAACGTAAGTGGCTTCATGGAAATGATGATTTTGCAAAACACGCGCCTCCACCTCGTCTATGAGCTGGCCCGTTTCATCACCGACGGGTTCGTCGAGTTCGACTCACGCATCGGGCGGCTTCATCAAGAAGAGGCGGCCATCACCCGACTTCGTCAGTCTCGTGACGAATCGAAATCTTGAGGCGATAACAACGTCAATAGATGTTCCAAATCGTCTTGCGAGAAATACTTCAGCTCGAGGACGCCCCCTTTTCGACGCGGGCGAATCGATACATCCATTTGAAGACGTTCCGCTAGCACCGCCTCGACGGCTTCCACGTCGGCGTCCGAGCGTTTGAGCGTCTTTTTTTCAATGCGCTCTTTTTGTAAATAGCGCTCGAGTCGGCGGACCGTCCATTGCTCGGCGATGACGCGACGGGCGATTTGTTCCATCGCCTGCACTGATTTCATGCCCGTAATCGCCCGGGCGTGGCCCATGGTCAGCTCGCCGACCATGACCGCATGCTGGACCGCGCTCGGCAACCGGAGCAGTCTCAGGCTGTTCGTCACGTGGCTCCGACTCTTACCGACGCGTTCGGCGAGCTGTTGCTGGGTCAATCCGAGCGTCTGCATCAACTGTTCGTAGGCGAGCGCTTCTTCGATCGCGTTCAAGTCGGCACGTTGAATGTTCTCAATCAAGGCGAGTTCCATGACGCGATCCGAGTCGGCCGTGACAATCAATGCCGGGATATCCGTCTTGCCGGCCAATTGCGCGGCTTGGAACCGGCGCTCTCCGGCGATGATTTCATAAAACCCGCTCGCTTTGCGGACGACGATCGGTTGTAACACGCCGTAACGCTCAATCGACTGTCGGAGTTCGTCTAGCTTTTCTGGTTCGAACTGCTTGCGGGGCTGGTTCGGGTTGGGACGAATGTGTTTAATCGGTAACCGTTCCATCATGATTCCTCCATTCCTGCTGACTGATAGCTATAAAAAAAGCACAGGCTCACTTTTGTGGCCGTGCTTTCGGGATTCGAATCCGAATTTCAACAAATTCGTCTTCTTCGACTTCCTCGGTCTGGACTTCAATCCCGGACTTCCCGATCAAACTGACCGAGTCCCGGATTGTATTGAGGGCGATTCGCGTATCTCTGGCGAAACTTTTCGTCCGACGGCGCTGCTTTTTCGGTTTCCGCTTCTCTTCTTCAATCGGTGTCGTCAAGAAGGCGACGCGTTCTTCCGTCTCTTTGACGTTAAAGTCCTGTTCTAAAATCTCCATGAGCACTTGGAGCTGCAGGCCTTCCTCTTTTAGCGGCAAGAGCGCCCGAGCGTGACGTTCATTGATTTGGCGGTCACGCAAACATTGCTTGACGTCGTTCGGCAATTTCAACAGGCGTAGTTTATTGGCAATCGTCGACTGGCTCTTCCCGAGACTCTTCGCGAGCGCGTCTTGCGTCAGACCTTTCATGGCGAGTAGACGGCCGTATGCCTCCGCTTCCTCAATCGGACTGAGCTGTTCCCGTTGCAAATTCTCAATCAAGGCTAAAGCGGTAGTCGTATCGTCATCCATGTCCCGAACGATGGCCGGAATGACAGACCATCCAAGCGATTTGACAGCGCGGAAGCGGCGTTCCCCTGCGATAATCTCGTAGCGCCCCTCTTCTGCTTTCCGGACGACGATCGGTTGCAAGAGACCATGCTCGTCAATCGTAACGGCCAATTCTTCAATTTTAGCCGGCTCGAATACTTTACGCGGTTGATAACGGTTCGGGAGAAGCAACGATAACGCGATTTCTTGAACCGCATCATTCGGTTTGACCTCTGCGATTTCTGTAACCGCCACTTCTTGACGACTTCCGAACAGTTTAGCAAATGTTTTCTTCAACGTCGGCACCCCTCTATGTAAAAAATAAGCAGATTCCACTACCGGAATCTGCTTTTAGTTTCACGTGAAACACGATTACTCAGATTAGCGGCTCTTTCGCCGGGGTACCCGCTTTACGTGGATATTTCCCAGGCGTTTTTCGTAATTTATCTACAATTACGATATTACGCTCACTCATCTCTCCTGGCAATAGGAACTGGTGTGTCGTTTTTACTTTCCCACCGAGCACGGCCAAGGCGTTTTTCGCGTCGACCAGCTCGTCGGAAACTTTCGCCGCTTTGAGCGCTACGAACGTTCCGCCGACTTTTGCGAGCGGTAAACAGTACTCGGCGAGCACCGTCATCCGGGCAACCGCACGGGCGGTTACGACGTCAAATTGCTCACGAAATTTTTTATTTTTTCCAAACTCTTCGGCGCGTCCGTGATGGAACGCGACACCTTCTAACCTGAGCGCGAGCGCGAGTTCGTTCAAGAACGTGATTCGCTTGTTAAGCGAGTCGATAATCGTCACGTGAAGGTGCGGGAATAGAATTTTGAGCGGCAAACTCGGGAATCCAGCCCCGGCACCAACGTCACATACGGTCTCGACGTTTGCGAAGTCGAAATGGAACGCCGCACTGAGCGAGTCGTAGAAATGCTTCAAATACACTTCTTCCTTGTCCGTGATCGCCGTCAAATTCATCTTCTCATTCCACTCGACGAGCATCTCGAAATAGCGTTCAAATTGAGCGAGTTGCTTCTCGCTCAATTCAAATCCTTCTGCCTGCAACGCCTCAATAAATTGGGATTGGTTCATCGTTTCACTCCACTGTCGCGTATTGTCCTTGCTCGATATAGACAAGAAGGATCGAGACGTCCGCCGGGTTTACCCCGGAAATACGTGACGCTTGTCCAATCGAGAGCGGACGAACTTGTTTTAGTTTTTGTTTCGCTTCCGTCGCAAGACCACCGATTGCATCGTAATCGAGTTTCTCCGGAATCCGTTTTTCTTCCATCCGACGCATCTTCTCGACTTGCTCAAGCTGCTTCGAGATGTAGCCTTCGTATTTCACTTGAATCTCGACTTGCTCCGCCACTTCAAACGGCACTTCGATCGGAGCCGGTGCAATGCGCATGAGCGTCGCATACGTCACTTCAGGACGCTTCAAGAGGATGTTGGCATGCGTCGCTTCTTTGAGCGGGTTCGCACCGACTTCTTCGAGCACAGCGTTCACGTCAGCGGACGGTTTGATGACGAGTCCGTTGAGACGCTTCACTTCTGCCGCGATGGCGACTCGTTTATCTTCAAGGTGGACATGACGCTCTGGTGACAATAAACCGACCTCGTGACCGATGTCGCTCAAACGAAGGTCCGCATTGTCGTGACGCAAAAGCAACCGATATTCGGCACGTGATGTGAGCAAACGATAAGGCTCGTTCGTCCCTTTGGTCACGAGGTCGTCAATCAAGACACCGATATACGCCTGTGAGCGGTCCAAGATGACCGGCTCTTTGCCGAGCACTTGGCATGCGGCGTTGATTCCGGCCATGATGCCTTGTCCGGCAGCTTCTTCATAGCCGCTCGTCCCGTTGATTTGACCTGCCGTGAACAATCCGCCGACCGTCTTCGTCTCGAGTGTCGGCCAAAGTTGCGTCGGCACGACCGCATCGTACTCAATCGCATATCCCGGACGCATCATTTCTGAGTTCTCAAGCCCTGGAATCGTTCGGAGCATTTGATGTTGTACGTCTTCTGGCATACTCGTCGAGAAGCCTTGAACGTAAATCTCTTCTGTATCGCGACCTTCTGGCTCGAGGAAGATTTGGTGACGCGGTTTATCGTTGAACCGGACGACTTTATCTTCAATCGATGGGCAGTAACGCGGGCCCGTCCCTTTGATGGCGCCTGAGTACATCGGCGAACGGTGCAAGTTCTCATCGATTAGCTGGTGCGTCCGCTCGCTCGTATATGTGAGCCAGCACGGGATTTGCTCGATCGGATCAAGGTCTGTCGACGTGTACGAGAAGAGCGACGGATTGTCGTCCCCTGGTTGAATCTCCGTCTTCGAGTAATCAATCGTCTTCCCGTCGATGCGTGGCGGTGTCCCCGTCTTGAAACGAACGAGTTCGAGCCCGAGCTCTTCTAAATGCTTCGACAATTCGACAGAAGGCATCTGGTTGTTCGGACCGCTCTCATACGACAATTCGCCGATGATGATTTGACCGCGCATGAACGTACCGGTCGTGACGATGACCGCTTTCGAGCGGTACTCCGAACCAGTATTCGTGACGACGCCGGCGACTTTCCCGTCTTCGATGAGAAGTCGTTCGACGAGTGCTTGGCGAAGCAATAGGTTCGGTTCGTCTTCAAGCACTTTCTTCATATGATTTTGGTATTGGAATTTGTCCGCTTGCGCCCGTAATGCGCGTACCGCTGGACCTTTTGATGTGTTGAGCATCTTCATTTGAATGTACGTCGCATCGATCGCCTTCGCCATTTCGCCGCCGAGGGCGTCAATTTCGCGAACGACAATCCCTTTCGCGGGACCACCGATCGATGGGTTGCAGTACATGAATCCGACCATATCCGGATTCATCGTGAGCATCGCCGTTTTCGCGCCCATGCGCGCCGAAGCCAGTGCGGCCTCGATTCCCGCATGACCGGCTCCGATGACGATGACATCAAACTCGCCTGCCGTGTAAGCCATAGTTGTTCCTCCTTATTATTTCCCAAGACAAAACTGTGAAAAGAGTTGATCAATCAAACTTTCTTGAACAGTGTCCCCGTTGATTTCGCCGAGCGTATCCCACGCCCGCCGTAAATCGATTTGGACCATATCAATCGGCAAATTCATGGCGGCGCTTCCGAGCGCCTCATCGATTTGTTCGATTGTCCGTTTGATGAGCTGAATGTGTCGTGCGTTCGAGATATATGTCATATCCTGTGATTCGACGCCTTTGGCGAAGAACAAGTTCGAGATTGCCTTCTCCAATGCGTCGATTCCCTCTTCTAATAAGAGAGACGTCGCCACAATCGGGCGACCTGCCGCTAGTTTCTCCAGCTTAGAAGAATCCATACTTTGTGGCAAGTCCGTCTTATTGATGATAATGATGGCATTCATACCAGCGATCGCCTCAAACAAGGCCTCATCCTCGACAGTCAGACCTTCGTGCCCGTTCAAGACGAGCAAAATCAAGTCAGCGCCCGCGAGCGCCTTGCGCGATTTCTCGACACCAATCCGCTCGACGATATCTTCCGTCTCCCGAATCCCTGCCGTATCAATCAATTTGAGCGGAACGCCTTTGACGTTCACATACTCTTCAATCGTATCGCGCGTCGTTCCGGCGATTTCCGTGACGATCGCTTTCGTCTCTTGTACGAGCGTGTTCATGAGCGAAGATTTGCCGACGTTCGGCCGACCGATAATCGCTGTCGCGAGCCCCTCTCGTAAAATTTTTCCTTGTCGCGCCGTCTCAAGCAACTGCTCGAGCACGCGTTTCACTTCGCCCGCCTTGTCTTCGACAATGGCCTGGGTCATCTCTTCGGCGTCGTATTCCGGATAGTCGATATTGACCTCGACCGCCGCAATCGTCTCGAGCAACAGTTGACGCAACTCGCGGACGAGCCGTGACAAGCGTCCTTCCATCTGTGACATGGCGACGTTCATCGCCCGATCCGTTTTAGCACGAATCAAATCCATGACAGCCTCGGCTTGCGACAAATCAATCCGTCCATTCAAAAAGGCGCGTTTCGTGAACTCGCCCGGTTCTGCCAAGCGGATGTCCGGTTGTTCAAGAATCAGTTCGAGGACACGATTGACCGCGACGATTCCTCCGTGGCAATTGATTTCGACGACGTCTTCTCGCGTGAACGTCTTCGGTGCGCGCATGATGCTCACCATGACTTCATCGACGACCTCGTCCGTGCCAGGACGTTTCAATTTTCCGTAATGGATCGTATGTGACTCCACTTTCGTCAAATCTTTTCCCGAAAAAACACGGCCCACCGTCTCGACGGCGCGGTCACCGGACAAGCGGACGATTCCGATTGCCCCTTCACCCATCGGCGTCGAAATCGCCGTAATCGTGTCAAACTCTAGCATCATCTTTCCCTCCCATACTTCTTACTACTTCCTCTATCTTATGCATAACGCACCTACTATACACGATATTTGTCTCGAACGAAAGCGTCCGACCTCTCGAGCCACGGTTGCATTTTAAGGAATTACTTTAGTACAATAAAGGAATATATTTCCATGGAGGACGTGATGAAATGCGACAGCAAGATGCCATCGCCACATTGACTAACAGCCTCATCTCCGATGGGGGCGTGCAGGCCATTTTCTTGAAAGGATCGTTCGGGCGTGATGAAGCGGACGAACATTCTGACGTCGACTTGTACGTCATGGTCGCCCCTGAAAACATTAACGAGTTCTTGGCGCGCCGCCGCGACCATCTGGCCACATATCGCCCGATTCTGCTCGAGGATGAAATCGATATCGTAGCCCCGCAACTGATTGTCGTCTATGATGATTTCTTGCATCTCGATTTCTTC
Organism: Exiguobacterium sp. s152; assembly: GCF_018618335.1. Classification (NCBI taxonomy): domain Bacteria; kingdom Bacillati; phylum Bacillota; class Bacilli; order Caryophanales; genus Exiguobacterium; species Exiguobacterium sp. s152. Next base: position 299,155 of record NZ_JACSLX010000004.1, read on the forward strand.
ACGGTGACAGCGGACACGTTGAACCATCAAGACACAATTACGGTGCTGTATGATCCGGAACACCGACTGCAACATCACTCGAGTTCGCTCACCTTGTCGAATGAAGACTTAAGCGGACACGTGTTTGATGCGATTTGGTTCTTTTTCCAATATACGAAAGCCCGTGACCGCGGCAACGATGTCTGGGCCGTCGAGATGCTTCGGCAAGGCATGAGTCATTTCGCCTATACACTCGCCGCTCACTACGAACCCGAACGGGCCGCACTCGGGTTGAAAGACGTGGCCGCCCGGCAGCGGATTGAAATCCGGACCTTTTATGAAGCGTTGACACCCGACCATCATGCGACAGCCGCTCGATGGTATATCTCCCGTCTCGAAGCCGAGCGTCCCTTCTTCGAGACGACCGTTGCGTTCGAAGTGATTCGTCCGTTTTTCGATCGGCTCGTCATCCGTGAAAAAAGCCGCTCCTAATGTGAGCGGCTTTCGTTTATGCTTGCTGGCGTCTCGAGGAACGGAGCGTGAAATAGAGCATCCATTCGATCACGCCGACGGCGATGAGAAAACCGCCGAACAATTGGAACAAGACGAGCAGGCTGTCAAACGGATTCGCCAACATGAGTAGGCCAATCCCAATCCACAATAGACTGCTCAGCATGAAGTACATCCACCGATTGGCGATGGTCCGGCGAAATCCGACGGCTTGAATCAACCGGATTATGCCACCAAACAAGAATAAGGCGCCGATAAAAATCGGGAGCAGACTTGCCAACGTTTCAGCGAAGAAAAAGACGATTAAAGCGATCAATAAATAGATGATTCCCATAAAGAAACCGGCTGGGAGTCCGTTTCGTTTGTGCCGCAACCCTTGAACGATGGCGACGAGACCGATGATGGCAAAGTAAGCCGCGACCAAATAGACGATCGCATCAAAAAAGATGCGTGGATACAAGATGATGAGTAACCCGATTACCACGTAAAGCGCCGCTTGAATGAACGTCGACCGTTCCAACCGTTTGATGAGCGTCTCCATATGAAAGACCCCCTTTCTGATTCGACGATTTCGACCACTGCTTTGTTTATTCCCGGATTTCGGGTTAATCTATCCCGAACGACAAAAAAGGCTGTGGATTGGTTATCCACAGCCTTAGCGTTTATTTACGTTTTTTCTTTTTTGCCTTTTTTTCTTCTTCTGCGAGTACGGCACGTTCTGCTTCTTTCGCCGCGATTTTCGCTTCAGCTTGAACTTTCATCTTCTCACGCATCGGGAGCATGATTGCCATCGTCACGATAATCGAGATGATGTAACCGACGACCCAGTACATCGAAAGGGCGGCTGGAAGCGTGATCGACATGACGAAGATCATCACTGGGAAGATGTAGAGCATCATTTTCAATTGTGGGTTTTGTTCTTGGCCCGCCATTGAGATTTTTTGCTGTGCATACGTCAAAATCGCTGCCAGAATCGGCAAGATGAACGTTGGATCTGGTGCCCCGAGGTCGAACCAGAGGAACTGTGCTTCAAAGATTTCAGGTGTCCGACGGATCGCATCATAGAACGCGAACAAAATCGGCATTTGGATCAAGATTGGCAAACAGCCCGCGAGCGGGTTGATTTGGTACTCTTGATACATTTTCATCATTTCTTCTTGCAGTTTACGTTGCGTCTCTTGGTCTTTCGAGCTGTACTTCTCACGCAGCTTGAGCATCTCTGGCTGCAAGACTTGCATCGCACCCATACTCTTCGTCTGCTTGATCATAAGCGGTAAAATCAAGAGGCGGACGATAATCGTCGCGACGATGATCGAGTAACCGTACTGCCACGTCCCACCAATTAAGTAAGCCGCTTCTTTCAACAACCATGCTAGTGGCCAAACAAAGTATTGCGACCAGAAGCCTTCCGTCTCAGCCGTAATCGGCTCTCCTTGGATCGTCGATGGGTCGACACAGCCAGCCATCAACATGATGACGCCGGTCATGACAGCCAACAATCCTAATTTTAGCTTTTTGCTCATAGTTCCCCCTACGCTTTCTTTATCGATTCTTTTGTTTCATCACACGTCTATCGGTCAATCCTAATTAGTTCGCGTTATATATGAAAGAACGAGCTCGGATTGTTATGATCGATCGACTTGTCTCTGCTTCCAAACTTTAGCCCGTTTGAATGCGTGTTTCAAGCTTTCCGTCACTTCATCTTGCGTAAGCGACGTCGCTGGTTTGCGCGCAATGATGACATAATTGTGCGGAGCCACGTTCGGTTCGAGCAAGCGAAGCGATTCACGCATCAATCGTTTCATCCGGTTCCGTTCCACGGCATTTCCCAGCTTTTTGCTGACCGAAAGTCCGACCCGGAAGTGCGCTTGATTCGCTTTTTGCGTGTAGACGACAAACTGACGATTGGCCACGGAGCGTCCTTCACGAAACACCGCTTGGAACTCTTCATTCTTTTGCAGGCGGTATTCTTTTTTCAAAATTCTCACTCCATCCTTCGCTTCAAAAATCGTCAACTAACATCATACCATATCCCATTCATTTCAACGAGAGTGAATCAGCTTTTTCCGTCCGTTTGTGTGAGTTCTGTGACGATATAAAAAAAGATTGCCCAAGGAGGATTCCTCGGGCAATCTCATGATCTGTATTAGACAGTCAAGGCTTTGCGGCCTTTACGACGGCGAGCTGCAAGAATGTTGCGGCCGTTTTTAGTCGCCATGCGTGCACGGAATCCGTGGACTTTCTTACGCTTACGGTTGTTAGGATTGAAAGTTGGTTTCATTGTTAAAGCACCTCCTCAAGGTTAACGCTCTATTAGCAAGTTATAGTTTCATTTAAGGCAGTCTTTAAGATTATATAAACTGTTGTCTAGATTGTCAATGAGTTTTCGCCAGGTTTTCAATTAGGATGAAATCCTTCGGAGAGGGAAGGGACGATCACCTCAGGATGGCATGATTTAGAAGAAACGGAAGCAATGAATCAAATAGAGAATTAACAATCCGCCAGTAACTTTTTTACAAATAGCTGTCTAAAGCCATTTTATCCACATATCCCGATAGTTATCCACACTTATATGTGAATAACTCCTCTTCTTTCAACAATTTTATGATTCCATTTTTTAATTTTTCATTTTCTTCTCTTGAAAAAATATTCTCCACAATTCCTTCTTCCTCTTTTGTGTATAACTTTTCTATCTCTATCTTACCTTACTTCTAATTATCCACAACATATCCACAGTTTATCCACACTATACACAGCATGTGGATAACTACCTGTGGATTCTTTTTGCAGTCTGTGGATAAATATCAAAAACCGTTGCCACGTCTATTTTATTTTGATAAACTGAATGTGCACAAACTTGTGGATGAACTTTTAGCAATTCCAAGATATACACAGGCTGTGGATAACTGTTATCCCCAACACTAACACCATGTGGATAACTTTATCCACAGTTTTTGTTCTCTGGGGATAACCCTATTATCTACTATAGAATAGTGTATGTGTATATCGTGTGAATAAGTTTCGCCAACATGTGAGTAAAGGAGGTCTTTCATTGAAGAATGCTCGCGAGATTTGGAGAAATGTTTTATCTCTGATTGAGGAAGAGGAACGAACACCAAAAGCCAGCTTTGATATGTGGTTGAAATCAACAGAAGGAATTTCGTTGATGGGGACGACACTCGTCGTGTCCGCGCCAGCCAGTTTCATTGTGACTTGGCTTGAGCGTCAGTACTTGTCATTGTTACAAGATACAATTGAAGAAGTAACGAACAACAAGCTTGAGATTCATTTTATCGAGGAATCACAAGCACACAAGTATGCACCTGCGGATGGATCGAAAGAGACGATTGCTGCCACAGAAATGAAAGAACAGCCGCTTCCAGTACTACCAAAAGAGGAAGGGAACCTCGGACAGCTGAATGACAAGTACATTTTTGAGACGTTTGTCATCGGGTCGGGGAACCGATTTGCTCACGCTGCCTCGCTCGCTGTCGCAGAAGCACCGGCGCGCGCCTATAATCCGCTCTTCATTTATGGAGGAGTCGGGCTCGGCAAGACGCATTTGATGCATGCGATTGGTCATTACGTGAAAGGGCAGAAGCCTGGCGCACGAATCGCTTACGTATCATCTGAAAAGTTCACGAATGAGTTCATCAACTCGATTCGTGACAATAAGACAGAAGAATTCCGCAACCGCTATCGGAACATCGATGTCCTCTTGATTGATGACATTCAGTTCCTAGCCGGGAAAGAACAGACACAGGAAGAGTTTTTCCACACGTTCAATGCGCTTCATAACGATCAGAAACAGATTGTGATTTCGAGTGACCGACCTCCTAAAGAGATTCCGACGCTTGAAGATCGTCTTCGTTCGCGGTTCGAATGGGGTCTTATCACTGACATCACACCGCCTGACCTTGAAACGCGGATTGCCATCTTACGCAAGAAAGCGACGGCAGAAGGGCTTGATATTGCGAACGACGTCATGCTGTATATCGCCAATCAAATCGATACGAACATTCGTGAACTCGAAGGGGCGTTGACGCGCGTCGTGGCCTACGCCAAGCTCGTCGGTCGTCCGATTGACCCGGATGTCGCTGCTGAAGCGTTGCACAACATCATGCCGGTCCAAGAAGCGAAGAAAATTGTCATTCGGGACATTCAAGAAATCGTGGGCCGTCATTTTAATATTGAAGTTGAGGAACTGAAGGCGAAGAAACGAACGAAGACGCTCGCATTCCCACGTCAAATCGCGATGTATTTATCACGTGAGATGACGGAAAGCTCGCTTCCTAAAATCGGGGAAGAGTTCGGTGGACGCGATCACACGACAGTGATTCACGCTCATGAGAAAATTAGTACATTGCTCAAGCACGATCCGGAGATGCAAGAGACGATTCAGACGTTAAAGAAAGCATTGTCATAAACACTTCGATTTCGTTGTGGATATCCTGTGGATAAACCCACATAGTTATCCACAAGTTATTCACAGGCAGAATAGCTCAATACCAGTGGTTGAAGTGACTTATCCCCAGTATCCACAGCCCTTATTACTATTATGACTTAAATAATACTATTATTATTAACTATATGACTCAGTTCACTTAGGAGGAATTATCCACATGCATTTAACGATTCAGCGAGATGTATTCATGCAAGCCGTACAAGATGTATCAAAAGCTGTTGCTTCCCGAACGACGATTCCAATCCTCACAGGATTAAAGCTTGAAGCCCATGCCGATGGGTTGACGCTCACAGGTAGCGATACGGAAATTTCAATCGAACGCTTAATCCCGATTGAAGAAGGCGGAATCGAACTCATTCAAATTCAACGAGCAGGTAGCGTCGTGCTCAATGCACGTTTCCTCGGTGAAATCGTTAAAAAGTTGCCGACGAATGAAGTGACACTTGAAGTGTCTCCGAACTTCATGACACGAATCGAATCGGGACAGGCCGAGTTCCATTTGAACGGACTCGATCCAGATGAATACCCGCGCCTGCCTGAACTATCAAGCGAGCGTCGTTTCTACTTACCGGCCGATTTATTGAAGACGATTATCCGTCAAACGAGCTTCGCTGTTTCCGGACAAGAGACACGTCCTGTGTTGACAGGGGTCAACTTCTCTGCCGAAAAAGGATTCTTGACGTGTGTCGCCACGGATAGCCACCGTCTAGCACTTCGCCGGGCACGGTTTGAGACAGACAACGATTTGACGTTCCAAAATGTCGTCGTTCCGGGTCGCTCATTGAACGAACTCGCAAAATTGCTTGATCGGGAAGAGTTGCCAGTCGAAATCGTGTTGACGGACCAACAAATCTTGTTCCGCTTGAAAAACATCTCGTTCTTCTCACGTCTACTCGACGGGGCATACCCAGATACATCACGCTTGATTCCGGAAGAATACCGGACAGCGGTCCGCATGAACGCGAAGGACTTCCTCCAAGCTATCGATCGTGCGTCATTGCTTGCACGCGCTGATCGCAATAACGTCATCAAGTTTGTCGCTGAAGAAGCGACGACGGTCGAAGTCTCCTCTCATTCTCCAGAAGTCGGGAAAGTGTCAGAGCGCGTCAGCATCCTGTCGCTTGAAGGAGAAGAGTTAAAAATTTCATTCAACTCGAAATTTGTCATGGATGCGCTTCGTGCGCTTGATGCTTCAGAAATCGAAATCCAGTTCACGGGTTCGATGCGTCCGTTCATCTTGCGTCCGGTCGAGCAAGATAGCGTCCTACAGTTGATCTTGCCAGTCCGCACGTCTTAAGTCAGACTGAGCAGATTCGGGGATGATGAGGTGTTTCACCTTGTCATCCCCATTTTTGCCTTATTCGACGTTTTTCGATAAACTAATAAGTATGGCGATTTTTTGTACTAAGTATGAAAGAAAGGAAGTGACGACATGAAAAAAGTGTCGATTACAACCGAGTATGTAACGCTCGGACAATTTTTGAAGTTGGCTGATATCATTTCAAGCGGAGGCCAAGCGAAGTTCTTCTTAGAGGACATTCAAGTGAAAGTGAACGGTGAGATTGATCAACGTCGCGGACGTAAACTACGCGATGGGGACACGATTGAGGTCGAAGGTTTCGGAGACTTCCAAATCGAGGGTAACTAACGTGCATTTAAAGTCGATCCGATTGCAAAACTACCGCAACTACGAAACCCTCGAGCTAGATTTTTCAGAACAGACGAACGTTCTCATTGGTGAGAATGCCCAAGGGAAAACGAATCTGCTCGAATCGATTTACGTACTTGCGCTCGCAAAGTCACATCGGACGACGCAAGACCGTGAACTGATCGGCTGGGAGGCGGATGCAGCGATGGTCGAGGGACGGATTCATAAACGGACCGGGGAGACGGTCCAGTCGCTCACGTTTTCACCGAAAGGGAAGAAAGCGAAATTGAACCACCTCGAACAACGCCGCCTCAGCGATTATGTCGGCGCTTTTAACGTCGTGCTGTTCGCACCCGAAGACCTTGCCATCGTCAAAGGTAGCCCGCAAGGACGACGACGGTTTTTAGATATGGAAATCGGGCAAGTGAGTCCTGTCTATTTACATGAATTGAATCAGTATTTGAAGACACTGAAGCAACGGAACGCCTTGTTGAAGCAACTGTCCATCAAAGGCGGGGATGAGACGCTACTAGAGGTGCTCACCGATCAAATGATTGAGCTTGCCGTGAAAATCGTTTCGCGACGTCATCATTTTATCGATCAGCTTGAAAAATGGGCGGGACCCATCCATTCCGGCATCACACGTGACTTGGAGACACTGACGATTCAATACGTATCGGATACATTCCAAAAAGAACGTTACCCAAAAGAGGCGATGTTTGAAACGTATCGACAAAAGTTTGATAAAATAAGAGAGAACGAACGAAGACGAGGCGTGACGTTATTTGGTCCGCATCGAGATGACTTTGAATTGTATGTCAACAATCGCAACGTCCAAACGTTCGGTTCACAAGGCCAGCAACGTACAGCGGCTTTGTCTTTAAAGTTAGCGGAGATTGAACTGATCCACGAAGAAGTCGGAGAATATCCATTGCTTTTGTTAGATGACGTGTTATCTGAATTAGACGACCATCGCCAAACCCATCTGCTCGACACGATGGGCCAAAAAGTCCAAACCATTATCACGACGACCAACATTGATGGCATCGCTCACGAAACGATTCAACAAGCGAAGGTGTTTCACGTGAAACAAGGCGAAGTTGAAACGGAATCTGTATAACGTAAGACCAATCCATATGAACACCAATTCATGTATAGTAGGTGAACAAAACCGATGAGTAACGAAAACGAAAAACAAATGCAAGATTATGGTGCTGATCAGATTCAAGTGCTTGAAGGGTTAGAAGCCGTTCGTAAACGCCCGGGGATGTATATCGGTTCAACGAGCTCACGAGGACTCCACCACTTGGTATGGGAAATCGTCGACAACTCGATTGATGAAGCGCTCGCCGGACACTGTGACACGATCACGATGACAGTAGAACCAGGCAACTCGATTGTTGTCGAAGATAACGGACGCGGGATTCCAGTCGATGTTCAAAAGAAAACGGGCCGTCCTGCCGTCGAAGTCATCTTCACCGTCCTTCACGCCGGAGGTAAGTTTGGCGGCGGCGGATACAAAGTTTCAGGCGGTCTGCACGGTGTCGGTGCCTCGGTCGTCAACGCGTTGTCGACGAAGCTTGAAGTGTTCGTCCGTCGTAACGGCAACGTCTACTATCAGTCATTCAAACGCGGTGTCCCACAAGGCGAACTTGAAATCGTCGGTACGACCGATACGACTGGTACAACTGTCCGTTTCTTCCCGGATGGGGATATCTTCGAAGAGACGCTCGAATATGACTTTGATTTACTCGCCACACGTTTGCGCGAACTTGCCTTCCTGAATAAAGGACTCCGCATCGTCGCCAAAGACGAGCGCAGCGATGAGACGATTGAACGCAATTATCACTACGAGGGTGGAATCAAGTCATACGTTGAACATTTGAACCGCTCGAAAGCCTCAATCCACGACGAGCCTGTCTACGTACATGGCACGAAGGATGGAATTGAAGTCGAGATTGCGCTTCAGTACAACGAAGGATTTGCGAGCAACATCTATTCATTCACGAACAATATTCCGACCCATGAGGGCGGAACGCACGAGACTGGATTTAAAACGGCGCTCACACGTTCAATCAACGACTATGCAAAACGCTTCGGTCTCATGAAAGAGGCTGATGGTAGCTTGTCAGGGGATGACGTACGTGAAGGATTGACGGCGATTGTCTCGGTCAAACACCCGTCACCACAGTTCGAAGGGCAGACGAAGACGAAACTTGGTAACGCAGATGCACGTACAGCCACAGACTCGCTCTTCACAGACACGTTCGAGCAATTCTTGCTTGAAAATCCATCTGTCGGTCGATTGATCGTCGACAAAGGCTTAATGGCGGCCCGTGCCCGTCTCGCAGCGAAACGTGCTCGTGAGATGACACGCCGTAAAGGGATCCTTGAAGTCAGTTCATTGCCTGGGAAACTAGCCGACTGTTCATCGAAAGATGCATCGAAGTCTGAACTGTACATCGTTGAGGGTGACTCGGCCGGCGGTTCAGCGAAATCAGGTCGCGATCGTCACTTCCAAGCGATTTTGCCAATCCGAGGTAAAATCATCAACGTCGAAAAAGCGAGACTTGATAAGATTTTAGCCAACCAAGAAGTACGTACGATTATTACAGCGCTCGGGACAGGGATTGCGGAAGAGTTCGATCTCGGGAAGGCTCGTTATCATAAGTTAATTATCATGACCGATGCCGACGTCGATGGAGCCCACATTCGTACACTGCTCTTGACGTTCTTCTATCGCTACATGCGTCCGCTCGTCGAGAGCGGGTATGTCTATATCGCGCAACCACCACTTTACGGCTTGAAGCACGGGAAAGACGTTACTTACGTGCAGAACGACCGTGAATTGCAAGAAGCGATTAAACAGCTTCCGGAGAATGCTCGTTACAGCGTACAGCGTTACAAAGGTCTAGGTGAGATGGACCCTGAACAGCTGTGGAGCACGACGATGAATCCAGAGACACGCTCGATGCTTCGTGTCGACCTTCAAGACGCCATTGAGGCGGATGAGATCTTTGAGACGCTCATGGGTGACAATGTCGAGCCGCGACGTGATTTCATCCAATCACATGCGCATTACGTGAAAAACCTCGATATTTAAAAAGAAGGGTAGGCAATAACGAATGGCAGAACAAGAAAATATCAAGGATATAAATATTAGCCAAGAGATGCGCACCTCGTTCATGGACTATGCGATGAGCGTTATCGTGTCACGTGCCCTCCCAGACGTACGCGACGGTCTGAAACCGGTTCACCGTCGTATCCTATATGCGATGAACGAACTTGGAATTCGTGCTGACAAGCCCCATAAAAAATCGGCCCGTGTGGTCGGTGACGTTATCGGTAAGTATCACCCGCACGGTGACTCTGCCGTTTACGAGACGATGGTTCGGATGGCGCAAGATTTCAGTTATCGTTATGAACTCGTCGATGGTCACGGAAACTTCGGATCGGTCGATGGAGACTCTGCCGCAGCGATGCGTTATACAGAAGCACGTATGTCGAAAATCGCGATGGAACTCGTCCGTGATATCGGCAAAAACACGATTGATTACCAACCGAACTTTGACGGAGAAGAGAAAGAACCGGTCGTCATGCCAGCCCGGTTCCCGAACTTCTTGGTCAACGGGACGAGCGGAATCGCGGTCGGGATGGCCACGAACGTACCGCCGCATAACTTGAACGAAGTCATTGACGGTGTTCTTGCGTTGACGCATAACCCGGATATCACCATCTCCGAGTTGATGCAGCATATCCCGGGGCCTGACTTCCCGACAGCCGGCGAAATTTTAGGACGTAGCGGAATTCGCCGCGCCTATGAGACGGGTCGTGGATCAATCACGATGCGGGCCAAAGCTGAAATCGAAGTGTTGAAAAATGGTCGTGAACGGATTCTCGTTCATGAAATCCCATATCAAGTGAACAAAGCACGCCTCGTCGAAAAGATTGCCGATTTGGTACGCGACAAGAAAATCGAAGGCATCACTGATCTTCGCGACGAGTCGGATCGTAACGGGATGCGTGTCGTCATTGAAGTACGCCGCGATGCGAATGCCAGTGTCATTTTGAACAACTTGTATAAACAAACGCCAATGCAAACGACGTTTGGGGTCAACATGCTCGCCCTCGTTGGGGGACGACCGAAGACGCTAAACTTGAAGCAAGCGATTTATTACTACATCGAGCACCAAAAAGAAGTCGTCCGTCGTCGGACGCAGTTCGATCTTGACAAGGCCGAGGCCCGTGCACATATCCTCGAAGGATTGCGCGTTGCCCTCGATCACTTGGATGAAGTCATCGCCATCATCCGCAGCACGCGGACCGGTGACGAGGCCCGTGAGAAATTGATTGCCCGTTTCGGGTTATCGACCGAGCAGACGCAAGCGATTCTCGATATGCGTCTTCAACGTTTGACTGGACTTGAGCGTGAGAAAATCGAAGGCGAGTATCGCGAGATTCGCGCCTTGATTGAAGAGTTGCGTGCCATCTTAGGCGACGAAGAACTCTTGCTTCAAATCATTCGCAACGAGTTGACAGAAATCAAAGAGCGTTACGGCGATGCACGTCGGACAGTCATCCGTACGGATATCATCGAGCTTGAAGATGAAGACTTGATTCCAGTTCGCGACATGATGATCACGCTCACGAGCGAAGGTTATATCAAATCAATCCCAAGCGACTCGTATCGTACACAACGCAGAGGCGGACGAGGCAAGCAAGGGATGGGTACGAATGACGAGGACTTCGTATTACGTCTCTTGTCAGCTTCGACGCATGATACGATCCTATTCTTCACGAACTTCGGTCGCGTCTTCCGCTTGAAAGGGTATGAAATCCCAGAGATGAGCCGGACTGCGAAAGGGATGCCGATTATTAACTTGCTACAAGTCGATAAAGGCGAAAAAGTCGAGACGATGATTCCGGTCGACTTCAATAGCTACTTGGCAGACAAAGCCATCGTTGAGGATGGAAGTGAAGATTCGGAAGCTGAAGTGGCAGACGAGCAGTTGTCGCTCGTGTTTATCACGAAGCAAGGACTCGTCAAACGTTCACCGCTCTCGGCTTACGCCCGGATCAATAAAAACGGACTTCGTGCCATCAGCTTGAATGATACGGACGAATTGGTTACTGTCCGTCTTGCGAAGAGCGATGACGAAATGTTAATTGTGACGCGTGAAGGGATGTCGATTCGCTTCCCGCTTGCGAGTGAAGTACGGTCGATGGGCCGTACCGCCCGAGGTGTCCGTGCGATTCGTCTGAAGAAGGATGACGATCAAGTCGTTTCGATGGAAATCGTACGCCCGACGCAAGACGTATTGATTATCACGGAAAAAGGCTATGGCAAACGAACGCCGATGGAGCAATTCCGCACACAAGGTCGAGGTGGTTCTGGAATTATCGGAATCAAGACTGACCGCGGTACCGTCGTCGGTATGCGAGTCGTGGATGAGGACGACGATATCATGCTCATGACCGAGCTCGGTGTCGCCATTCGAATCGATTCACAGACGATTTCGCAAATGGGTCGCAGTACGCGCGGTGTGAAAGTGATGAACATCGAAGACGGCGATCGTTTGGCTACAATTGCCAAATTGAAAAAAGATGAGCTACAAGAGGAATCAGCAGATGAGATGGAGAATGGATTTGATGGTGAAGCACCAGAAACCGACCTATCGTCTGAAGTGACCGAATAAGGCGAAACAGGTCGAGCGGAGCTTCCGTTCGACCTGTTTTCATACGATTAGGAGGGATAACCATGCGAATCGCTATTTCAAACGTGCACGTAGGTATGACGCTCTTAACATCTGTTTCTTCATTAGAGGCAGGGATTAGACTGACGAACGAACATTTACGTTTGCTCCGCTTTTTGAAAGTTGAGGCGATTGAAGTCGCTCCGGTAGAACGCCGTCCCTTTACACATGAGGAAGAACGCGACTTATGCGAAAAAATTCTTCAGTATGAACGTCACTATAATCAATGGGAAGAACGGATATCACCGAACCCATATGAGGCTCTTGAATTTATTCATCAGTTATTTCGCCAAGACTACCCACTATCAGCAATCGTCACGTTTTTCACGAACCAACCGTTACGTAAAAATCATGTGATTCATCATGCGATTTATCGGGCGCTCGTCGCAAAAACGTTATCGAAATATCGGGGGGACGAACATCGGCTTCAGTTTGACTATGGAATCGCTTCTTATTTCGCTGATACCAGTTACGCTAAAATTCGCAAATGGTCACATATGCGCTATTTTACAAAAATGGAACGTGAGCTCTTGTATCAACATCCACTCGTATCGATGGCGATGTTACCTGAAGATCAGACATTGCGACAGCGTGTCGGTAAATTAGTGGCAGAGCATCATGAGCGGCTCGATGGATCGGGCTTCCCAAACCGTCTCGAAGAGCGAGCGCTTCATCCGGCCTCTCCTCTATTTATCGTGGCAGATCGTTTTTGTCAGTTGACGGCACCGCGAACATTTCGAGCTGCACTCACTCCGGAAGAAGCTTACTTCTATATGTGGCAAAATGAAGCGTACGATGGAGAGGCGCTCACACTGTTAGCTACGTTACTCGGCTTTTATGAAGTGGGTCGAACCGTTTTGTTGAGTAGTGGGGTTCGTGGGAAGATTCATCATTATACACCGAGTGTCGAACAACCGATTGTCGTATCAGAACCGACGCAAGAAACGTATGATTTAACTCGTTTAGACGAAGTGCGAATCATCGCATTTCAATAATAGAAAGTGTGTTCCTTCTATATAGTGCAAAGAAGGAGCACACTGCTTTTTTATTCTTTTAAAATATTTTATTTTTATAGTTGACGAAAGAGAATGCAGGTGCTATTATAAATGAGTCGCTAAGAGCGGCAGACGAACTTTGAAAACTGAACGATGAGGCAAAAAAGTTTTACAATGTTTGAATGAAGCGCAAGCTTCGTCATTTTTAAAGAGCTATATCAAATTCTTTGGAGAGTTTGATCCTGGCTCAGGACGAACGCTGGCGGCGTGCCTAATACATGCAAGTCGAGCG
>NZ_JACSLX010000031.1:0-762 GCF_018618335.1 Exiguobacterium sp. s152
CCCGTTCCCATGCCGAACACGGAAGTTAAGCGCTTCAGCGCCGAAAGTAGTTGGGGGTCTCCCCCTGTGAGGATAGGACGTTGCCAGGCATTACATATTTGGAGGATTAGCTCAGCTGGGAGAGCACCTGCCTTACAAGCAGGGGGTCGGCGGTTCGATCCCGTCATCCTCCACCATTACACCTGCCGGTGTAGCTCAGTTGGTAGAGCATCTGACTTGTAATCAGAGGGTCGAGGGTTCGAATCCTTTCGCCGGCACCATTTTTTAAAATAGTCTACCGCATGAATTATACCTTGCCGGGGTGGCGGAATTGGTAGACGCACAGGACTTAAAATCCTGCGAGGGTTTCCTCGTGCCGGTTCAAGTCCGGCCCTCGGTACCATCTTAATATCCCATGAAAGTTCATTCGTCTCGCACCCTTAGCTCAGCTGGATAGAGCGTTAGACTACGAATCTAAAGGCCGGGAGTTCGAATCTCTCAGGGTGCACCATTTATTTCGGGAAGTAGCTCAGCTTGGTAGAGCACTTGGTTTGGGACCAAGGGGTCGCAGGTTCGAATCCTGTCTTCCCGACCATCATAACTTTTGGGGCCTTAGCTCAGCTGGGAGAGCGCCTGCCTTGCACGCAGGAGGTCAGCGGTTCGATCCCGCTAGGCTCCACCAATTCTTTGAACCGACGAACTTTGAAAACTGAACGATGAGGCAAAAAAGTTTTACAATGTTTGAATGAAGCGCAAGCTTCGTCATGTTTTAAAGAGCTATAT
>NZ_JACSLX010000032.1:0-596 GCF_018618335.1 Exiguobacterium sp. s152
ACGGGCCGCTTCACGCTCGTCCACAACGGTGTCATCGAGAACGACGAACAGATCAAGGCGACACTCGACGTGCCGTTCCTCTCGGAGACGGACACGGAAGTCATCGTCCAGCTCATGGATAAGAACTTCGTCGTGCTAAATGACGTCGAGGCGGCGTTCCGCAAGACGTTGTCTGAGCTCCACGGCTCGTACGCGATCGCGATGATCGACTCGGAAGATAAAGAACGCCTCTATATCGGCAAGAACAAGTCGCCACTTCTCGTCGGACTCGGCGACGGCACGTTCAACGTCGTGGCGTCTGACGCGATGGCGATGCTCCAAGTGACGGACCAGTACCTCGAGCTCCACGACGGCGAGATCGTCATCTTGACGCGCGAATCGGCGACGATCAAGACGCTCGACGGCGAGGTCCTCGAACGTGCCCCGTACACGGCCGAGATCGATGCGTCAGACATCGAGAAGGGCACGTACGCGCACTACATGTTGAAGGAGATGGACGAGCAACCGGCCGTCATCCGCAACATCATCCAGCACTACCAGAACGACGCCGGTGACATCGAGCTCACGGAAGGCGTGCGCTCGCTCGTCTCGGAAGC
>NZ_JACSLX010000033.1:0-404 GCF_018618335.1 Exiguobacterium sp. s152
TCAGATAAAAATAATACTTGTTCATCTTTTAAATCACTATCTGGCACAACAAAAGAAGAAAAATCAGCATATGGAACTCTTAAATATTCTGCTTGTCCCCCCCAGAAATTTCCGTGCATCTTTCCAAAACCAAATAATGCACCGTTATCCATCTTCCAGTTGGCAGGTTCTTCATTAGATTGATCACATTGCGATTCCATTTGATTATTACAGTAGAAACAATCGCCACAACCAATATTAAACGGAATGACTACACGATCACCTTTTTTTAGATTCTTAACGTCTTTACCTACTTCTTCAACAATACCCATCGGCTCATGTCCGATAACAAAATCTTTATCCATAAACATATCGCCTTGATGATATAAATGTAAATCTGATCCACAAATACCTGAAGCAGTAAT
>NZ_JACSLX010000034.1:0-390 GCF_018618335.1 Exiguobacterium sp. s152
TCCCGCTTCTCCACATATTTTACCTCTACCAAATCTCCGCTGAAGATCGCGTCGTTCAGCACATTCTCATAGACCGATAGGACCTGTTCATCGATATCTGGCATCTCAATTTTTTGAATCTCTTTATAGTATTTCGTCAGTAGCGCCTTGTGCTCGGGCATGAGGAATGGGATCCATTTCAACTCTCCCCGATCGCGATACATCGTCATAATAATTACCCCTCTCAATAAAACGAACGTTTGTTCTTATTTTATACCCGATTTGTCCCGTTTGAACAGCCTTTTTCGTGATTGGTGTTCCGTGCGTCCTGTTTCCGTACTCTAGCTCGCTGGTCGTCGGTGCAAGGGACGTCAAAAAAATGACGCGCCCTCCGGCCCGTCTTCCTTCGCT
>NZ_JACSLX010000035.1:0-382 GCF_018618335.1 Exiguobacterium sp. s152
ATCTAGCGTCTAAGACACACGGTCCTCACGGACCATATGTGAAATAATTGGTTTGATGTCTTGATGAATCTTCAGTTTTCAAGGAACAAAGTGGAGCCTAGCGGGATCGAACCGCTGACCTCCTGCGTGCAAGGCAGGCGCTCTCCCAGCTGAGCTAAGGCCCCGTATTGAAATTCTCAAAAAAATGGTGGGCCTAAGTGGACTCGAACCACCGACCTCACGCTTATCAGGCGTGCGCTCTAACCAGCTGAGCTATAGGCCCTCATATTTTGATTGTCGAGAGATTTTGGTCTCTCAAAACTGAACGATGGGCAATGCCACATGGGCATTTTCCTTAGAAAGGAGGTGATCCAGCCGCACCTTCCGATACGGCTACCTTGTT
>NZ_JACSLX010000036.1:0-293 GCF_018618335.1 Exiguobacterium sp. s152
CCGATGAGGCTTATAAAGTATTTGATGAAAAACGAGATAATAATATTAAAGTCGTATTTAAACCGGAGTAATTATTCATAAAATTAAACGTTTAAGTAGTTTGATATAACTGAACAATATATTTTTAATGTGTATATATTAAAGGTAAAATAGAATTATAGTTCTCACATATGGATGAAATTTCTAATTTGAGGAGGAGATAGAAAAATGGTTAATGTAGCGCTATTGGTTCGACTTGAAGCAAAACCTGGAAAAGAAGCGGAAGTTGAAAGCTTCCTACGTGGGGCCCTACC
>NZ_JACSLX010000037.1:0-218 GCF_018618335.1 Exiguobacterium sp. s152
AGGTAGATAGGTCATGGGTGGAAGCACGGCGACGTGTGGAGCTGAATGATACTAATCGGTCGAGGCTTTGATCTAGTCTAATGGTTTGTATGAATTGATGAGTCTTCAGTTTTGAGAGAACAATCTCTCTATGTCTGGTGGCGATAGCGAAGCGGCCACACCCGTTCCCATGCCGAACACGGAAGTTAAGCGCTTCAGCGCCGAAAGTAGTTGGGGGT
>NZ_JACSLX010000038.1:0-216 GCF_018618335.1 Exiguobacterium sp. s152
GAATGATACTAATCGGTCGAGGCTTTGATCTAGTCTAAGGTTTGTGTGAATTGATGAGTCTTCAGTTTTGAGAGAACAATCTCTTAAAATATATTGACGTTATGACTAAATAATGTTAATATAATACTTGTCTGGTGGCGATAGCGAAGCGGCCACACCCGTTCCCATGCCGAACACGGAAGTTAAGCGCTTCAGCGCCGAAAGTAGTTGGGGGTC
>NZ_JACSLX010000039.1:0-216 GCF_018618335.1 Exiguobacterium sp. s152
GAATGATACTAATCGGTCGAGGCTTTGATCTAGTCTAAGGTTTGTGTGAATTGATGAGTCTTCAGTTTTGAGAGAACAATCTCTTAAAAAAGAGTTGACATTATGTTAAGATAATGTTAATCTCATATATGTCTGGTGGCGATAGCGAAGCGGCCACACCCGTTCCCATGCCGAACACGGAAGTTAAGCGCTTCAGCGCCGAAAGTAG
This sequence comes from Exiguobacterium sp. s152, assembly GCF_018618335.1. Taxonomy (NCBI): domain Bacteria; kingdom Bacillati; phylum Bacillota; class Bacilli; order Caryophanales; genus Exiguobacterium; species Exiguobacterium sp. s152. The sequence goes on from NZ_JACSLX010000039.1 coordinate 209, forward strand.
TTGGGGGT
>NZ_JACSLX010000005.1:0-206232 GCF_018618335.1 Exiguobacterium sp. s152
AGACGATGAGGTAGATAGGTCATGGGTGGAAGCACGGCGACGTGTGGAGCTGAATGATACTAATCGGTCGAGGCTTTGATCTAGTCTAAGGTTTGTGTGAATTGATGAGTCTTCAGTTTTGAGAGAACGATCTCTCTATGTCTGGTGGCGATGGCGAAGTGGTCACACCCGTTCCCATGCCGAACACGGAAGTTAAGCGCTTCAGCGCCGAAAGTAGTTGGGGGTCTCCCCCTGTGAGGATAGGACGTCGCCAGGCAAACGGTGGTTCTGGAGCATTCGCTCAAGGGCCGCCGCTTTTTTTATTTATATCGTGATTCAAATGAAAGAGAGGAAGAACAGATGGCCAAAAAAATCAAAGTATACGTCGAGCCAAACGAGACAATCGATGACTGTTTAAATCGAATTGCTCAAATGGGGTATCGCCCGGTACGTAGGATTGAAAAGCCTGTCTTTGAACAAACGGGAACCAAAGACGAACCTGTACATTCCCATCAATCGATTTTGTTTGAGTGCGTTGCTCTCGAATCATAATGCCAAACCGTCACGAATGCGTGGCGGTTTTTTTGTATTTTAACACCACTAAAGACGAACGATAAATATTCAGACAATTAAATTGTTCGCAGTTTGTTGACATGTTTTGAAAGAACAAGGTACGATAGGCGTGTGAGTTAATAACAAATTAAATAGTGCTCCATATAATCGCGAGGAAATGGCTCGCAAGTTTCTACCTGATCGCCGATTCTGATCAGACTATGGGGTATAGTCGACATTTTTTTGTCGTGGCCTATACCCTAAACTGGTTATTCGGTTTAGGGATTTCTTTATTTAAGGGGGACATTTGAATGAAGACAACAGTAGGTGTGATCATGGGTAGCTCGTCTGATTGGGAAACGATGCGCCATGCTTGTGACATCCTAGAAGAATTGAGTATTCCATATGAAAAACAAGTTGTCTCGGCACATCGGACGCCGGACTTAATGTTTAAATATGCTGAAGAGGCCCGTGCTAGAGGCATACAAGTCATCATTGCAGGCGCAGGAGGAGCAGCCCATTTACCGGGAATGGTCGCAGCGAAAACAACGCTTCCTGTCATCGGAGTGCCTGTTCAATCTAAAGCGTTAAATGGACTTGATTCCTTGCTCTCGATTGTTCAAATGCCTGCAGGAGTACCAGTGGCAACGGTCGCTATCGGACGTGCCGGGGCGACGAACGCGGCCCTACTCGCCGTTCAAATCCTCAGCCTGCAATTCCCCGCACTGGTTGAACGCCTAGATACATATCGCCAAGCGAAGCGCGATATGGCACTTCAAGCGACGGAGGAACTGATCTAATGAAAATCGGCATTTTAGGTGGAGGTCAGTTAGGTCGCATGATGTCTCTCAGTGCGAGTGCTATGGGGTACGAAACGCTAAGCCTCGATCCAAACGCAAACGCGCCCGCCGCTCAGGTTGCACCAAGCATCGTCGCCGCATTTGACGACGTAACGGCAGCACGTGAACTTGCACATCGTTCAGACGTCATCACCTATGAATTTGAGAACATTGATACAGCGATGATTGAAGCCATTGCTGACAAATGTCCTCAAGGGATGGATGTCTTGAAGGCGACACAGCATCGAATCTTTGAAAAACAAATGATTGAAAGGGCAGGTCTTCAAGTCGCACCGTACGTTCCAGTCCGTTCCGTCCGTGATGTCATTCGAGCAAGAGACGTGTTAGGTTTTCCGTTTGTGATTAAGACGTGCCGTTTTGGTTATGACGGTAAAGGTCAAACGGTAATACGTTCAGAACAAGACGTAAGCTCGTTCACAGATCAGTTCGAAGAGACGGAATATGTGGCCGAAGCTTGGCTTCCTTTTAAAAAAGAAATCTCTGTTATCGTGACGAGAGGGACGCACGAGACGACGACGTTCCCCATCAGCGAGAACATTCATCGAAACAATATTTTATATCTTTCGATTGTACCGGCACGAGTGGAGCCTGATATTTTAGAGGAGGCGCGTCATTTGGCCCTCCAACTCGCTGACCACATCGGACTGATCGGTACGCTTGCGGTTGAGTTGTTCATTATGGAAGACGGTTCATTGTACGTGAATGAACTTGCGCCACGCCCTCACAACTCAGGGCATTACACGATTGATGCCTGTGAGACATCACAGTTCGAGCAACACATTCGGGCAATCACCGGGATGAAGCTTGGACGAACGACGCTTTACACACCAATCGTCATGGTCAACCTGTTAGGCGAACATATGGACGAGCTGAACCCGCAAACGTTACCGTCGAATGTTAAACTACATTTGTATGGGAAAGAAGAAGCGAAGCAGGGGCGGAAAATGGGACATTTGAACGTGATTGCTGCTTCCGTCGAAGAAGCGCTTCAGACCATCGAACAATTGGCAATTTGGAAGGAGACCGTTTTATGATTTCACGTTATACCCGTCCTGAGATGGCGGCGATTTGGACAGACCAGAATAAATTTGAAGCATGGCTCCAAGTAGAGCTGTACGCCTGCGAGGCGTGGAGCGAACTTGGTATCATCCCGAAGGAAGATGTCGCCGTCTTATGGGACAAGGCGTCGTTTGATGTCGAACGCATCCTTGAAATCGAGCAAGAGACGCGTCATGATGTCATCGCATTCACCCGTGCCGTCTCAGAGACACTCGGTGAAGAGAGGAAGTGGGTGCATTACGGACTGACTTCGACAGACGTCGTCGATACGGCCTTATCGTACTTGATTAAGCAAGCGAACGATATTTTAGAAGCTGATATCGACCGTTTCATCGACATCCTTGCTGAGAAAGCAAAAGCACATAAGTATGACATCATGATGGGTCGTACACACGGTGTCCATGCAGAACCGACGACGTTCGGGTTGAAGCTCGCCCTTTGGTACGAAGAAATGAAGCGCAACAAGAAACGGTTTATGGCAGCCCGCGAGACGATTGAATTCGGTAAGATGAGTGGTGCGGTCGGTACGTTCGCAAACATTGATCCATTCATCGAATCGTATGTGTGTGACAAATTAGGGATTCAAGCAGCACCGATTTCGACGCAGACGTTACAACGTGACCGTCACGCCGAATACATGTCGACGCTCGCGTTAATCGCCACATCGATTGAGAAGATGGCGACAGAGATTCGCGGCCTTCAAAAGACAGAGACACGTGAGGTCGAAGAATTCTTCGCCAAAGGTCAAAAAGGGTCTTCAGCGATGCCACATAAACGTAACCCGATTGGTTCAGAGAACATGACCGGCCTGGCCCGTGTCATTCGCGGTCATATGGTGACGGCGTATGAGAACGTCCCGCTCTGGCATGAACGTGACATCTCGCACTCTTCAGCCGAACGAATCATTCTTCCGGATGCGACGAGCCTTCTCAACTACATGTTGAACCGCTTTGGCAATATCGTGAAGAACTTGACAGTCTTCCCAGACAACATGCGGCGCAATATGGACCGGACGTTTGGCATTATCTTCTCCCAACGCATCTTGCTCGCGTTGATTGAAAAAGGATGGTCGCGCGAAGCCGCTTATGATGCCGTTCAACCGAAGGCGATGCAAGCGTGGGAAGAAGAGACGATGTTCCGCACCTTGATTGAACAAGACGCCGAGATGGGCGCACTCTTCACGAGTGACGAGCTCGACGACCTATTCGACCCGAGCCATCACGTGCGCCGTGTCGATGTTATTTTTGAACGCTGTGGTTTGTGATCGTTGAGGGGCTTCATGCCCCTCTCACTTTTAAGGGGGACGATACAGATGGAAGCAATTTACGAAGGTAAAGCGAAAGCGTTATTTGAGACTGAAGAACAGGGTGTGCTCCGCGTTTATTATAAAGACGACGCGACAGCATTTAACGGGGAGAAGAAAGAATCAATCGCCGGCAAAGGCGTGTTGAACAATGCCATCACGACGCGCTTGTTCGAACTCATGCACGATAACAAGATTCCGACGCATTTCATTAAGCGGCTATCGGATCGCGAGCAGCTCGTGCGCCGTGTCGACATCATTCCGCTCGAGGTCGTCGTTCGCAACGTCGCCGCCGGAAGCCTTGCCAAACGACTAGGTTGGGAAGAAGGGACACCACTCCTGTCACCAATCGTCGAGTTTTACTATAAAGATGACGCACTCGGAGATCCACTCTTAACGGAGGATCATATCCGTTTACTGCAAGTTGCCACACATAAAGAAGTCGAAACATTGCGACAACTTGGTCTGTGGGTCAACGATGTGTTGCTCGATTTCTTCAATGAACATGGTATCGATTTAATCGATTTCAAACTTGAGTTCGGTAAAGTCGACGGCACGGTCATCCTTGCCGACGAGATTTCACCAGACACATGCCGGCTTTGGGACAAAGAGACGAAACAAAAGCTCGATAAAGACGTTTTCCGCAGGGACCTTGGATCTCTGACAGACACATACAGCCAACTGTTAACACGCATAGGGGGAATGGACCGATGAAAAAAGTAAACGTGTACGTGACATTACGTGAAAGTGTACTGGATCCACAAGGCGTCGCCGTAAAAGGTGGACTCGAACATCTCGGTTTTACAGGGGTAGAGTCGGTACGCATCGGGAAAGTCATCGAGCTTCAAGTGGCAGATGAGACGACCGAAGCGATGGTGCGTGACATGTGTGAGAAGTTGCTCGTCAACACGGTCATCGAGAACTATCGAATCGAGATGGGGGTACTCGCATGAAATTTGCTGTCATCGTCTTCCCCGGATCGAACTGTGACCTCGACATGTATCACGCTGTAAAAGATGTCCTCGGCGAAGAAGCGGACTATGTGTTCCATACGGAAACGTCGCTTGACGGTTACGACGGTGTGCTCCTGCCAGGCGGATTCTCATATGGGGATTACTTGCGCTGTGGCGCCATCGCCCAGTTCTCACCAATTATGAGTGAAGTCAAACGGTTCGCCGAAGAAGGGCGTCCGGTACTCGGCGTCTGCAACGGTTTCCAAGTGCTCGTCGAAGCCGGGCTTCTCCCGGGTGTGTTGATGCGCAATCGTGACTTGAAGTTCATGTGCAAGACGGTCGAATTGAAAGTCGAGACGAACGAGACGATGTTCACGAACGATTATGCGCTCGGGGAGACGATTCAAGTCCCGATTGCCCACGGGGAAGGCAACTACTACTGTGACGAGGCGACACTTGAGACGCTCCGGACGAACGGACAGATCGCCTTCACGTATACCGACAATCCGAACGGATCGGTCGCGAATATCGCAGGAATCACGAACGTACAAGGCAACGTACTCGGAATGATGCCACACCCGGAACGAGCGGTCGAAGCACTCTTAGGCGGGGAAGACGGCAAACGATTATTCACTTCAATGGTGAAATGGGGGACTCGACATGCTACTTACAACTGAACCGACAGCAACACACATCCGTGAAGAGCGACTTTACGCCACGATGGGCTTGACCGATGAGGAATACGCGCTCGTCGTGTCACTGCTCGGTCGTGAGCCGAATTACACAGAGATCGGGTTATTCTCGGTCATGTGGTCTGAACACTGTTCGTACAAAAACTCGAAGCCTGTCCTCCGGAAATTCCCGACCACTGGGAAACACGTCCTTCAAGGACCCGGGGAAGGTGCTGGCATCGTCGACATCGGCGATGGCCAGGCCGTCGCATTCAAAATCGAGAGCCATAACCATCCGTCGGCGATTGAGCCGTACCAAGGTGCGGCCACAGGGGTCGGCGGGATTATCCGCGACATCTTCTCGATGGGCGCGCGACCGGTCGCACTCCTCAACTCGCTCCGTTTCGGAGATTTGAACGAATCACGTGTGAAACATCTTTTCGGCCACGTCGTCTCCGGCATCGCCGGTTACGGCAACTGTGTCGGCATCCCGACGGTCGGTGGGGAAGTCGCGTTCGACCCGGCCTATGCCGGCAACCCGCTCGTCAACGCGATGTGCGTCGGACTCATTCGCCATGAAGACATTCAAAAAGGGATTGCCGAAGGTGTCGGCAACTCGGTCATGTACGTCGGCGCGACGACAGGACGCGACGGCATTCACGGGGCGACGTTCGCCTCGGAAGAACTCGGTGAGGATGCGGACGAGAAACGCCCGGCCGTCCAAGTCGGTGACCCATTCATGGAGAAGCTGTTGATTGAGGCGTGTTTGGAAGTCATTAAGCACCCGGCCCTCGTCGGGATCCAAGACATGGGAGCGGCCGGTCTCACGTCGTCTTCAGCCGAGATGGCATCGAAGGCAGGCATGGGCATCGAGATGAACCTCGACCTCGTCCCACAACGCGAGGCTGACATGACGCCATACGAGATGATGTTGTCCGAGTCACAAGAGCGGATGCTTCTCGTCGTCAAGGCAGGGCATGAAGATGAAATCGAAGCAATCGTCACGAAGTGGGGACTTCATGCGATCAAAGTCGGTGTCGTCATCGAAGACAAAGTGCTCCGTCTTCTTCATCACGGGGAAGTCGCAGCCGAAGTACCGGTCGACGCGCTCGCAGAAGACGCACCGGTCTACCATAAGCCGTCGAAAGTACCGGCATATTATGAGACGTTCCAAACGATGGCACCGGTCCAACCGGTCGTCACGGACGTACTCACGACATGGAAAGACGTGCTCGCCATGCCGACGATTGCCTCGAAACGTTGGGTGTATGAGCAATACGACCATATGGTCCAAACGTCAACTGTCGTCGCGCCAGGAAGTGATGCGGCCGTCATCCGGATTCGCGACACAGACAAAGCACTCGCGATGACGACGGACTGCAACGCCAAATACGTGTACCTCGACCCACGTGTCGGTGGTGCGATTGCGGTCGCAGAGGCAGCGCGCAACATCGTTGCCAGCGGCGCCACACCGCTCGCCCTCACGGACTGCTTGAACTTCGGTAGCCCGGACAAACCAGAAGGCTTCTGGCAGCTCGACCAAGCTGTCGAAGGGATGGCCGAAGCGTGCCGTGCCCTCGATACACCGGTCATCGGTGGAAACGTCTCGCTTTACAATGAGTCGAACGGGACGGCGATTTATCCGACGCCGGTCGTCGGCATGGTCGGCTTGATTGACAAACCGGAACATATCACGACGTCGTTCGCGAAAGCAGCAGGCGACATCATCTTCTTGCTCGGAGAGACGAAACCTGAGTTCGGTGGCAGTGCGCTTCAAATGCTGCAAGACGGTCAAGTGAGCGGACAGGCGCCGACGCTTGACCTGGAGACGGAGAGCCGTCAGCAACAAGTATTGCTTACGGCGATTCGGGAAGGTCTTGTCACGGCGGCCCACGACGTATCGGAAGGTGGACTCGCCGCAGCACTCCCTGAACTCGTGTTTGGCACGGGCTTCGGCGCAGACGTCACAGTCGACACAGATCTCGTGACGACACTTTTCAGCGAATCACAGTCACGGTTCCTCGTCACAGTCGCGCCACATCAGGCCGATGCGTTCGCGAAGTTGACGAAGGCGACACGCATCGGACAGGTGACAGACGCGCCACAATTGACGGTGCGTGCGAGCGACCGCCTAATCGAAATGGACGTCACGGAACTTGAACGGGTATGGGAAGGAGCTATTCCATGTTATATGACATCCGAGGCATGAACGAGGAGTGCGGGGTATTCGGGGTATTCAATCATCACGAAGCGTCACACCTCGCCTACTACGGCCTCCACAGCCTGCAACACCGGGGACAAGAAGGGACAGGCATCGTCACGGCTGACGGGGAGCGCTTGCACGCCAAACGCGGGCTTGGCCTTGTCGCTGAAGTGTTCGACGAACCGTCGCTCGACGCATTGACCGGGCATCACGCCATCGGTCATGTCCGTTATTCGACGGCAGGCGGCAACACGCTCGAGAACGTCCAACCGCTCCACTTCAAGTCGCTTACGGGCGACTTGGCGATGGCGCATAACGGTAACCTCGTCAACGCCAACGAGTTGAAACATATGCTCGAAGCGGAAGGTGCGATTTTTCAGACGACGTCCGATACGGAAGTCGTCGCCCACTTGATTAAACGAAGCCGCGGCAACTCGATGAAAGAGCGGATTGCAGATAGCTTGGCCCGTCTCGTCGGCGCATTCGCCTTCCTCTTCTTGACGGAAGACGCGCTCTACGTCGGCGTCGACGTTCACGGCTTGCGCCCGCTCTCGCTCGGCCAGACCGAGGACGGAGCCTACGTATTCGCCTCAGAGACATGTGCGTTTGACGTCGTGGGGGCGACGTACGTACGCGATGTCGAGCCAGGGGAACTCCTCATGATCACGCAAGACGGGATCGTGTCGGAGCGGTACAGCGAGGCATCGGTCCGCGCGATGTGTTCAATGGAATACATCTACTTCTCGCGGCCGGACTCGATTATCGATGGCGTCAACGTGCACACCGCCCGTAAGGCGATGGGGAAGAAGATGTTCGACGAGGCACCAGTCGAAGCGGACGTCGTCACCGGCGTACCGGACTCGAGCATTTCGGCGGCCATCGGTTACGCCGAGGCGAGCGGGATTCCGTACGAGATGGGACTCATTAAAAACCGCTATGTTGGCCGGACGTTCATTCAGCCGTCGCAAGAACTACGGGAGCGCGGTGTCAAGATGAAGCTGTCGGCGCTTCGAGGCGTCGTGAACGGAAAACGGGTCATCATGGTCGACGATTCGATCGTCCGCGGTACGACGAGCAGACGCATCGTCAAGTTGCTCCGTGAAGCCGGGGCGACCGAGGTGCATGTTCGCATCACGTCACCACCAATCAAGCATCCGTGCTATTACGGCATCGATACATCATCAAAGGAAGAGTTGATTGCGGCCACCAAATCCATCGAAGAGATTAAAGAAGAGATTGGGGCCGATTCACTGGCGTTCCTCACATTGGACGGAACGGTCGAAGCGATCGACCGACCGTTCGAAGGGAACTTGCGCGGGCAGTGTGCCGCTTGCTTCACCGGACTTTATCCAACTGAACTGGCGGAACTTGTAACAGAGACAAAAGCTTGAGGGGGACTGACGATGAGTTTAAGATATGAACAAGCGGGTGTGAATTTAGAAGCAGGCTATGAAGCAGTATCACGCATGAAGCGTCACGTTGCACGGACGATGCGTCCAGAAGTGATGACCGGGCTCGGTAGTTTCGGGGCGATGATCGACCTCGGCTCGATGCAGTTGAAACATCCGATTCTCGTCAGCGGAACGGATGGGGTCGGCACGAAACTCAAACTCGCGTTCGCGCTCGACCAACATGATACGATTGGAATTGACTGTGTGGCGATGTGTGTCAACGACTGTCTCGTCCACGGGGCCGAACCGCTTTATTTCTTAGACTATATCGCGACCGGCAAGGCAGAACCGGCCAAACTCGAGCGCATCGTCGCAGGGGTCGCCGAAGGTTGCGTCCAAGCGGGCTGTGCCCTCGTCGGAGGCGAGACGGCCGAGATGCCGGGGATGTATCCGGACGGCGAGTACGATATCGCTGGATTCGCCGTCGGTGTCGTCGAGAAGGAAGCACTGATCGATGGACGGACAATCGAAGCGGGGGACATCGTCCTAGGTTTAGCATCATCAGGTGTCCATTCGAACGGATTCTCGCTCGTCCGCCATATCGTCGAGTCGCAAGGGCTCGCCTACACTGATGAGATCGCCATGCTCGATACGACGCTCGGGAACGCCCTTTTGTTGCCGACACGCATCTATTCCGAGGCGACGAAAGCGGCCATCGCGACGGGGCGTGTCCAAGGCATGGCCCACATCACGGGCGGCGGTTTTTACGAGAACGTGCCACGCATGTTGCCGGAAGGTCTCGGTGTCACGTTCGACGCATCGAATTGGCCGAGTCTGCCCGTGTTCGACTGGCTCGAGCAAGTCGGGCACGTCTCGAAACAAGAGATGTTCAACGTATTCAATATGGGCATCGGCTTCATGATCACGGTCCGGCCTGAAGATGTCGAAGCCGTCGAAGCCGCACTCGAACGCGCTGGAGAGACGTCGCACCGCATCGGGAAAGTTGATGCCAAACCGGGCGTCCGCATCATGGGGGTCGACCAGTGAAAAAATTTGCCATCTTCGCCTCCGGGTCCGGTAGCAACGCCGAAGCGATTTGGCAAGCCATTGACCGAGGCGACTTGTCAGGGGAATGCGTCCTGCTCGTCACGGACAAACCAGAAGCGAAAGTACTCGAGCGGGCCGATCGGTTCAACATCCCGACCTTCTCGTTCGAACCGAAGACGTACGCCTCAAAAGCGGAATTCGAACAAGAAATACTCGTCCTACTACAGGCACTCGGCGCCGACTATATTGTCTTGGCCGGGTATATGCGGTTGATTGGGGACGTGCTGCTTACCGCGTATCCAAAGCAAATCATCAACATCCATCCGTCGCTCTTACCAGCGTTCCCTGGAAAAGACGCCATCGGTCAGGCGCTCGCGGCGAATGTGCCGACGAGCGGGGTCACGGTTCATTACGTAGATGCCGGGATGGACACGGGACCAATCATCGCCCAACAAGACGTCGCCATCGCAGGCTGTGATGCGGCCGAAGCGGCAAGACGCATCCAAGCGGTCGAGCATCAGCTCTATCCGCGCGTACTACAACAAGTGTTTATCCAACAGGAGGTTTTCAAGTGAGAGCATTACTGAGTGTGTCAGATAAAACAGGAATCGTCGAGCTCGCGCAGGCGTTGCATGAAGCGGGCATCGAACTCATTTCGACAGGTGGGACGGAAGCAGCGCTCATCGCGGCCGGCCTTCCGGTAAAAAACATCTCAGCAGTGACGTCGTTCCCAGAGATGCTCGACGGACGTGTGAAGACGCTCCATCCGCTCGTTCACGGTGGTCTGCTCGGACGCCGCGATTTGGACTCGCACGTCGAACAGATGAGAGACCACGACATCGAGCCAATCGACTATGTCGTCGTCAATTTATACCCGTTCAAAGAGACGATTGCGAAAGAGAACGCGACGTATGAAGAAGCGATTGAAAATATCGATATCGGTGGACCGAGTATGCTTCGTTCGGCCGCGAAAAACCATGCCAGCGTGACGGTCGTCGTTGACCCGGCCGACTATGGTCATGTGGCCGAAGCGGTTCGTGACGGCGGGACGACGTTCGAAACACGTCAACGTCTTGCGACAAAAGCGTTCCGTCACACGGCGGCGTATGACGCCTTGATTGCCGACTATTTAGGGCAGCAGATCGGTGAGACGTTCCCGGAACAGCTCACGGTCACGTATGAGAAAGTACAAGACCTTCGTTACGGGGAAAACCCGCACCAGCAGGCAGCGTTTTATAAGACGCCGCTCTATCACGGGATGACGCTCGCGAACGCGAAACAACTGCACGGCAAAGAACTCTCATATAACAATATCCAAGATACGAATGCGGCGCTCGAGGCGCTCAGCGAATTGACGGAGCCGGCAGCGGTCGTCGTCAAACATATGAACCCGTGCGGTGTCGCTGTCGGAGAAACGATCAGCCAGGCGTTCTCAAGAGCGCATGCGGCCGATCCGGTCTCGATTTTTGGGGGTATCGTCGCCTTAAACCGTGAAGTCGATGTGGAAACGGCAGAGGCGCTCCGCAACATTTTCCTAGAAATCATCATTGCACCATCCTTTAGTGAGGCAGCACTTGACCGATTGAAAGAGAAAAAGAATCTTCGGTTATTGACGCTCGACATGGGCCAGATGACAGGGATGCGGTTGACAGCCGTCGCGGGCGGTCTGCTCGTGCAAGACGGGGACGACGTCACACTCGATGATGCGTCATGCCAAATCGTGACGGACCGTCGTCCGACGGCGTCTGAATGGGAAGACTTGAAGCTTGCGTGGCGTGTCGTGAAACACGTGAAATCAAACGCCATCGTCGTAGCCAAAGACGAGACGACAATCGGCATCGGTGCGGGACAGATGAACCGCGTCGGCGCGGCGAAAATCGCTTTCGAACAAGCAGGGGAACGTGCTCAAGGGGCCGCTCTCGGTAGCGATGCGTTCTTCCCGATGGGCGATACGGTCGAGGCTGCGGCTGCGGCTGGGATCACGGCCATCATTCAACCGGGCGGGTCGATTCGTGACGAAGAGTCGATCGAAGCGGCGAACCGTCACGGCATCACGATGGTGTTCACGTCGGTTCGACACTTCAAACATTGAGAGGAGCGATAAGATGAACGTACTCGTCATTGGACGTGGCGGCCGTGAACACGCGCTCGCCTGGAAACTGGGACAAGATGGACATGAGGTGTTCGTCGCCCCGGGTAATCTCAATATGGACGGTGTGACGTGCGTGCCGATTGAAGAGACGGATGTCTCGGCCCTCGTTGGGTTTGCGAAGCGCGAAGGAATCGACTGGACGATTGTCGGCCCCGAATCGGCCCTGATGGCCGGTGTCGTCGATACGTTCCAAGCAGAAGGTCAACACATCTTCGGACCGACGAAAGCGGCAGCGCTCCTCGAGGGTAGTAAAGCCTTCGCCAAAGAAGTGATGCGCGAAGCAAATATCCCGACCGCAGGGTACGACACGTTCACCGACGCCGAGTCAGCGCTACGTCATATCGATCAGTCGGAAGCGCCGCTCGTCGTCAAAGCGGACGGGCTCGCTGCCGGGAAAGGCGTGACCGTCGCGTTCACACTCGAAGAGGCGCGAGAGGCGATTCACGACATCTTCGGCACCGATAAGTTCGGGGATCAGTCCCGTGTCGTCATCGAAGAGTTTTTAGACGGGGAAGAGTTCTCGCTCATGGCGTTCGTCTCAGGCGAGCACGTCATTCCGATGATCACGTCACAAGATCACAAGCGTGCGTTTGACGGCGACAAAGGGCCGAATACGGGTGGCATGGGCGCGTACAGTCCGATGCCTCATCTCGACAATGCCGTGTACGCGGAAGCGGTCGAGCGCGTGCTCTTCCCGCTCGCGCGGACGATGGTCGAACGAGGCACTCCGTTCGAAGGGTTCTTGTATGCAGGCTTGATCTTGACGGCGGATGGCCCGAAAGTAATCGAGTTCAACGCTCGGTTCGGCGATCCCGAGACCGAGGTCATTCTCCCGAACTTGGCATCTCCTCTCCTCGACGTCATCGAGGCGGTCGTGGACCAAAAACCGTATCCGATTGAATGGGTGGAAGGCTATACGATTGGAGTCGTCGTCGCGGCAGAAGGTTATCCTGATCGAGCGACGACCGGACAGGTACTATCAGGCTTCGGTGACTTACGAGACGATGTGCTCGTATTCCATGCGGGCACGACCCGTGACGGGGCGGACATCGTCGGCAATGGGGGGCGTTTGTTCGTGCTCACGTCGACAAAACCGACCTTGCTCGAAGCAAAACATGCCGTCTATACGGCACTCGAACAACTTGATTTGCCAAAGACGTTCTACCGTCGAGACATCGGGGGACGGGCGTTGGCACATATTTTTTAAAGGATGGGTCAACCCGTCCTTTTTTTCATGCGAAAAGAAGGGAATTCACACTTCCTGCTCTACAATAATGGAGTAGATTGAAGGAAGAAGGTGGTCGACGTGCGCATTCGGACGAAACTCATGATTGCGGTGGCCGTGAATATAGTCGTGTTTGTCGGAGTCATCTTTTTTGGGGTCCGCCCTTATTTTATCGAAAAAAGCATGGAACAAGACCGGCAGACGGTCGAGAGTCACGTCGCGAGCGTGTCAGAGACGCTTGCCAATCGGAAGCATACGCTCGAGCGCACACTCGTCGACTGGGCTGTCTGGAATGACACGTATACGTTCGTGCAGCGACGGAACGCCTCCTATGTTCAAAGTAACATTAGTGAGGAATCGCTTGAAAACTTGAGCGTAAACGCCATCGTCTATTTGGATCAGAACGGAGAAACTTTCTATTCGTCGTTCCGTTCAGCGGGCACGACGTTGTCAAAATCCGATCAACAAACGCTCATCAAGGCGGTCACTTCTCGATTGAGCAATCAGGAAGGTACGCAAAACGGCATATATGCTAGTGATTTCGGTCCGACGCTGTACGTAAGCCACCCGATTTTACGAAGTGATAGTAGTGGTCCAAGTCAAGGTACGCTCGTCATGTTCGAGTTCGTGGATTCGGCATTTCTGGCGGACATGAGCACTCAGACGAAAATTCCATTGACGATTCAACCTGCGCGTCAAAATCAGACGGTCATCACGGATGGCGATGCGGGGACCAACGTTGTGATTCCACTTGGCACGGTGTTTCAACAGTCCGATTTCGAAGTCAAATTCACCGTCGAACAAACACATTATGAAAATACGGTGGCGATGTTGCGACTCGGGATGATCGCCCTCGTCGTCCTTGGGCTCGGCCTGTTCTTTTCGTTGCTATGGACGATTCACCGGGTCGTGATTCGGCGACTCATGGAAATCGTCAGTGAGTTGAAAGTGATCACGCTCGAACGGGATAGTCGGCTCCGGCTCAGTCGTGATGCGAACAGCCACGATGAGATTGAACAGATGGCAACGAGCATGAATGAAGTGCTCGCGGCACTCGAAGACACACGTGCCGAAGTGATTGATCGGGCGTTCCGTGACGCGTTGACGGTGCTCCCGAACCGGCTCGCGCTTGAGGACTACTTCTCGAACATACGCGGCAAACAAGACCAAATCGGCGTGCTCGGTTTGGACTTGGACGATTTCCGGCGCGTCAACGACCAGTATGGACACCGGACAGGCGACGCCGTCCTGATTTATATCGCTTCCCGACTTAACTTTTATAAAGAAGACGGATTTGTCGCCCGAATCGGTGCCGATGAATTCATGTTCGTCCACCCAAGCTGGACGCTCGAACAATTGCAGCCGGTCGCCCGGCGTTTGATCAAAGACTTGAAGGATTGGGCTGAAGTCAACGGGGTGAAGGGGATGGCGGCGACAATCGGTATCGATGTGTTCACTTGTGCCGAACCGCACCATACGTACGAGATGATGATGGGGCGGCTCGATGTCGTCATTCATGAGGCAAAACTTTCAGGAAAGAATCGAGTGCTCACGTTCCAAGAAATTGAGGATGGAAGCCACTACTTACAGACGCTCGAGATGGAGCGTGACTTGCGCCATGCTCTCGAACATGATGAATTCGAACTATATTATCAACCAATCGTGTCGCCGCGACCGTTTACCGTACGTGGCGTGGAGGCGCTCGTTCGTTGGAATCATCCGACGAAAGGTCAAATCTCACCTGGACTGTTCATACCTGTCGCCGAACAGCTCGGTCTCATCTCTGATTTGGGTCGTTGGGTGCTCGAACAAGCGGTCATAGAGATGAAAGACCACGTGGAACGACATCACTTGTTCCTATCGATTAACGTGTCGAAGCGCCAAATCGCCGACGGATCGTTTTTAGCTTCATTAGAACGAGTGTTGATGAGTTCGAAGTTTGACCCTCACCGTCTCCATGTGGAAATCACCGAGAGCGAGGTCGGCGGCAATTTATATGAGCTTCAGCAGTTCATTCAATCGCTCAAGGCCATCGGCGTCAAAATCTCGCTCGATGACTTCGGGGTCGGCACGTCGTCGCTGTCGTTTTTACAGTCGCTCCAACTCGACTTGATTAAAATCGACCAGAATTTCGTCAAAGGGATTCCGGAGAACACGTTTGACCGGGCGTTGCTCGAAGGATTATATCAGACGTTCCACACGCTCGGGCTCGATATCGTCACCGAAGGAGTCGAACGTCCAGAGCAGCTTGCCTTCGTGCTCGAACATAGCAGCTCCCTCATTCAAGGCTATCATTACAGCAGGCCCGTTCCGCTCGCTCAACTCGAGCATTATTTGAAAAAGACGGTCACGATGTATGAATGGTGAAGGCGTCTCCCGCGGGAGACGTCTTTATTTGTGTGAATTTCATGTGAATTCCGTTACAATGGGCAACATAGCTTGCGAGCCTTTCAGAGAAAAGGTAAACTTGAATCAGATGAAAGAAAACGCTTACAAAATTATTTTCTAATAATAATGGCGAGGCGATTAAGGGAGGATTGGGTTCGATGCCACCAAAACGATCGGCGCGGGCACCGTGGTCTAAAGCGATGATTCGGTCACAATTAGAAGTCGTGAGCCAAGTCAGACCACCTTCGCTCGTATTGACGAATGCCACATACTTAAACATGTACGTGAAGCAGTGGAAACAAGCAAACATATGGATTGAGCATGACCGAATCGTCTATGTCGGGCCAGATGTACCGAAAGCCGCCGTCGAGACGGTGGATATGTCAGGGAAATACATCGTGCCGGGCTATATCGAGCCGCACGCGCATCCATTCCAACTATATAATCCGGCGACGCTATCGAAGTATGCAGGTGAGCGGGGGACGACAACGCTCGTGAATGACAACATGCTTCTTTTTTTACAAAATAAGGAGCAAGCGTTTGCGCAACTGGAAGCGATGCAACAGCTTCCGACGAGCACGTACTGGTGGGCGCGTCTCGATACGCAGACCGAACTTGACCGTGATAGCGTCCTCGTCGACTCCGAGCGGATTCACGCTTGGTTCAATCACCCGGACGTCATCATGGCCGGAGAATTGACGGCCTGGCCGCGAACGTTAAAAGGTGATGACGAGATGCTTCAATGGATGCTCGATGCGGAGACGTGCGGGCTCCCGGTCGAAGGACACTTCCCAGGTGCCTCGGCGAAGACGTTGACGAAGATGGCGCTGATGGGTGTTCACAGCGACCATGAAGCGATGACGGCCGAAGAAGCGCTCTGCCGGCTTGAACACGGTTATACGACGACGCTCCGTCATTCCTCAATCCGTCCCGACCTACCGGGCATCATCCGTGGTCTGCTCGACGCAGGACTCGAGGCGTTCGATCATCTTATGGTCACGACAGACGGTTCGACGCCAGGCTTTTATCAAGACGGGCTCCAAGACGCACTCGTAAAAATCATGATTGAGGCCGGATTGCCTCCGGTTGAAGCGTACCGCATCGTCTCGTTGAACGTGGCGCGCCACTTCGGGCTCGATCACGTCCTCGGTTCGATTGCGCCGGGACGCATCGCCCATCTCAATATTCTTGATGCGATTGATGAGCCACGGCCGACCGCTGTCATTGCTAAAGGGCAATGGATTTATCGGGACGGGACGTCCGAATTTCCGAACGAGCTCGTCGATGCGGCGCTTGCCTTGATGCCGTCAACGAACGTCGACATCGAACTGACGCCGAACGACTTATCATTCAGCATGCCTGTCGGGCTCGACATGGTCAACTCGGTCATCATGAAACTGTTCAAAATCTCGCACGACACCGGTCAAGACGAATTGCCGCGTGACGGGGACGAGTCGTTCCTCATGTTGCTTGATAAAGAAGGGAAGTGGCGCCTCAACACGGTGCTGAAAGGATTTGCCAACGACTTTGGCGGTCTCGTCAGCTCGTATTCGATTAGTGGCGACTACTTGATCTTAGGGAAATGTAAACAAGACATGCTGACGGCGTTCGAGCGGATGAAGGAACTTGGAGGCGGCATCGTCCTCGTCGACCGTGGCGAAATTATCGCGGAAATTCCGCTCCCGCTCTGTGGCATGACGTCGAAGGAGCCGATTGAACAGTTGATTGTCCAAGAAGAGGTGTTGCGGTCCGAACTGCTCACGCGCGGGTACAAGTTTGAAGACCCGATCTATACGCTCCTGTTCTTGGCATCGACGCACTTGCCGTACGTCCGGGCCACGCCACTCGGAATTTACGAAGTGATGAAGAAACAAATACTATTTCCGGCAATTTTACGATGAACAGTTGAGTCCGAGCCGGTCGTGCTTTAGAATGATAAAGAAGTACGATGAGAGAGGATGCTTGCGGATGCAACTCGATAAATTACGAGGACGAGAGCTCGATCAGCTGTTTGAGGCGATTTTGAAGCTCGATACACTCGAAGATTGTTATCAACTATTTGAAGATTTAGCGACCGTGAACGAAGTACAGGCGCTCGCCCAACGGCTTGAAGTGGCCCGCCAAATTCGCGAAGGTAGCACATATCATAAAATTGAAGAAGCGACAGGCGCTTCGACAGCCACCATCTCCCGCGTCAAGCGTTGCTTGAACTACGGGTCTGGCGGTTATGATCTTGCCCTTGAACGTCTACAACAATCAGAAGGTGACTCGTAAGAGTCATCTTGTTTTTGATGGGAGAGGAGGGGCGAGATGCAAGACAAGTTTATGAAACGAAATGTACAGCTGTTCTTTCGAAACCTGACACCGGTCCAGACGCTCGTACTCATCTATAGTGCGGCGGTCGTGTTGTCGATCATTCTGCTCGCCTTACCGATTGCGCGACAGCCGGGTGTCACGATCACGTTCACCGATCTCGTCTTCTTCGCGGTCAGCTGTGTAAGCGTCACCGGCTTGACGCCAATCGTCGTGACGGAGACGTTTTCGACGTTCGGGCTGTTCATTATCCTGTTCATCGTTCAAGTGAGCGGGGTCGGTCTGATCAGTTTGCACGTCATCATGTGGATTTTGCTCGGCAAGCGCATCGGTTTTCGCGAGCGTCAGCTGATTTTACGGGACCAGAACCAGACGTCGATGTCTGGAATCGTGAAGTATATTGCGGAAATCGTCATCACCGTTATCACGATTGAAGCGATTGGGGCAATCATACTCGGAATTCATTACTTAAATTACTTTGATACGGCCAGAGAGGCGTTCCTGCAAGGGCTGTTCGGTTCAATCAGTGCGACGACGAACGCCGGGTTCGATATCACCGGCAGCTCGCTCGCGCCGTTTCGGGAAGACCCGTTCGTCATCTTTACGCAAATCGCGCTCATGACCGGTGGCGCCATCGGGTTCCCGGTCCTCGTCGAGATTCGCACCTATTTGACGAACCGAATTATGCGGAAACGTGAAAATTTCCCGCGTCGTTTCTCGTTGTTCACGAAATTGACGGTATCCACGTTCTTCGGATTGATTGCGGTCGGTACCGTCGGCTTGTTTCTATTTGAATACAATAACGCGTTCAAAGACTTACCGCTCTGGCTGGCGCTCTCGGATTCGTTGTTCCAGTCCGTGACGACGCGAAACGGAGGCTTGACGACGGTCGACGTCAACCTCTTCTCGGAAGGCAGTATGTTATTGTTATCGATTCTGATGTTCATCGGGGCGTCCCCGTCCTCGGTCGGCGGGGGGATTCGGACGACGACGTTCGCCGTCGCCGTGCTCGGGGTCGTCGCGTTCATTCGCGGGGACTCGTCCATCAAAATTTTCGGGCGCGAGATTGTGCTCGAGGATATTTGGAAAGCGTTTGTCATCATCACGGTGTCACTCGCTGTCCTGCTCACGGGGGTCATGGTGCTCACCTTCTTTGAAGACGCATCGCTTACCCGCATCTTGTTCGAGGCGTGCTCAGCGTTCGGAACGACCGGCTTGTCGGTCGGTCTGTCGGCAGAGTTCAGTAACGTCGGAAAATGGGTGCTCACGATTTTAATGTTCATCGGTCGAATCGGTGTCATCGCCTTCATTTTGATTTTGCAGCGGAGACAGCCGAAACGGATGTACAATTATCCGAAAGAATCAATCATCTTAGGCTAAGGAGCTCAGATCATGAAGGCTTTTTGGATCAATTTTGGTTACGTGTTCGCCGTCCCGGTCTTACCGTTCATCGCGGTCGTAAACGGAACGGCGCTCTGCTCGCCGGATTCACCGTTACTCGAGATTCCAGTGCTCGGCTTCTTTTTGGCCAATCCGCTCTGGTTCATCCCAGTTTACGGACTGTTCGCACTCGTCGTCGCCAAATGGATGACGGCCCGCGAACAAAAGACGCACGCTAGACGTGCTTGAGACTTGCCTCGGCAAGTCTTTTTTGTTCAACAGATGCAAGCGACAGGAAAAATCGCTACACTAGAGAAGGTATCGAATGGGAGGGAAGCCGAATGGATTTTCAATCGTGGCGCCACGTCTTTAAACTTGATCCGAATAAACCGCTCGATGATTCGGCGCTCGCGGCGCTCATCCGTTCGGGCACGGACGCTTTCCTCATCGGCGGGACGGACGGGGTCGACGCGGAGAACACGTTCGCGCTCTACACTCGTCTCGAAGGATGTGGTATCCCGCTCGCGCTTGAGATGAGCCATCCCGAGCAAGTGATTCGAGGCTTCAATCACTATTTCATTCCGACCGTCTTGAACGCGGGCACCGTGGACTGGGTCATCGGTCATCAAACGAGGGCGTTCGAACGATACGGACACTTGTTTCATGCTGATGTGACCGGACAAGGGTATATCGTCTTGAATCCAGATGCGAAAGTGGCCCATGTGACCGAGGCGAAGACCGATTTGTCCATCGAGACAGCCATCGCTTATGCGGAAGCGGGACATCGCTTGTTCCACCTGCCTTCCTTGTATGTGGAGTATAGCGGCACGTTCGGATCGGTCGAGCTCGTCCAAGAAGTGCGGCTAGCGGTGCCGGACGCCCATCTGTTTTATGGGGGCGGCATCACCGGATACGAGTCAGCCCGGGTGATGGCTGAACACGTCGATACAATCGTCGTGGGCAATGTGATTTATGACAATTTCGAAGGAGCGCTTGCGACTGTCGCGGCACTCCGATAAAATAAGAACAAATGTTTGGATAGGGAAAGGAAACGATTATGTATAACTTGAGTGAAGAATTAGTCAAAGGCATGAACCCTCCGCAAGCGGAGGCGGTCAAATATACGGACGGCCCGTTGCTCATCATGGCCGGAGCAGGGTCTGGGAAAACACGTGTCTTGACGCATCGCGTCGCCTACTTGATGGCGTCGAAACAAATCGCGCCGTGGAACATTCTCGCCATTACGTTCACGAACAAAGCGGCCCGCGAGATGAAAGACCGGATCGCCCGCCTCGTCGGTGGCGTCGCGGACGATATTTGGATTTCGACGTTCCACTCGATGTGCGTCCGGATTTTACGGCGCGACATCGACCGCATCCGTTATGACCGGAACTTCTCGATTCTCGACTCGTCCGATCAGTTGACGGCCATCAAACAAGTGCTTAAAGAGTTGAACCTTGACCCGAAAAAATATGAGCCGCGGACGCTCCTCGGTATGATCTCGAACCATAAGAACGAGCTCCGCACGCCACAAGACGCGGCCGCACTCGTCGGCAACAATCCGTACGAGAAAGTCGTCTCGGACGTCTACACGGCGTATGAGAAGAAATTAAAGCAAAACAACGTGCTCGACTTTGACGACTTGATCATGAAGGCGATTCAGTTGTTCCAAGAAGCGCCGGACGTGCTCGCGTTTTATCAGAAGAAATTCCAATACATCCACGTCGACGAGTATCAAGATACGAACCGGGCCCAATACACGCTCGTCAAGTTGCTCGCGCAGGCACATGAGAACTTGTGTGTCGTCGGTGACTCGGATCAGTCGATTTATCGCTGGCGCGGTGCCGATATCGCCAACATCTTGACGTTCGAGAAGGATTACCCGAGCGCGCACGTCATCTTGCTCGAACAAAACTATCGGTCGACGAAGCGGATTTTGGAAGCGGCGAACGGTGTCATTCAAAACAACTCGGGTCGAAAAGACAAGCAGCTTTGGACCGAGAACGTCGAAGGCGAGAAACTCCTCTTGCATGTCGCCTCGGATGACCGGGATGAAGCGTTCTTCATCATCAATCAGATGAAGGAGCTCCGCCAAGAAGGTATCGATTACGGCGAGATGGCCGTCCTGTACCGGACGAACGCCCAATCGCGTGGACTCGAGGAAATGCTCCTCAAGTCGAACATCCCGTATAAGATGGTCGGCGGGACGAAGTTCTATGAACGAAAAGAAATCAAGGATATCTTGGCGTATTTGCGCTTAATCGCCAACCCGGACGAGGACATCTCATTCGTCCGTGTCGTCAACGAACCGAAGCGCGGCATCGGCGCCGCGACGGTCGATAAGCTCGGCGACTTCGCCGGGATGCAAGGCGTGTCGCTCATGGAAGCGATTCGTGACATCGAACTGTCGGGCATTGCGCCGCGCACAGCGACGAAGCTCGCCGAGTTCCGTCAATTGATGGTCGATTTGCGTCAAATGGCCGACTACTTGTCCATCTCGGAATTGATTGAAGAAGTGTTGAAGAAGTCAGGCTACGAAGAGATGCTCAAAATCGAGAAGACGCTCGAAGCCGAGAGCCGCCTTGAGAACTTGCAAGAGTTCCTCTCGGTCGCCCAAAACTTTGAGAAAGAGAGTGACGAGCAGACACTCGTCGCCTTTTTGACCGATTTGACGCTCGTCTCGGACCTCGACACGCTCGAAGAAGTCGACGAGTTACACCAAGTCACACTCATGACGCTACACTCGGCCAAGGGACTTGAGTTCCCGGTCGTCTTCTTGATTGGGATGGAAGAAGGGTTGTTCCCGCACAGCCGTGCCTTGAACGACCCGGAAGAGATGGAAGAAGAACGCCGTCTCGCGTACGTCGGCATCACGCGGGCCGAGAAGCGTCTCTATTTGACACGGGCCCAGTCCCGCATGTTGTACGGGCGTTTCCAAAACAACCCGGAGTCGCGCTTCTTGCACGAGTTGCCAGAGACGCTCTTGGAGCGCTCGGGCAAAGCGAAGAAGCCGATGCCATGGAATCCAGTCGAGTCGCCGGGGAAACTTCCTGTGAACGGCTTCAGCTCGAAACCGAAACCAAAACTTGCCCAGTCGTCCGGCGCCGAATCAATCGGTTGGAACGTTGGGGACAAGGCCAATCATAAGAAATGGGGACAAGGCACGGTCGTTCAGACGCGTGGCGAAGGCGATCAGCTCGAGCTCGATATCGCTTTCCCGGCAGTCGGCATCAAGCGCCTGCTCGCCAAGTTTGCCCCAATCGAAAAAGCGTGAGGTGATCATATGGAGATGGCAGAACGCGTTGAAGCGATTCGTCAAAAGTTAAATCAATACGGGTATGAATATTATGTGCTCGACCGACCGAGTGTCCCGGATGCGGAATACGACCGTCTCATGAACGAATTGATTGAAATCGAGACGGACTATCCGGAACTCCGGAGTCCGGATTCACCGACGCAACGTGTCGGCGGCGTCCCGCTCGATGCGTTCGTCAAAGTGACACATGACACGCCGATGCTGTCGCTCGGGAACGTCTTCTCCAAAGAAGAACTCGTCGAATGGGTCGAACGGATTGAGAAAGATCTCGGCTACAGTCCGCTGTTCGTCGCCGAG
The DNA here is from genome assembly GCF_018618335.1 of Exiguobacterium sp. s152. NCBI lineage: Bacteria > Bacillati > Bacillota > Bacilli > Caryophanales > Exiguobacterium > Exiguobacterium sp. s152. The sequence goes on from NZ_JACSLX010000005.1 coordinate 23,090, forward strand.
CTCAAGTTTGACGGGCTCGCCGTGTCGCTGAAATACGAAGAGGGTCGGCTCGTCCGTGGCGCGACGCGCGGGGACGGGACGACTGGGGAAGACATCACGCAAAATTTGAAGACAATCCGCTCGATTCCGCTCCGGTTGAACGAGGACGTCACGTTCGAGGTGCGCGGTGAGGCGTACATGCCGAAACGATCGTTCGAACATTTGAACGACGAGCGGGAACGCCTCGGCGAACCGCTATTCGCCAACCCGCGCAATGCGGCGGCAGGTTCGCTCCGGCAGCTCGACTCGAAAATCGCGGCGTCGCGGAATTTGGCATTCTTCGCCTACGGGCTCGTCTCGACGGACGATCTCGTCGCCTCGCATGACGAGTCGCTCGAATATTTGCGCCGTCTCGGGATTGCCGTCAGCCAAGAATACACGACGTGTCATACGGCCGATGAGTTATGGGACTATATTGAAACGTATGTGACGAAGCGGTCGGAGTTGCCGTACGAGATTGACGGCATCGTCATCAAAGTCGCAGCTTACGAAGAGCAAGAACAGCTCGGCTTCACGGCGAAAAGTCCGCGTTGGGCCGTCGCGTATAAATTCCCGGCCGAGGAAGTCGTGACGACGATTGAAGACGTCGACTTTAGTGTCGGGCGGACCGGGAAAGTCACGCCGCGTGCGCGGTTCGCACCGGTCTCGGTCGCAGGGTCGACCGTGACGTATGCGACGCTCCATAACGAGGACTTCATTGTAGAGAAGGACCTTCACATCGGAGACCGTGTCGTCATCAAGAAAGCGGGGGACGTGATCCCGGCCGTCGTCTCGGCGCTCGTCAGCGAGCGGACCGGGGAGGAAAAGGAAATCGTCTTCCCGTCGCATTGTCCAGCTTGTGAATCTGAACTCGTCCGGTTGGAGGGCGAGGCGGACCACCGCTGCGTCAATCCGGAATGCCCGGCCCAACTGCTCGAAGGGCTGATTCATTTCGTATCGCGCCCGGCGATGAATATCGATGGGCTCGGTGAGAAAGTGATTACGCAACTCCATGCGTCTGACCTCGTCCATAACGTGGCCGACCTATATCGTCTCGACCGGGATGCGCTGCTCGCACTCGACCGGATGGGCGAAACGTCGGTGACGAACTTGCTCGCGGCGATTGAGCAGTCGAAACAGAACTCGCTCGAGCGCGTCTTGTTCGCGCTCGGTATCCGCCTCGTCGGACAAAAAGCGGCCGCGTTGATTGCGGAACGGTTCGAGACGATGGAAGCGGTCATGGAGGCATCCGTCGACGAGTTGACGTCAATCGATGGTATCGGTACGAAGATGGCTGAATCGATCGTCTTATACTTTGAGAAGCCGGAAGCTCGTGACCTCGTCCGTGACCTCGGCGCTGCAGGTGTCAATCTGACGTTCAAAGGTGCGAAACGACCGGTCGCTGACGCTGATGCGCCGCTCGCCGGGAAGACAGTCGTCTTGACCGGGAAACTGCATGAGATGACGCGTGGCGAGGCCGGTAAGCAACTTGAACTACTCGGTGCAAGCGTCACAGGCAGCGTCAGCAAGAACACCGACCTCCTCATCGCCGGCGAGAAGGCAGGGTCGAAATTGACGAAAGCCGAGTCACTTGGCATCGAAGTGTGGGATGAGGCAGCGTTGCTCGCCTTCTTAGCCGACCGATCTTGAACGAGGTCCTCCGTAGGGAGGGCCTTTTTTCATTGACCTGATTTTCAAACGTTTCCGTTTTCGAGCAGATTCGTGCCCTCATGGGACGGGTAATGATTAGTATCTACAAATACTTTTCGACACCAAGACCTTACACCACGACTCGCGCACACTCATCCTCCATCCCTCTCCCGTGCCGGAGCGTGTCATCGCAGACGTTCGTCACACCTTAGAGGAGGGGACCATCATGCAACGCACCAACCGACGTTTCATCGCACTCATCACATTCGTCCTCGTGTTGATTGGCATGTGGGCACCGCATGGAAGTTACGCCAACACGACAATGACACCTACGCCAATTTATGCACAAATTGATTTGAGCCCTGAAGAAATCGAAGCGTACGATGACGCGAGTTTGATTTACGCGGACGTCACGTATTACGGGGCGCGTGAGACGTCAACGATTTGGCGGTTCATGATTGATGCGACAGAGGTCGACTTGACGACGATCGATCAAGTCACCTTGTATGATAAAGCCGGTGTTCCTTATTCATTTCCGAACGCCGTCTATGCGTTTCAGGTGGAGGAGCTTGCAGGTGAGTCAAGCGAACCGGGCGATGATGGGACGGAGTCCGTTCCAGACGTCGACACACCGGTCGAGCCCCCGCTCGTTGATCCAGAGCCATCACCAGAGGAACCTGTCACAGAAGAAGTGGCCGCACCCTCCGCTAATCCGGCAGTTGCCATCGAGCAATTGGTGCTCGGTGCCGATGGGCCAATCGAGCGTGTGTTAAGCGGAGATTTGGTGACGTATCGGCTCGTCATCGATGTGACGGGCGCTCCAATTGAGAACTTGTCTGTGACCAACACGGTGCCCGAAGCATTGACCGTCGTCGCGGATTCGGTCGAAGTGCTCGGTCCGGAAGGCTTGGTCGCTCCAACGACCGTGAGTGGGCCGCCTGCATTTGAATGGACATTCCCGACGATACCGGTCGGGACGACGACGATTCAATTCGACATGTTCGCACCAGACGTGACGAGTGAGACCGTCGTGACGAATACGTTCTGTATCGGTGTCGAAGACGAGGCTGTCCCGTCAGCTTGTAAGGAAGCGAGCATCACGGTCGTACCGAACGAGACGATTGGCCTTGAGGTTGGGAAAGAGGCAAACATTGACCAAGCCGTCGTCGGTGGGATGATTCCGTATACGTTCGTCATCGAGAATACAGGCGAGACGGCGCTCACAATCACGTCCATCGAAGATGAGTTCTTTAGCGGCGACATCGACGCCAAGGCGGTCGATACGTTTAATGCAAACGTCCGCGAGCGCTTATTGGCACTCGTCGGCGATGATGGGCTTCTCGCTGGGGAACGAGTCGAGGCGACCGTCAACTTATCGATTCCAACCGATTACGATTGGACGAGCGCCCCTGAAATCGGAAACGTGTTCCGCGTCGCTGCGACCGATGCTTACGGTCGGATCATCGATGCCGAGAGTCAACAAATCGTCTTATTGAATCAAGCCGACTTCACCGTCACGAAGATGGCGCGTCCCGAGACGGTGCATCCAGGTGAGGCGATTCGCTATACGTATACAATCACGAACACGTCGAACGTCACGTTGTACTTCGTCGACGTCCTCGACGAATGGACGAGCGGGGCGTTGACGACCAAAGAACAGCGCGAGACGACCGAGACGCTTCGAGACGGAATGCGTGCCCTGGCTGAAGTCGAGAACGGACTAGTCCCAGGCGAAGAGGTCGTACTCGAGATGGAGAAAGTACTCTTGCCATCTTACGATGTGCGGGCCGGCGCAGTGCTCACGAACCGGACGACGTTCACGTTCGAAGTCAATCGTGAGGCGCGCGTGTCGCGGACGGTCGAGGCGACCGTGCACGTGAAGCAAAGCCTTCCAAAACCGGACAACGATAACCGTGATGACCAAGATGAATCGGTTTATGTGCCGGAACCGACGACTCCGGTGACGCCAGACCAAGCGACCCTCCCGATGACCGGCACGACCAAAACGTGGGGAACGGTACTCGGACTCGTCTTGATCGTGCTCGGTCTCTTGTTCTTGACGCATCGACGTCGCCCATCCCCGAAAGCATGACGTGGACACCCTTCAACTCGAGTTGAAGGGTGTTTTGCTGTGAATTGGCACTGATTCCGCTTCGACACTTTTTTCAACGGATGATTTTGTTATAATGGACAAAGTGTAACGAAACGAATCATTAAAGGAGTTCTGACATAGATGAAATGGAAACAAATGCTCATCCCAGCTCTCGCCGCAACGGTTTTTCTCGGTGGGTGCTCTATGAAAATCCCGATGGGGGAAGAAGAAGTCACACCGACAGGCGAAGAGACGGCAGCCGAAGGGGTCACGCAAGCGATTCAAGCGCGTGATTCATATTACCAGATGGTCATTCCGTTTAAACCGGCTGCGGCCAGAGGGCTGGCGCAACGTCAAGTCAGCTCATCGCTCGAGCTCGAAGAAGTGGAACTCGGCCTCATGCGCCATTCGACCGGCGCGTTCGATCCGGAGAAGTACGCCTATCAAGAAGGGCAGCTATTGACGAGTGAAGATGTATCGCGTCTGCTTGGCCGTAAAGACAAAACGTCAGAAGGTCTCGTCCCGCTTAACCCGGCGTATGCGAACGGCACGGCCGAAGTGGCCGAAGACCAGTTCGTCGAGGAGAATAAAAAGTCGCCACTCTATTTGGCATCGCTTGTCGAACAAAACTATATGACGAAAACGGATAGTGGGTATCAACTCGGCGGTGTGTCATTCGCCTTGATTTTGAATCAAGAGTACGTGTTCCAGGCGCCGAATTTCGGTCCGACGTATACGGAAAAGTTGGACGAAAAGAAAGTCATCGCTGAAGGAGAACGCATGGCGAATGAACTCGTCGCCCAGTTGCGGAAACGTGAGGACTTTAAAGACCTCGATATTAACGTCGCGTTGTATATGAAAGCGCCGCAAGGTTCACCGACACCAGGGAACTATATCAAATCGGCATTCGTCGGCTCAGCTAATGAAGTGGCGGCAAACGACTGGACCGCCATCGATGAGACATATTATTACTTCCCGTCCGCCACGGCGACGACAGAAGTGCGCGACGATGCCCAAAAGTTCTCCCTCTTCAGTGATCGGATTGCCGATGTGTTCCCGGATTTCAGCGGAATGATCGGGAAGGGCTTCTATCAAAACGGCGAGTTGTCACGAATCGAAATCGACATCCCAATCCAGTTTTATAGCCGGGCCGAGCTCGTCGGGTTCACCCAACACGTCGTCGGTCTGCTCGAGAACCGGTGGGAGTACAACCGGAACGTACCGGTCCGCATTAACGTCACCTCACTCGGTGGCCAACAAGAAGTGACCATCGTGTTCGAAGAAGGCATGGACAGTCCAAGAGTATATTTCTAATCGTAAGAAGGCATCGTGATGAAACGGATGCCTTCTTTTTTCGTATGCTAAGTAACGAGGAAATTCTTTGACCTTCTTTGACCAAATCGGTAGAATAGACTTAACAGAATCGGGTAAGAAATAGGTGAGGTGAAACGAGATGGCAAAAAACTATTATGACGTCCTTGGCGTGCCGAAAGAGGCGTCCGACCAAGACATTAAGCGAGCGTATCGAAAACTGGCAAAACAATACCATCCGGATGTGAACAAAGACTCGGACGCACAGGACAAGTTCAAAGCGATCCAAGAAGCGTTCGATGTGCTGAGCGATCCCGATAAGAAAGCGAACTATGACCGCTATGGCAGTCCAGAAGGGCCGACGTTCGGCGGAGGGACTTACAGCGGCGACGGATATGGGGAAGGGTCGGCCCAGTTCGAAGACTTGTTCCGCCAGTTTGGCGGCGGGTCACGGACAACGTCGCGGACGTTCGGGTTCGAGGACATGTTCGGCAGCTTCTTTAATCAAGCGGTCGAAGAAGACCTCGATGAGACGGTCCGTGTCAATGTCCCACTCAGTCAATTGACGTCTGATTCCAAAGTGAGTCTGCGTCTCCAGACGGGAACGGTCAACGTGAAAATCCCGCAAGGCGCCCACGAAGGGCAAAAGTTACGGCTCAAAGGTAAGAGTAGCAAGGTCGGACAAGCGGGTGACCGCGGCGACGTGTACGTCGAGCTGCATTTCACGGATGATGATACGTACCGTCGAGAAGGAGCGAACGTCATTACCGTCAAACGGTTGCGCCCGCTCGCTTTCCTCGACGGCACAGAAGTCGTCGTGGCGACATTAGATGGTGGCCGGGTCAAACTGAAAGTGAAACCGGGGTCACGCCCGGGTCAACGGATGCGCATCCCAGGGCGCGGGTTCATGACCGCCTCGAAAGTCCGGTCGGATCTCTTCGTCCAACTCGAAGTCGACTTGCCGCTAGACGCCGGCCACCGATCTGTTTACGAACAACTCGAACGTTGAGCCTAAGGAGGAAGCAGAATGGATTTCAATCGATTTACCGATAAAGCACATGAAGGCATCGTCAGTTCGCAGGCACTTGCGAAACAGTACCACCATAGCGAGATGAACGAATGGCACGTCTTGGCGTCGATGATTTCACAAACGGACGGCATCGCGCCGCTCCTACTGCAAAAAATGGAATTGAGCGTCGCCGACATCGAGGCCGAGGTCGCGATGGCACTCAAGAACGCACCGAAGCTTCAGACGCCGACGACGCCGATGATCTCGGCCTCGCTGTTGAACGTGTTGACGACGGCGGAACGGGAAGCGACCGGTATGAGTGACGAGTACGTCTCGGTCGAGCACGTCCTGCTCGGCATCATTATGAATAAGAGCCAAGCGCAAAGCATGCTCGAGCGCAAAGGTGTGACCGAAGAGAAACTACGCGAGGCGCTTGTCGCCGTCCGCGGAAATCGGCGCATCACGTCGAAGTCGCCGGAAGCGACGTATGATGTCTTGACGAAGTATGGCCGCGACTTGATTCAAGAAGTGAAGACCGGGAAAATCGATCCCGTCATCGGGCGCGATAGCGAGATTCGGCGCGTCATCCGCATCTTGAGCCGGAAGACGAAAAACAATCCGGTCTTAATCGGGGAGCCGGGTGTCGGGAAGACGGCAATCGTCGAAGGGCTCGCCCAACGCATCGTTCGCGGCGACGTTCCGGAAAGCTTGAAAGATAAGACGATTTTCAGCCTCGATATGAGTTCGCTCGTCGCCGGGGCCAAATATCGCGGCGAATTCGAAGAGCGGCTCCAAGCTGTCTTGAACGAAGTGAAAGAAGCGGAAGGGAAAATCATCCTCTTCATCGATGAACTGCACACGATTGTCGGAGCCGGCAAGTCCGAAGGGGCGATGGATGCCGGGAACATGCTCAAACCGATGCTCGCCCGCGGCGAACTCCACTGCATCGGCGCGACGACACTCGATGAGTATCGCCAATATATCGAGAAGGACCCGGCACTTGAGCGCCGCTTCCAACAAGTGCTCGTCAACGAACCGGACGTCGAAGACACGGTGTCGATTTTGCGAGGTTTGAAAGAACGCTTCGAGATTCACCACGGTGTCCGCATACACGACAACGCGCTCGTCGCAGCGGCAGTCTTATCGAATCGCTACATCACCGACCGATTCATGCCGGACAAGGCGATTGACCTTGTCGACGAGTCGTGTGCGATGATTCGGACGGAGATGGAGTCGATGCCGGCCGAACTCGATGAACTCGTACGTCGCGTCATGCAACTCGAGATTGAGGAGGCGGCTTTGAAGAAAGAAAGTGATGACGCCTCGAAGAAACGACTCGATGCGCTGCAACAAGAACTCGCCTCAATTCGCGAACAGTCGGACGCGCTCCGACTCCGCTGGGAGAACGAGAAAGAGTCGACGCACCGAGTGCAACACATCCGTGGCGACTTAGAAAAAGTGAAGCTCGAACTGCAAGAAGCTGAGAGCCGCTACGATTTGAACCGGGCCTCCGAGCTCAAATATGGCCGTATCCCGGAACTCGAGCGTGAACTCGCGGAAGCAGAACGGCTCGCCGGTTCGGTGACACGTGAACTCGTCCGCGAAGAAGTGACCGAGGAAGAGATCGCCGAGGTCGTCTCGAAATGGACGGGCATTCCCGTGACGAAATTGACCGAAGGAGAACGAGATAAGTTGCTCAACCTCGAGACGGTGCTCCATCAACGTGTCTTTGGACAAGACGATGCGATTCGCCTCGTCAGTGATGCCGTCATTCGGGCTCGAGCCGGCATTAAAGATCCGAACCGTCCGATTGGATCGTTCCTCTTCCTCGGGCCGACCGGTGTCGGGAAGACCGAACTCGGGAAAGCGCTCGCCGAGGCGATGTTCGACTCGGAAGACCATATCGTACGTCTCGACATGAGCGAGTATATGGAGAAACACGCCGTGTCGCGTCTCGTCGGAGCACCTCCGGGTTATATCGGCTATGAAGAGGGTGGCCAGTTGACGGAAGCGGTCCGCCGCAACCCGTACTCGGTGCTCCTGCTCGATGAGGTCGAGAAAGCGCACGCCGATGTGTTCAACATCTTGCTGCAACTGCTCGATGATGGTCGCTTGACCGATTCGCACGGACGCGTCGTCGACTTCAAAAACACAATCGTCATCATGACATCGAACATCGGGGCCGACATCTTGCTCGAAGCGGCGAAAGATGGTGTCATCGATGAGGCGGAAGAACGCCAAGTCATCGAGCGGCTCCGCCGCCACTTCCGTCCCGAGTTTTTGAACCGGGTCGATGAGACGATTTTGTTCCATCCGCTCACGCGGGCCCAAATCGGCCAAATCGTCGAAAAAGCAGTCGCGCGCATGGGTAGTCGCTTGACGGCGCGCTCGATTCAAATCGAGATCACGGATGCCGCGAAAGTGTTCATCGCCGACGAGGCGTATGAGCCACAGTTCGGGGCCCGTCCGATCAACCGGTACGTACAACGGACGATTGAGACGAAACTCGCCCGTAGCATCCTCGCCGGAGACATCGAGGACGGCCAGACGGTCGTCATCGATGTCGAGAACGACGAGCTGACGCTTCGTCCCGCAACGGTGACGCATTAAACATTGAAAGAGCGCTGGCTGATGCCGGCGCTCTTTGTTTAGGAGACGGGTGCGGGTTGATAGATGCAGTATGGTTCTTCGGCCTTATAGTCGCCGGTGACGGCATAAGCTCGGGCCCGCGAGCCGCCGCAGACGTAACGATACTCGCAGTAGCCGCATTTTCCGTGATGAGTATCGGGATCGCGTAGTGATTTAAAAACCGGGTGGTGCCGATAAATCTCGGCGAGCGGTGTCTGTTTCACGTTGCCGCACGTGATTGGTAAAAAGCCGGACGGCTGCACGTCGCCCGTATGCGAGATAAACACGAAACCGTTCCCGTCATTCGTGCCGCGGGGTGCTTTGGCGAGATCGTCATGCGGATGGCCGATGGGTGACAATCCAACTTGTTTTCGGTTCAAGTTTTCTTGCCGGGCGATGCGCCGATAAAACTGGGCTTCGGTCGTCGAGATGATGAATGGGACGTGTTCTTGCAAGGCGAACGCCCAGCGGAGCACATCTTCATGCCGTCCCGGAGAGATGGGCTGCAGGAGCGACCCGCGGCCGGTCGGAACGAGGAAGAACAGCGTCCACACCGACACCCCGAGCTCACCGACGAGTTTGGCGATTTCCGGGAGTTGATCGACGTTATATTCCGTGACCGTCGTATTGATTTGGAATGACATGCCTTCTTCCCGGAAGTAAGAGATACCGCGCAACGTCCGTTCGAAACTGCCACGGGTACCCCGAAAATAGTCGTGCGACTTGGCGTCCGGACCGTCGAGCGAGAACGCCCAGCGCGTCAATCCGGCATCTTTCGCCCGTTTGACGGCGTCATGGGTCACGCGTGGCGTTGCCGATGGGGTCATCGATACGCGCATGCCGAGCGAAGCGGCGTATGCCGTCAACTCGAACAAGTCTTCGCGCATGAGCGGGTCGCCCCCGGTAAAGACGAGAATCGGATTGTCCATCGCATGTATGTCGCGGATGAGCGCCTTACCTTGGGAGGTGTCGAGTTCATCCGGATAACGATGGAACTGGGCCTCGGCCCGGCAATGGACGCAGGAAAGCGCACAGGCGCGTGTCACTTCCCAAATGACGATGAACGGATTCTCGTTGTAGTCGATTCGTTTCATACGGACACCGCCTGTCTTGCCGTGATGCGTGTGACGGCTTGTTTGGCCGAGTCGACGCAGTCAGGGAGACCGACGCCGTGTAAAATCGCCCCGCAAGCTTCGACGCCGTCGAGGGAGGACATCGTCTCCTCGAACGCGCGCACGTATTGTTTATGACCGACCTCATACTGCGGCATCGTGTCGACGTGACGCTCGACTCTCGTGAAGATCGGGGTACCGACGTGTTGAATTTTCCGAAGTTCACGGAGCGCGAAGTCGGCAATCGTGTCGTCGGATTCTGTCAACAAGTCGGGAACGAACGCGGAGCCGATGTAGACGCGTAACAGCGCCTTGTTTTCGGGTGCCATATGCGGCCATTTCTTATGCATCCAGCTACAAGCGGTCAAGGCGTTGCCTTCGCCTTTGGCGATGACGTAGCCCGTCCCGTCGAGTGCCTCGACGTCTGCTTTCTCGAACGCCGTGAGCACGGTGATGGAAGACGTGCGTTTCAATGACGACAACCGTTCCGCTTCCGGGAGACCGAGGAGCGGGCCGAGCGCGTTCGGCGAGGTAGCTAACACGATGCCGTCAAACGACTCGACCCTTCCGTCCTCGAGCACCACTTCATGGGGCCGGACTGCCGCGACTCGTGTCTCGAGACAGAGGCGATCAATCGATGGACGGAGCGCCTCGATCAAGACACCAAGCCCTTGGCCGAGCGATAAAAATTTACCGGCCTCGCGCGGTTTGACACCGGCTTGGACAGGAGGTGTCAATGCTTTCATACCGAGAATCAGGCTGCGTGTTTTTCGTTCAATCGTGATAAACTGAGGGAAAGTAGACTCGATGCTCATATCGTCGAGCGTACCATTGTAAATCCCTGACAGGAGCGGTTCGATCATCGCCTCGACGACTTCCGACCCGAGCCGAGCCCGAAAAAACGTATCGAGCGAGATATCTGATCCCGCATAGACGCGGGGTAACACGAGATCCATACCGGCCCGAAACTTGCCGCGCCACGTGAACAGATCCGTTTTGACCATCGGCCAGAACTTGGTCGGGATGCCCATGACCGAACCTGCAGGCATCTGTCGCAGTCGGTTCCGGACGTAAATGTACGAGGTCCCGGTCATCGACCGGACGAGATCGTCGTCAAGCCCAAGTTCGGTGATCAGCTCGGTCAATGTCGGCTTACGGGCCATATATCCGTCCGGCCCACATTCTAAGACGAAGCCGTCCCGATAAACGGTCTTGATTTTTCCGCCAATCCGGTCACTTGCTTCATACAATGTGATGTGCGCTCCCGCCTGTTTCGCATAATACGCGGCAGCCATGCCAGTAATCCCTCCACCGATGATTGCAATCTTGTTCAATCCATTCACCCATTTCTATGTAGTATTCCTACTAACGGTACCGAGAATGTTGACGTAGACATAGGATAAGTCTCACACGGTTCAAGACAAATTCGTCACGATTGGAAGGAGGACCACCTATGGTTTGGTTCGGGATAACGGCCGCGGTCGTCGTCGTCGGCATCATCGCGTTCATCGTCTCGATGAATCGGCATGGCGAGAAGCTCGAAGGTGACGAGGACAGCCCGCCGGTCATATGGGCCGACGAGGAATGGTATAAGCCGGACAAGGAAGACGGTCCACTTGATGGTTAACCGTCTTCAAATATGTTAAGATGACCCGGGTAAAAACTATCGGACATGGGGTGATTGGATGAACGTATTGGAACAGCAGTTGGCGCATTTGGTCGACGAGTGTCGTCCGTACACAGCACAAGGAAAAGTCGCCGACTATATTCCGGAGCTCGCGCATGTACAAGATGATTTGCTCGGCGTGGCGATTTGCCTACCTGATGGTTCTTATATTCATGCGGGGGACGCCCATCATAAGTTCACGATTCAAAGCGTCTCGAAGGCGTTGACGCTCTGTTACGTCTTGATGGAGTTCGGAGAAGATTACGTGTTCTCAAAAGTCGGTATGGAACCGACGGGGGATGCATTCAATTCGATTGCCAAACTCGAAGAGACGGTGCCATCGAAACCGCTCAATCCGATGATTAACGCCGGGGCGCTCGCGGTCACGAGCATGATTTTAGGGGACACGGCGGAGCTGAAAATCTATCAGTTCCGTCAATTTTTGGCGACGTTGCTCGATGTCCCGGTCGAGGAAGTCACGTATAACGAAAAAGTCGCCCGCTCGGAATACGAGACGACCGACTTGAACCGGGCCTTGCTCTATTTCATGCGCCATCACGGAATCGTCGAGGGCGATGTCGATGAGATTATCGATGTGTACACGAAACAGTGTGCCATCGAAATCGATTGTTTTGACTTGGCTCGCATCGGCCGGATTCTATCAAGTAACGGAGAAGACCCGGTCACCGGCGAAGAGTTGATTCCACGTCGTGTCGTCCGTATCGTCAAAGCCATCATGACGACGTGCGGCATGTACGATGCATCGGGTGAGTTTGCCGTCCGTGTCGGCCTGCCCGGAAAGAGCGGGGTGTCGGGTGCGATTCTTGCGACCGGCAAACACGAGCTCGGATTGAGTGATGTCGGCTTTGGTATTTTTGGGCCTGCCCTCGATTCAAAAGGGAACTCGATTGCTGGGATGAAGTTGCTCGAACTGCTCGTCGAACGCTACACGTCGCGCTAAAGCTTGATGGCGTCGACCGATTCGTCGAGCCGGGTGTGCAATTGCTGGACGACTTGTTCATAGTCGTCGGTCAAGGCGGCTGGCGGCGTGAAATCGGTCCAGCGCAACAACAGCTGATGCCGGTCATTCATATCACCAAGTTCGGTCTGGAGCCGCTTCAGTTTTTGAACTTGGTCTTTTGAGGCGCTCGGCTCATAGTTCAATAAGTACTCATTTAAATAGCGCTCCCGCTTCACGGCGAGCCGGACTTTGTGGAGGGTATCGAGCCGGTCGTTCCGTTTCGTCGCTGCGTGATGGGTCGCGATGCGGCGCTTGCGGTCGGCTTTGGCTTTATCGAGAAACACCGCCGCGTCTTGTTTGCGAAAGGCGCGGAACAGCTGCCCGCCAATGAAGCGACGGACTTGCTGGTCGAGCGAAGGCGTCATTTTTTCGGTCACACGCGCTTTCAACAGCGTGCGGTCCTTGGCCCGTTGTGTTTCGACATGCTCAACAAAAGCTTGATCGAGCTCGGTCTCGACGGCGAGCCCTTCAAGCAGGACGTCTCCTTCACGCACCGCACCGAGCGCCTCCATCAACTGCTTTAATTGACGATACGTCGAGGGCTTCGTGTCGTACAATTGGATGAACGTCAATAGCTTGCGCAAGTGGACCCGAGCTTGATGGATATCTTCGCTGTTTTGAAACGTCAGCGCTTCGGTCATGTAATGATTGAACGTATTCCACGTCTCTAACAGCTCATATTTTAATTTTTCCGCATTCCGTTGATTCATTCTAATTTTTCCTTTCTGAAATGAGATGAGGTTGCCCATGTATCAAACACATTCACTAAATGAAAAAATCAAACTGTTCTTCACCATCTTCTTCCCGATTTTGGTGACACAAGTGTCCTTTTACTTAATCAGCTTTTTTGACACAGTCATGTCGGGCCGAGCCGGCGCCGTCGATTTGGCGGGTGTCGGTGTCGGGTCGAGTTTATGGATGCCGGTGTATACGGGGTTGAGCGGGATTCTGCTCGCCGTCGCACCGATTGTCGCTCAGGCGCTTGGTGCCCGTAATATCCAACAAATTCAACGGACGCTGTACCAAGGCGTGTACTTAGCAATCGGTTTAAGCATCGCGACGCTCGTCCTCGGCTTTTGGCTCGTGCCGACGGCTGTCGACGGCATGGGACTGAGCGAGGAAGGAAAACGGATTGCCAAAGGGTATTTGCTCGCACTCGGATTCGGAGTGTTGCCGATGTTCTTGTTCAACGTGCTACGCACGCTCATGGACTCACTCGGCAAGACACGAATCTCAATGCTGCTTATACTATTAGGGTTACCCATTAACGTCGGATTAAATTACATCTTCATCTTTGGAAAACTCGGCGTCCCGGCGTATGGCGGTGTCGGGGCGGGAATCGCCTCGGCCATCACGTATTGGCTGCTCTTCTTTATGGCGTTCGCGTTTGTCCGGAACGGCAAGCCTTTCCTTGAATATCGTTTCTTGCGCTCAGTGGAGCGTATCTTCTGGCCGAGACAGAAAGAACTGCTCAAGCTCGGGACGCCGATCGGGCTCGCCATTTTTGCGGAAGTGAGCATCTTTGCGGCGGTGACGTTGCTCTTGAGTGAGTACGGTGACAATATCGTCGCGGCCCACCAAGCGGCCATCAACTTCGCATCATTCGTCTACATGTTGCCGTTGTCCGCGTCGAGCGCGCTCACGATTGTCGTCGGCTATGAGCTCGGGGCCCGGCGGCTGAAGGATGCCGTACGCTACGCCAAAATCGGCATTGTGCTCTGCCTGGCTGTGTCGCTCTTTTCCGGTGGGCTTTTGTTTTGGCAGAATGAACGGGTCGCCGCCATCTATACGAACGACGCGGCCGTCGTGGAACTCGCGGCCCACTTCATGATTTTTGCGGTCTTCTTCCAATTATCGGATGCGGTCGCCGCCCCGATTCAAGGGATTTTGCGTGGGTTCAAGGACGTCAACGTGACGCTCATCTTGTCGCTCATTGCCTATTGGGTCATCGGCCTCCCGCTCGGCTATGCGCTCGCCGAACAGTTCGGGTTCGGACCGGACGGCTATTGGATCGGTTTGATTGCGGGTCTAGCGGCTGGAGCCGTGTTGCTGGTCATGCGTCTCATCCATATCGTCAAACGGTATGAGGCCCAACCGATTACGAACGAAACATCCTAAACAAGACAGGTTGACGCTACGGCGTCAGCCTTTTTTGTTGTTTGAGGGGGAAACAGGACGGGCAAAGAATTGGGGAAATAGAGTTTATTAGTCAGTTGAATTGGTCTATACAACTATACTGGTTTTTGATATGATAACGATGAAGCTACTTGAAGAAAGGTGGATGACCGATTATGGTGATCATCAATGCACACATCGTTTCGGGGGACGAAACGTGGGAACGAGGCTATATCGAGTTCGATGGCACGACGATTGTGAGCGTCGGTGCGATGGAGGACTATCAGGCAGGAACAAATAAAGAGATTGACGTTCACGGGGCGCTCGTGACGCCAGGCATGATTGACGTCCACATTCATGGAGGTTACGACGTCGATACGATGGATGCGGACGTGGATCGACTACGTCATCTCAGCCGTTCGATGCTCGCTGAAGGTGTGACGTCTTATTTTGCGACGACGATTACACAGTCACCGGCTGCCATTACGAAGGCGCTGCAAGCAGCCCGGACTGTCATCGAGGCGGGAGACACGTCACTCGTCGGCATCCATCTAGAGGGACCGTTCGTCAACGTCGACAATGCGGGGGCACAGCCGGCCGAATATATTATCGATCCCGATGCAAGTCAATTCCGCACATGGCAACAGGAAGCGGGCGGTCACATTCGCCTCGTCACGTATGCGCCGGAACGTCCGGGAGCACGTGAGCTTGAACAGGTGATGGGTGAGACCGGTGCAATCGGATCGACCGGACACACGAACGCCACGTTTGCCGAGAACAAGGAAGCGAACGTCAAGCATGGCACGCACTTATACAATCAGATGCGAGGGATTCATCATCGGGAGCCGGGAACGGTCGGCTATTGTCTGTTGGAGCGGGAAGTCATGGTTGAAATCATTCCAGACGGGATTCACAGCCGGCGCGAGATGGTCGACTTCGCCTATCGCATGAAAGGGGCGGACGGTCTCGTCGTCATTACGGATGCGATGCGCGCCAAAGGTTTTCCGGACGGCCGTTATGAACTCGGGGGTCAACCGGTCATCGTCGAAGGCGGGGCGGCTCGACTCGAAGCCGGGAACTTGGCCGGCAGCGTCTTGACGATGGACGCGGCGTTCCGCAACGTAATCGCGTTCACGGGATGCACGGTGCAAGAAGCGGTGAAGATGACGTCAGCGAACCAAGCGCGTGAGTTCGGCTTGACGAACAAAGGGGCCATCGCGCCTGGCTTCGACGCGGATCTCGTCATTTGGGATGATGCAATGACGGTTATAACGACGATTCATCAAGGACAGGTCAGTTATTTGAAGGAGGACATGTAATGAACATATTAGTGGCGAACACACCGACGGATGCGGAAGAAATCGCCTATACACTCATCAAAGAGCGGGTCGCCGGGAAGCGCGATTTCGTGCTCGGACTCGCGACGGGCAGTACACCGGTCGGGATGTATCAGATGTTCAAACGAGATCAACTCGACTGCAGTCACGTGACGAGCGTCAATCTAGATGAGTATATCGGGCTCGCACCGAGCCATCCGCAAAGCTATCATCACTTCATGGAAGAGAAGCTGTTCAATGACATCCCATTCAAACAGAGCCATCTGCCTCATGGTGACGCGGCCGACCCGGAAGCGGAAGCGGCCCGCTATGAACAGCTCATCCGCTCGATTGGTGTCGACCTGCAATTGCTAGGCATCGGAGAGAACGGACATATCGCCTTCAATGAGCCGGGTACCGCGCTCGATGCGAAGACGCATGTGACCGAACTGACCGAGTCGACGCGTGAAGCGAACCGCCGTTTCTTCGATTCAATCGAAGACGTGCCGACGCAGGCCATCACGATGGGACTCGATACGATTATGAACGCACGCGAGATCGTCCTCGTCGCGACCGGTACCCGTAAAGCCGAAGCCGTGCATCACATGATTGAGAGCGTGCCGACGATTGACTGGCCGGCTTCCATCTTACAGGCGCATCCAAGTGTGACCATCGTGCTCGATGCCGAGGCGGCCTCGGCTTGTAGCAATGTGTTACAGGCGCGTGGCAGTGAAGCGGCCGACCGATTCTTTTCGATTCGAGCTTGATGACCTGGAGACAAGTGTCTCCAGGTTTTTTTCTCGTTAACTGTGGGAAATTGTATGGAAATGGATTTGTAATCAAAACGTTTTCGACAAAAGTCGAGGTTTCCTCTATAATAAGTGAAGCTCATATCACTCGATTGCGAAGGAGAAACTCATGAATTCAAGAACCCAAGCTCGTAGACGGCGCAAAGGCCCGTCTGCGTTTTATAAGCTGTTCAGCGCCCTTGTATTGATTGCCGTCATCGTTGGCTCAAGCATGTATGGAACGGCTTTTTATAAAGCGCATAACATGCTGTCAGGTACTCAAGTGACGCTTGAGGATGATCCGACTATCGAACCGACTCGATTTGATAAAGAGGATACCGAGAGCTTCCTCGTGCTCGGGACAGACTTGTCCCCGAAAATGAAAGCCAAAGGTGCGTACGGTCGGTCTGACGTCATGATCGTTGTCATTCTGAACAAGAAGCACAAACAGACGACGATGCTCAGCATCCCGCGTGATTCGTACGTCAATATCGACTATACGGGCTTCAATATCCCGTACGGTAAGACGGGTCTCGATCAAGATAAAATCACGCACGCGCACTATTTCGGTTCGATGGATGAATCGAACCCGAACAACGGCATGCGTGTGGCGACTAATGCTATCGAAGATTTGATTGGTATCGATATCGATCACGTCGTTTCGCTCAACTTCCAAGGATTTATTGACTTCATTGACTCGGTAAATGGCGTGACTGTTAATGTTGCATTTCCTTTTGAAACAATTAAACACACTACGTCAAAAGAAGTGATTCGTGTCGAAGAGGGCCGTCAGCGGCTATCGGGCGAAGAGGCACTTGCTTACGTCCGTAACCGTTATGACGACCCACGCGGAGACATCGGTCGCGGACAGCGTCAGATGGAAGTCATCAATGCCGTCCTTGACCAAGCGCTCGGCACGTCGCTCATCAACAACTACGACAAAGTGTTGAAAGCAGTCGGGGACAACATGCAGACGACGCTCGGTCCGAACGACTATATGCGTTTAATCGAGGACGTCGGCGCCCTCAACAACACGGTTCAATATCAGTTGACCGGTGAAGGGGCCCGCGGTGTCGACGGTCATTTCTATTACTTCTTGAACGAGCCGTTGCTCGAAGAAGTCCGTTATCGCGTCCAACAGGCCGATGCCGGGAATGAAGTCGAGCCGATGACCGATACCGAGCTTGAGACGTATATGTACGACCCAGCTGGAATCACGTACGAAGCACAATAAAAAATGGTTTGCCGTCCGCGGCAAACCATTTTTTATGTGCGTTCCATCGCGACGGTGAATGAGTAGGCGTCGCCGCGGAACAAGGAACGGCTATACTCGAACATGTCCCCGTTCTCGAGATACGTCCGTTGGTCGATTAAGAGCACAGGGGCGTTCGAAGAAATCGTCAACAGCTTCGCTTCCTCCGGTCCCGCGCTCCGTGCTTCAAGCGTTTGGGTCGCATTTTTTAGTCGCAATCCGGACTGCTCGGCGAACTCGTAAATCGAACCGACGGCATCTGTCTCGGTCAAGTTCGGTAGTAAGGCGACCGGGATGTATGCTGTCTCGAGGGCGAGCACGTTCTCATCGGCGAGACGGAGACGTCGCATCTCATAGACGGGGGTGTCGAGCGCGACACTCAGTTTTTGGGCGATTTTGGCTGGTGCCGGAATCGTTTGGAACGATAACAGGCGGCTAAACGGACGCATGCCCCGATGTTTGATTTCTTCCGAGAAACTTGTCAATCCGGACAAGGCCATCGTGATTTTTTTTTTGGCGACGAACGTGCCTCGGCCTTTTTGACGGCTCAAATAACCGGCGTTGACCAAGTTCGTGATCGCTTGGCGGACCGTCATCCGGCTGACGTTATAGCGCTCGGAAAACTCCCGTTCGGATGGGATGGATTCTCCCGGTTGAAGCTCGCCGGCATCTATTTGTTGCTTTAAATAGGCTTCGATTTGATAATAAATAGGTAGCGGTGATTGTTTATCAATCTGTAACATGCATATCGCTCCTGACTGCTAAAGTAAGTGTTTCTTATTATAGACCAAATTAGACTAGTTGTCTGAACATATCCTACAGAAAAGGCGGCGATCAAGATGAAGCCATGGCAATTTGAAACGACGGTGACCGACGTGCGCACCGATGCGCGCGGGACGTGGGTCGCGCTTGAATCCACATTATTTTATGCGGAAGGCGGGGGCCAACCTCCGGACGTCGGAACACTCGACGGACAACCCGTTCTCGATGTCCAACGGGTCGAGGAAATCGTCTGGCATTTAGTCGAAACGGGGCTCGAACGTGGGAAGTTCGTGACTGGAATGGTCGATGACGCGGTCCGGCACGACCACTCGATTCAACACACGGCTCAGCACGTGTTGACGGCTTTATTGGAAGACGAATACGGTATTCAGACGCTCAGCTTCGGCATCGGACAAGAGGAGTCGTCGCTTGAAATCGAGACAGAGACGCTCGATTGGACTCAAATCGAGTCGTTGGAACGAGACGTGCAACGCATTATCTTTGAGAACCGTCCCGTCTCCACGTACGAACTCACGTCCGCAGAGGTCGAGGTCGATCGGTTACGCAAACCGACCGACCGCACCGGGATGATCCGGATTGTCGACATTGAGGGACTCGATTACAACGCGTGCGGTGGGACACATGTCGAGACGACCGGCCAACTTGGGATCGTCCATGTGACCTCGATGAAAAAAGTTCGTGGGAACGTCCGCCTGACGTATGTGGCCGGTCACCGGGCCTTGTCCGCCATCCATTCGTCACGGACAGCGCTGCGGACGATTCACCACACGTTATCGACGACAAACGAGACGGTCGCTGCCCGTGTCCTCGAGGAACGAAATCTTCGTCTCGAGCGGGACAAGGAAGTGAAGGCGCTCGAGGCGCGCGTCGCGAAAGCGAAAGTCGCTGCCTTTTTGCAGGAAGACAATTACGTCATCACCCATATCGGTAAGACGGAAGCGGAAACGTTGACGACGACCATCGTCGAACGCATCGCTGCGACGGGCCGAATCGCTGTCGGAGCCAATCATACGGGTCAAAAGCTATGGCTCATGCATGACGGGACACATGACATCGCCATCGGTAAATTCTTAAAACGGACGCTCGACGACCTCGGCATCGGTCGCGGTGGCGGCAGTCATAAACAAGCCCAGGCCCGATTCGAATCGGTCATCGAGTTGGAACGTGCGACGGCAGAAATCGTGAAACGGCTTCAGGAAGGAATGGTATCATGTTGAAGATTGAGCACGGTACGGAAGCAGAACTGATTGAACAGGCACGGGTTGTGCGAGCGACAGTGTTTATTCACGAGCAAGGCATCGACCCCGAACTCGAGTATGACGAGCTCGACCCAGACTGCATCCATTTCGTCGGGACGGTGGACGGTGAGCCGGTGACGACGGCGCGCCTGCGTCCGATCGGCGACGGGGTCGGAAAAGTGGAACGGGTCGCCACGCTCGCTTTGGCACGAGGCAACGGGTATGCCAAGGAAATCATGCTCGCCATCGAATCCGTCGCCCGGACGAGCGAGTTGCACGAGCTCAAACTTGGTGCCCAACTGACGGCTCTGCCGTTTTACGAGCGTCTCGGATACGAGGCGTACGGGGACAATTTTTTAGACGCGGACATTCCGCATCGGATGATGAAGAAGACGTGGTGACTGTTTTTAGAAATTTTCCTTTTTTCTAAAAAAAGGTTGGCAAGCCGGGATGCATTTGTTATAACTAAAACTAACAACTGACAGATAGAGGTTGCGAATGACATGAGTACGCTTGATCGACACGGACGCATTCCGGATCGAGCCGAAAGGGGAATTTCGCCGAAGTCGACGTTCGCATGCGTACGAACGAAGGCTGGGGTAGTCGTGAATAACGCCTACACTGCCATGGATGAAATGCCATGGAGCGCTATCTACGGAACGATTCTTTAATCGTTTTTCAACTGCGCGTACAAGCGGCAGACCGTAGGGAGAGTGCTTCCTACCGGTCTGCCGCTTTTTCTGTTGGTGGACATCATGAAAGTGGGGAACCTGATGACAACCGTATTGAAATTTGGAGGCAGCTCCGTTGCCACGATTGAACAAATCCAGGCCATTTCCGAATATTTACAGACACGGGCCGCGGCCGGAGAGAAACTTGTCGTCGTCGTCTCCGCGATGGGGAAAACGACTGACTCACTGTTGTCACTCGCCAAACAAATCACGGAACGCCCGATGATCCGTGAACTGGACCGCCTGCTTGCGGTCGGTGAGGAGCAGACGATCAGCCTGCTCAGCATCGCATTGAACTCTCGAGGCGTGGCGGCCATCTCGCTTACCGGACAACAAGCCGGGATAGACACGATGGGTATTCACACGAAAAGTAAAATCAAAGCGATTCGCAAAGAGGTGCTCGAAGAGAAGCTCCGGACATATGACGTCGTCATCGTCGCCGGTTTCCAAGGCGTCAACGAGTTCGGCGATGTGACGACGCTCGGACGAGGCGGATCGGATACGACTGCTGTCGCCTTGGCCGCCGTCCTCAGCAAACGCTGTGAGATTTACACGGACGTCGCCGGTGTCTATACGGCTGACCCGCGCATCCATCCGACGGCCCGCCGATTAGATACCGTCTTGTATGACGAGATGATGGAAATGAGCGCGCTCGGGTCGAAAGTGATGGAGATGCGTAGCGTAGAGCTCGCGAAAAAATTTGATGTGAACATCTTTGTAGGAAAGACGCTTGCGAGCGAAGGAGGAACATGGATCATGGATATGACACAGGCGATGGAACAAAAAGCGGTGACGAGCGTGAGCGTCGTGAAGAACGTGCTCAGCGTCTCAATCAAACATATTCCACATTCGGTGGCAGGAGTTGCCGACATTTTCGAGAAATTGTCACAGCGTCATGTCAATATCGATATGATCAGTCAGACGGCGTTCGATGGTGAAGTATTCCTGTCGTTCACCTGTCCGCTCGATGAAGAGGCGTTTCTCGAAGAGGCACTCGCGGAACTGACTGAGACGTTCCCACAAATCAAAATCGACCGTCATACCGAGCATGCGAAAATCTCGGTCGTCGGCATCGGCATGCGTGATGCGACCGGTGTCGCTGCCGAACTGTTCGCCACGTTCCGCGAGAGCGGGATTCCATTCTATCAAGTCACGACATCCGAGATTAGCATCTCGTACACGATTAACGAACAAGACGTCGAAGCAGCTGTCGCGGCCATCGCGACCCGCTTCAAGTTATAAGGAGGACGCCACATGTATAACGTAGCCGTCGTCGGTGCGACCGGTGCCGTCGGCCAAAAGATGATTGAAGTATTGACCGAGTATGAATTTCCAATCAACGAATTGATGTTGTACGCATCGGCCCGTTCAGCCGGGAAGACCGTGAACGTGAACGGCAAGGACGTCGTCATCAGAGAACTGTCGGACGCGATTTATGAGGACCCAATCGATATCGCGCTCTTCTCAGCCGGTGGGAGCATCAGTGAACAATATGCGCCTCGCCTGAGCGAACAAGGTGTCATCGTCATCGACAACTCGAGCGCATTCCGGATGAAAACGGACATTCCGCTCATCGTACCGGAAGTGAACCGAGTCGAATTGAGCCCGGACAAGACGCTCATCGCCAACCCGAACTGCTCGACGATCCAATCGGTCGTCGCGCTCGCACCACTCGCGGAAGTATACGGGTTGACGCGTGTCGCCTATACATCGTATCAAGCCGTCTCTGGCTCGGGCCAAAAAGGGATAGAGGACTTGGAACGCGGAGCACGTGGGGAAGAGCCGAAGAACTACCCGTATCCGATTTACGATAACGTCTTGCCACACATTGATGTGTTCTTAGAGAACGGTTATACGAAAGAAGAACAGAAGATGATTGAAGAAACACGCAAAATTTTAAACGCGCCGAACCTCGGTGTCACAGCGACATGTGTCCGTGTCCCGGTCCGCAACAGCCACGCCGTCTCCATCACGGTCACGCTCGACCGCGACGCGACGCTCGCCGAGGTAAAAGCCGTGCTCGCGGACGCGCCAGGTGTCGTCTTGATGGACAACCCAGGGGAGCTCGTCTATCCGACACCACTCGATGCGAACGGGACAGACGACGTGTACGTCGGTCGTATCCGTGTCGACGAGTCACAGCCGAACACGTTCCATCTCTGGTGCGTCGCTGATAACGTTCGAAAAGGCGCGGCAGCGAACGCCGTCCAAATCGCCCAATGTATGATTGGGCAGACTGCTACGAAATAAGGGGGAAATTATATGTTCACAGGAGTCGCAACCGCACTCGCTACACCGTTTCAAGCAGACGGTCTGCTAAATCTCACAGCGTGGGAAGCGTTGATTGAAGATCAAATTAAAGAAGGTGTCGGCGGTCTCGTCATCGGGGGAACGACTGGTGAAGGCATGACCATCACGGACGAAGAGTTCGAGACGCTTCTCGTCAAAGCGATTGAAGTCGCTGCCGGCCGCGCCGTTATCATCGCGGGAACCGGGTCAAACAACACGGCGCTCAGCATTCAAAAGACGAAACGGGCCGCCGAACTCGGAGCCGAGATGGCGATGGTCGTCACGCCTTATTACAACAAGTCGACGCAAGCGGGTCTGATTGCCCACTTCACAGCGATTGCCGACGCGTCACCGATTCCGCTCATGCTCTACAACGTACCATCGCGGACGGGCGTCGCACTTGATCCGGCAACGGTTGGGGAACTCGCTGATCACCCACGCATCGCTGCGCTTAAAGAAGCGAGTGGGGATATCTCAGTGATGGCTCAAATGATGGCGCATGTGCCGGAAGGGTTCCCAGTTTATTGCGGGAACGATGATCAAATCCTTCCTTATATGGCTTGGGGGGCGCAAGGTGTTGTATCGGTCCTCTCGAACGTCTATCCGGGTGCGACGGTCGCTTTAGCTGAAGCGCTCCTCGCCGGAGATTTGGAAACGGCACGCACATGGCAGCTCCGACTGCTCCCGGTCATCGACGAATTGTTCGCGGAAGTGAACCCGATTCCGGTCAAAGCAGCATTGAATGCACGCGGATTCGAGTTCGGTGCACCACGTCTCCCGCTCGTCCCGATGAGTGCGACGGCCGAGGCCCGCTTGTTGTCGGCAATGGAGCAGTTCAATGAGGTGAGACAGTGAACTTACTCATTCATGGATACGGCGCGATGGGACAAATCGTCGAAGAAGTCGCCCGGACACAAAATTTGAACGTTGCGGCCATTGTTTCGCCGGCCGGAGGGGAACATCCTGTCTCGCTACAAGATGTCGAGGCCGAGGTCGATGTCGTCATCGACTTCTCGAACCCGGCGCTGTTGGATGATGTGCTTGCGTTTGGAAAAGCTAAACAAATCCCGCTCGTCATCGCGACGACGGGCTTCTCGGAAGCAGAGCTCGCCAAAATTGAGGCGGCGTCTCAAGAGATCCCGATTTTCCAGTCGTATAATACGTCTTACGGGATCGCTCTTTTGAAACAGTTGCTCGACCAACTCGTCCCGCTCACGCTCGGTTATGACATCGAAGTGATTGAGGCGCACCACCGTAAGAAAGTCGATGCACCGAGCGGGACGGCGGAACTGCTCGCCCGTGCCATCGAGGCGAAACGCGACGTGACACCGGTATATGACCGTACACCGCGTCGTGAAGCGCGCGCAGCCGATGAACTCGGCATGCATTCGGTACGCGGGGGGACGATTTTCGGTGAACATACCGTCCTCTTTGCCGGAGACGACGAAATGCTTGAATTGAAACACACGGCCCTGTCCAAACGCGTCTTCGCGAACGGGGCACTCGCTGCGGCGGCAACGATTCTTGACCGCCCAGCCGGATTATACAATTTAACGAACCTATACGAGGAGGCCACTCATGTTACTCACAAACGCTTATGAAATCGCGCAATACATTAAAGATGCCAAGAAAGAAACGCCTGTCAAATTGTACGTCAATGGTCAATTGGCCGGTCTGACGATCGAAGATGCCAAAGCTTTTGGAACGGACGAGTCGAAACTGTTCCTCACGACGGCTGAACGTGCGGCTGCTTTCCTAGAAGCGAACGCTACCGTCATCACGGACACGCACCTCGAGTACGACCGCCGCAACAGCGCCGTACCGATGCTTGATACGACGCAGTTGAATGCCCGCATCGAACCAGGTTCGTTCATTCGCGACCACGTTCAAATCGGGAATAACGTCGTCGTCATGATGGGTGCTGTCATCAATATCGGTGCCGTCATCGGTGACGGGTCGATGGTCGATATGAACGCGGTCATCGGTGCCCGCGGGACGCTCGGGAAAAACGTCCACCTTGGCGCTGGCGCTGTCGTGGCGGGTGTCCTTGAGCCACCTTCAAAAGATCCGGTCATCATCGAAGATGGCGTCATGGTCGGTGCGAACGCCGTCATTTTGGAAGGCGTCCGCATCGGTGAAAATGCCGTTGTCGCAGCAGGTAGTGTCGTCACACAAGACGTACCGCCAGGCGTCGTCGTTGCCGGTACACCAGCCCGCGTCATTAAGCAAAAAGATGAAAAAACCGCAGAAAAAACACAACTTGTTGATGACTTACGCTCCCTGTAACGTATAATAGACAGAAAATATCAAAAATGAATGGGAGAGTTGAACAATGGAACAGTATGGACAATGGATGTGGCAAGACGGGGCTTGGATCGAGCCGAGTGACGCGAACACGAGTATCATGACACACGCGATTCACTACGGTAGCGGGTTCTTTGAA
This sequence comes from Exiguobacterium sp. s152, assembly GCF_018618335.1. Lineage (NCBI taxonomy): Bacteria > Bacillati > Bacillota > Bacilli > Caryophanales > Exiguobacterium > Exiguobacterium sp. s152. The sequence goes on from NZ_JACSLX010000005.1 coordinate 48,552, forward strand.
GGAATTCGGGCATACCACACAGAGGAAGGCCCGGCCATCTTCCGACTCCGTGAACACTTGGAGCGACTCGTTCGTTCGTGTGCATACTATCACGTCGACTTGCCGTACACGGTCGATGAGCTCGAACAAGCGACAATCGAATTGATTGAACGCAACGGATTCGAAGCTTGTTACATCCGCCCATTCGTTTTCCTCGGCACACCTTGGCAGGCACTCATGCCGACACAGGAAACGAAAGTACACGTTGCCATCTCATGCTGGCCGCTCGGCGAATATTTCAGCAAGACGGTCGGGATCCGCGCGAAAGTCGCCTCGTATCGTCGCGTCTCTTCGACGATGATGCCGATGCAAGCGAAAGCGGCAGCGAACTATATGAACTCACAACTCCTTAAAGGAGAAGCGGTCCGCGACGGGTATGACGAAGCGATCGCCCTCGACATGAACGGAAACGTCAGCGAGGCGAGCGTCGCCAACATCTTCCTCGTCAAAGGAAACAAAATTTTCACACCGTCACTCGATTGCTCGGTGCTCGACGGCATCACGCGTCAAACGGTGATCGAACTTGCCCGTGAGGAAGGGTTCGAGGTCATCGAACGCCACATCGGACGTGACGAACTATATGTCGCAGATGAGATCTTCTTAACAGGAACGGCGGCTGAAGTGACGAGCGTCATCGAAATCGACAACATCTCGATTGGCGGCGGCGTCCAAACGGTCGCGACGAACATGCTCACGCGTTACCGTGAGGCCGTGACCGGACAAATCGCGGGCCACCGTGATTGGGTCACGTTCGTCAAAGCCGGAGTCAAAGAATAAAGGAGTTTTTTGTATGGGAGTCACAATTGACTTGAATGCGATTCGCGAAAACAAACGTCGGATTGAAGCGCTTGGCCGACCGGTGTTCGCCGTCGTAAAAAACAACGCCTATAACTTAGGGATGGAGCCAGTTGTGACGACACTGTACGAAGAAGGGGTGCGTCACTTCATGGTGACGACGCTTGACGAGGCGAGCGAGGTCCGGGCATCAGCTCCGGAAGCGCGCGTCCTTGTCATGAACCCGGTCTACGAGTGGACAAGCGTCCATCGGGACCATCTTGACGTCGCCATCGGTTCTTACGATTGGCTCGTCTCGCAACGGGACCAGCTCGACGGGGTCCGGCTTCATTTGAAGCTCGACGTCGGCATGAACCGTTTCGGTGCGAAGACGTTCCAGGAAGCGTTGGCCATCGTCGCCTTTTGCCAAGACGAAGGGCTCGACCTTGTCGGCTTATGTACACACTTCCCACTCGCGGACGCGGATAACGCCGAAATCGAGCATAGTGTGCACGTGCAACGGTTCGCCGACTGGTCGAATCGTCTCATGGAACGGCACACGTTCGAGATCTTGCATGCGGCCAACAGTGCGGCGACGCTTCAAGCGGATCCGCGTCTCGGACATTGCACGCACGTACGTGTCGGCATCTTTCTGTATGGCTACTCTTCGGTCGAACCGGTCGATTGGCTCGTCCCGGCGTTTCGCTGGGAGACAGAAGTCGTCGCCGTGCACGACATCGAGGCCGGTGCCCACGTCGGTTACGGCACGGGCTACACGGCCGAGACGAAAGAACGCATCGCCGTGCTCGCGGTCGGCTATGGCGACGGACTCATGCGGGCCCGGCGCTTCTTACCGGCCCACATCGAAGGACGGGCCTATCCGTTCATCAGTAACATCTTCATGAGCCACAGCTTCCTACGCGTCGATGACACGATTCAAGTCGGAGACCAGGTCGAGCTTTACGGCCATCTCACGAAAATCGATGACGTGACCCGCACCGGGCACGCCAACAACTCAGAACAATTATGCGCACGCTCATGGCGTGTCCCGCATCGCTTTGAAGGAGGCAATGTATGTACACCACCAACCAATCAGTTTGTATGATCGAAGGCGTGTCCGTCCGTGAACTTCAAGCGACGTACGGGACACCGCTCTATATCATGAGCGAGCCTGAACTCGAACGTCGCCTCGGCCTCATCCGGAACGCGTTCCTCGACAAGTATCCGAACACGTACGCGCTGTACGCATCGAAAGCGATGTCGATCTCGGCCGTGTACGACAAAGTGATGGCAGCCGGTCTGAGCATCGACGTCGTCTCGCGCGGCGAGATGTTCGTCGCGCTCCACGCCGGTGTCCCGGCCGACCGGATTCACGTCCACGGGTCGAACAAGACGGTGCAGGACATCACGTTCGCGCTCGAGAACGGAATCACTCACTTCACGATCGACAACATGCGTGAGATTGGGCTGTTGTCGGGTCTGGCCGCTGCGCAAGGGGTAGACGTTGATGTATTGCTCCGCATCGTCCCACAAGTCGTCGGAGGCGCCCACGAGGCGATTCAGACGGGCGGGGTCGATACGAAGTTCGGCTTCCCGACCCATGACGACACGTATCTCGAAGCGATCAAGGCGACGCTGCAAGCGGAACGGTTGAACTTGACGGGGATTCATTGTCACGTCGGTTCGCAGATTCAAGAGCCGACGCTGTTCATCAATACGGTCAAGACGATGGTCAATTTCATCGAGACGATTCGTCAAGAGACGGGGTATACGGCCGACGTCTTGAATATCGGTGGCGGCTTCGGAGTCGCCTATCTCGAGTCGGATGACCCGCTCGACTTCGCCGACACGATGACGCAAGTGATGGACACGCTCGTCGCGGAAGTGGAACGCTTCGGCCTACCGCTCCCGAAAATCGGCATCGAGCCGGGCCGCTGGCTCGTCGCCAACGCCGGTGCGACGCTCTATGAAGTCGGGACGGTGAAAGAAGTGAGCGGTGTCCGCACGTACGTCTCGGTCGATGGGGGGATGACGGATAACATTCGTCCCGCCCTGTATGACGCCGAGTACGATGTCATCGCGGCGACACGGATGGATGAGGCGAAGACGCTCGAGGCGAAAATCGTCGGGGCGTGCTGCGAGTCGGGTGATATCATCTCGAACCGCTCGCTCATCCCGCCGGTCGAGGCCGGTGATCTCTTGCTCGTCAAAGCGACAGGGGCATATAACTTCTCGATGGCGAGCAACTATAACCAGATGCTCCGTCCAGCCGTCGTCTTCGTGAAGGACGGGACACATCGTCTCGTCGTCCGCAGACAGACACTCGAAGATTTGGTCGCCTGTGAGATTGTCGGACAGTCGACATAATGTGATGAACGCATTCCTGAATCAGGGATGCGTTTTTTTGAGGAGTCGTTCTTCTTCAAATGAGAAATGTTTTCAATTATGATGAGAGAGAGAATAGAGGGGGAAGTGACTTCAATGGAAAAGACAGTAGGACAACAGTTGATTGAATCGCGGCGGACGATTCGCATGTTTACGGAAGGTACGCTCGACACGTCAGAACTATACTCGTTACTCGCCTCGGCGCACCAAGCGCCGTTTCACAATAAGGTAGAACCATGGAATGTTTACTTGTTCAACGGAGACGGGAAAGATGTGTTACTGTCCGCGCTAGAGCCGGCGTTTCAAGATGGACCGGATTCGAAACGTGAAAAGATTGCCGGGCGGATTCGTAACGCGGCCGCATGTGTCTACGTGACGACGAAGGCGTTCGAAACGGAGAAAGATCGGAAGGATGCGTTGCTTGCGACAGCGACGTTCATTCAAAACTTCCACTTGCTGTGCAGCGAGCGGGACATCGGCCTCGTCTGGCGGACCGGGGGCATCTTTGAGGACGCGCGTCTGCAGGACATGATCGGGGCGGAAGGGGAGACGTTCGTCGGGTTGCTCCAACTCGGACGATTCGAGGACGTGCCACCGAACAAGCGGCGTCAGTCGATTGACAGCTGTCTCACGATTTTCGAGTGAGCAAATAGGCCCGGCCGTAGATGACTACGGTCGGGCCTATATTTATTGGTCAATGAGACTGAGTGGTTCGCATGAGCGCTCAGTTTATTTTTTTAACTTGCCTGCAAGCCAGTCTTGAATGACATTCGTTGGAATCATTGTGTTCACGTTCCCTCAATTTTAATTTCTTGCTCTATACTATTATCCAATTGCAGTCGTTCCCAAACCTCGCGATGTGTTCCTTGAAGCGTATCGTCAAATGAATCCTCGATATGCAGGTAATGACTTGGGTTAATGGACGAGGCGTACAAGTCTAGAATCAGTTCGGCATGGTTTGGATACATACAATTGGCCCCTTTCGAAACGTCGGCTTGACTACATCCTCAGTATACAGGGGGAACATGAAGAAAAATCGGGGGAATCGTTAACACTTTATGAATATTGCAAACGCTTTCACAAACTTTGTGTAGATGTCAGTGGTTCACACGTCTGTTTGTACTGCTCGGCCCGCTTCGCGTATTTGTTGACGGTCCGTTCCATGATAAAGCGATCCTCATCATTGAGCGGACGGACGACTTTGGCGGGGACACCCATGACCATGACGCCTTCCGGGATTTGCATGTTCGGTGTGACGAGCGCCCCGGCGGCGATGAACGACCCCTTCCCAATCTTTGCCCCGTCGAGGACGGTCGCATGCATGCCGATGAGACAGCCTTCTTCAATCTCACAGCCGTGAATCATCGCCATATGTCCGATGGAGACGCGGTCATGGATGACCGTCGGAGAGCCTTCATATTGGTGCACCATCGATCCGTCTTGGATGTTCACGTAAGAACCGATGCGAATCGGTCCTTCATCTCCCCGAATGACCGTATTGAACCAGACGCCGGAATGGGCACCGATTGTGACATCACCGATGACATGGGCTCCGGGTGCGAGAAACACCGTCTCGTCGACTTGCGGCGTCAATTCGCCTAATTTGTATTGCATATGTGTAACCCCTTTCAAACAGATATGCTTTCATTGTCGCATAAGTTGAAAAAGAAATTGCGCCTGAAAGATTATTCTTGTTAAGATAGTAAAAATACGTAGAAAAAAAAGGAGACACACAGATGGAGAAACAACATTTGATTGACATCGCGGCGAAGAAAAAGAAAGCAGCGGTCGTCTTTAAAGATGTGGCGGTCATTGACGTCTACAGTCGCGAGACGATTCGCACGGATGTCGCCATCGACGCAGGATACATCGTGGCCATCGGGGACGGCTACGAAGGGGAGACAGAGTATCACGACCCGTCTTGGACATTGGCACCATCGTTCATCGATTCCCACGTCCATATTGAGTCATCGATGGTTCCACCCCACGAGTTCGCCAAAGCGGTCCTGCCGCTCGGTGTGACGACGGTCATCGCCGATCCGCACGAGATCGCGAACGTCAACGGGGCACTCGGGATTGAGTATATGCTCGCGGATGCTGAGGGGTTGCCGCTCGACGTGCGCATGATGCTCCCGAGCTGTGTACCGGCGACGCCGTTCGAGCACGCAGGGGCGAAACTATACGCCGAGGACTTGGCGCCGTTTTTAGGCGATCCAGGGGTGCACGGTCTCGGCGAAGTGATGGATTATCCGTCCGTCGAGTCGGGGAGTGCGGACATGCTTCAAAAGATCGCCCAGACCGAACTTGCCGGGAAAGTCGTCGACGGCCATGCCTCAGGTCTTGGTCCGGATCAGTTGAACGTGTATCGCACGGCCGGTATCATGACCGATCATGAATGCACGACCGCTGAAGAGGCGCTCGAACGGGTGCGCCGCGGTTTTTACGTTCAGATTCGGGAAGGATCGGTCGCCCGGAACGTCGAGCAGGTCAGTTTGGCCATCACCGAGAGCAACGCCCACCGGTTCTTGTTCTGTACGGACGACAAGCATTTGGACAATCTCGTCGCCGAGGGTGGCATCGACTACAACATTCGCATGGCGATCAAACAAGGCGTCAAGCCGGAAACGGCGTATGCTGTCGCCAGCCTGCACGCGGCCGAGGCGTACGGGTTGAAAGAAGTGGGGGCCATCGCACCGGGCAAGCGCGCGAACTTTGTCATCTTGTCAGACGTCGAATCGGTAACAATCGATACCGTGTACGTGAACGGGGAAGTCGTCGCCAAGGCAGGCAAGGCCACGTTCGAGGCTGATGGGATCGAAGTGCCGAAACCGATGCGAGGCGAGCTGAAGCTGCCGGACTTGACGCCGGAGTCATTCCGCTTGGCCGTGAAGGAAGAGGCGGTCGATGTGATTCAAGTGCTGCCGAACAGTCTCTTAACGAAACGGGAGCGGCTCGTCTTTAATCCGGACGCGTCGGGTGCCGATCTCACGCAAGATATCGCCACACTCGCTGTCATCGAACGTCATCACGGGACGGGTCATATGGCGCTCGCGCCGGTGACCGGTTTCGGCTTGAAACGAGGGGCACTCGCAGCGACGGTCGCCCATGACAGCCACAACCTCGTCATCGCCGGGGTGAGCCCGGACGACATGTTGCTCGCAGCCGAGACGCTTGAAAAAGTGGGCGGTGGGGTCGTCGCGGTGTCAGAGGGCAAGGTGCTGGCCGTCTTACCTCTTGAGATTGGCGGACTCATGACGAAACGTCCGTATGCGGAAGTGGCGGACGTGCTCGAACAGTTGAACGATGCGCTCGACGTCGTCGGGGCCCATCGTCACTTCAACCCGTATTTGACGATGTCGTTCCTCGCGCTTCCGGTCATCCCGGATTTGAAGTTGACCGATATGGGACTATTCGATGTGACGACGTTCTCATTCATCGAGTCGTAAGTCAGTCTAACGTATGATTTTTGTTAAGAACGACCCGAAACGATTGAATGGATCGGCTTAAGTTGGTATAGTTACGACAAGTTTCATCGGTAAATATGGAAAGGGGGGATATCACAGATGGAACAAGTTGCATACAACCGGTCGTATGATGAACATGGGGATTTGATCAATTCTGTATATCGTGCCTTCCAAGACCGATGTCAAGAATTGCCCGACGAGACGCGGACGAAACGGCGATTGCGTCACCTTATTTTCTTAACAATCAAAGAACATACGACGTCACACGCCGAGCGTTTTGTCTTATATCATTTCTTTAGTGATTTCTTTAAAGCGGTCGAGTCAGACGACCAGGCTGCACTCGCGGTGTTGAAACAAATCATCCGAGATGAAAAAAACTATTGATTAGTCACTATGACCTATGATAATTTAGACGTAACTTTAAATGAATATTCGTGCTATCGATGAGGTAGAGGTGCGATGCTGATGAGTAAGTAGTCCGAGGATGACAACGGTGAAGACTACAGAAAGGCAAGATCGCCGAAGTGTAAAGTCATGTCTCTGACTTTGTGCTGGGCTGACGGGAAATACCCGTCAGACTGCCATACATATTTACGTATGGAGCGCTCCAAGTCGGCTAAGAAAGACGGAACATCCAGCGAGGGTGTCGGCTTTGTTGCCGATGCCCTCGCTTTGCGTTTTTTTAAGCATAGGGGGGCCTCATCTCTAACAAAAGAGGAGGAAATCACATGGTAGATTATTCAACTTCGGTACTCTCACTCGTACCGGCTTTATTGGCCATTATTATGGCCATCACAACACGGAAAGTCATTCCGTCACTCGGTGTCGGGATTATTGCAGGGGTCTTATTGCTTCACAATTTTAATCCTCTCGAATCGATTCAATATTTGTGGTCGAACGTCATCGCCTTATTCTGGGCCGACGGAGCCATTAATGAATGGAACGTGCTCTTGATTGCGTTCTTGCTCTTGCTTGGGATTTTGTCATCGATCATTCAAACGTCGGGTGGCGCCCGCGCGTTCGGAGAATGGGCCGCTTCAAATGTCAAGACAGCCCGTGGTGCTCGTCTCGTCTCGTTCGGACTTGGGATTTTAATTTTCATCGACGATTACTTCAACAGTCTCGCCGTCGGGAATATCAGCCGACCGCTCACAGACCGTAAAAAAGTATCACGTGCGAAACTCGCCTACATGATTGACTCAACGGCCGCACCGGTCTGCGTCATCAGCCCGCTCTCGAGTTGGGGAGCTTATATCATCGCCATCATCGCAGGTATCCTGGCGAAGTATTCGATTGATAGCTACTCATCGTTCTCAGCGTTCATCCAAATCATCCCGATGAACTTCTACGCGGTATTCGCGCTTCTCTTGACGGCTTACGTCGCCTACACGGGACTTGCCATCGGACCGATGCGCACACATGAACTCCGTGCCCTCCAAGGGGAGCTCTACGATACATCGAAAGGTGCACCGATGGGGATGAGTGAAGACTTGAACGAGCATGAAGGCGGGAAAGTACGTGACTTGATCGTTCCGATTATCGCCTTGATTATCGCGACGGTGTCGGCCATGCTCTACACGGGCGGACAGGCGCTTGCCGCTGACGGTCAGAGCTTCTCGTTGATCGGAGCGTTCGAATCAACAGACGTGACACGTTCCCTCGTAACGGGTGCTGTCATCAGCTTGATTGTCGCCCTCTTATTGTTGATTGGCCGCAAGATTCCCGCGAAAGACTATGGACAAGCGACATGGGGCGGAATTCGCGCCATGTGGCCAGCCGTGCTCATCTTGTTGTTTGCTTGGACGATTATCGCCGTCATCGGTGACATGAAGACAGGTGACTACTTGGCAAGTTTCGTTACAGATTCGATTTCACCATCTTACTTGCCGTTCCTCTTGTTCTTGATCGCCGGTCTGATGGCGTTCTCGACAGGAACGAGCTGGGGAACGTTCGGTCTCATGCTTCCAATCGGAGCCGATTTGATTATGGCAGTCGAGCCGGAGCTCTTGCTACCGACACTTGCCGCTGTTCTCGCCGGAGCGGTGTTCGGAGACCACTGTTCACCAATCTCGGATACGACGATTCTCAGTTCGACGGGTGCCGGGTCGCACCATATCGACCACGTGTTGACGCAGTTGCCGTACGCCTTGATTTCAGCCGGCGTGGCAGCGGTCGGTTACTTGGTCCTTGGAATCTCAGACTCGATGTGGGTCGGATTCTTCGCAGCCCTCGCGACGTTCGTCGTGGCGCTCGTCATTGCGCAAATTATCTCGAAACGCGGACGCGTACCAGCCGATATGCGGACTGAGCGCGAAGCGTAATCATCTAGATAAGGGACATACCACAACTTCGTGGTACGTCCCCTTTTTTTGCGTCACAACGGCATAGCCCCAACAAACAAACCCTGCCGCAAGCAAGCGGCAGGGTTTGTGGGTTAGTTGACGTCCAACCATTTGAAGCTAGCGTCAGCTCCGAACGGGTGGCGGTACATGTTTTCGATGTTTGAACGCTCAAGGTAAGCCTCACCTTTTTGGTAAATCGGTGCGATCGCGAAATCATCTTCGAGCAAGATGCGTTCGGCTTCTTGCATCGCTTCCCAACGTTTCATTTGATCGGCTTCTTGTTTCGCGCCTTGAATCAACTTGTCGTACTCGTCGTTCGAGTAAGCCATACGGTTGAACGGACCGTCTGTGACCCACATGTCGAGGTACGTCATCGGATCTTGATAGTCAGGGCCCCAACCGGCAGCGGAGACGTCATAGTCGCCAGCGCCTTCAAGTTCAAGGAAGTTTTTGAACGGCTGTTGCTTAATGTTAAGTGTGAGGCCAGGAAGGTTCTTCTCGAGCTCACCTTTGATATACTCGTTGACTTTCTTGAACGCTTCTTCGTCACGTGAGAGGAACTCAAGTTCGATTGTCTCGACACCGAGTTCGGCAAGACCTTTCTCCCATGCCGCTTTCGCCTCGTCGACGTTATAGCTTTGAAGGTCTGGATACTTCTCGCGGAAGTCAGCTCCATCTTCTGTGAACGTGAAGTCTTTCGCGACGATATAGTTGGCCGGCTGTGAACCGTCCGTCAAGATGACGTCTGTGACGCCTTGCTTATCGAAGCCTTTTGCGAGTGCCTCACGAATGTTGACGTTTTGAAGTGATTCGTTCTTCTGGTTGAAACGAAGGAAGTTGATTCGTGCGTCGGCACGTGTCTTGAACTCATCCGAGTCTTGGAATTGTGGAACGAATTCAGATGACAAGAGCGTGTAATCGACTTCGCCCGATTCGAACAAGTTGACGCCCGTCGCGACTTCTTTAACGACCTTGACGTTGATTGTATCCATCTTGACGTTTTCAGCGTCCCAATACTCAGGGTTCTTTTTATAGACCCAACCTTCATTGTCTTGCCAGCTATCTAACACGTATGGTCCGTTGTAAAGTGTCTTATCGACAGCTGTCGCAAACGACTCGCCTTGTTCTTCGACGAACTCTTGCTTTTGCGGCATGTACGTCGGGAATCCTGTCAACCCGAGGAAGTAAGGGGCAGGTGCCTCCAATTGTACTTCGAGTGTCTTCTCATCGAGCGCTTTCGCGCCAAGCGTATCAAGTTCTTCTTCGCCTGCGAGAATTTTATTGGCGTTTTTCAAATCTTGGAGGATATAGGCGTACTCAGCACCTGTCTCAGGATTGAGGGCGCGTTTCCATGAGTAGACGAAATCTTCAGCTGTGACCGGTGAACCGTCTGACCAGTTCGCATCACGCAATTTGAAGGTGTATGTAAGTCCATCTTCTGAAATTTCTACGTCTTCAGCAATTCCCGGTACCGGTTGGTTATTTTCATCCAGACGATACAGTCCCTCGAAGACGTTGTTCGTCACGATGACTGACGTCGAGTCCGTTGTGAGCGTCGGATCGAGCTGTGGCAAATCTGTCGCCGAGACGAGCGTGATTTCCTTTTTCGCATCACTTGATGAAGAGCCTTCAGACGAATCTGTTGTTTCTTCTCCGCCGCCACATGCTGCCGTTGCAAGCAAAGCGACACCCGATAAAGCTAACCATTTTTTGTTGCGCATTGTGTTACCTCCCGAAAATTCTGATTGTTTCGAATATATTGCAATTAAACTACAAACAAGATGAATGCGCAATAAAATTTTTTAAATTATTCGAAAATATAAACATTAGCAAAATACCTATCTAAACACCATTAGTTTCAGTAGAATAAGGAAATCATCGAATGATTATACATTATCGATGTATAGTTATTCGTCAGACGTCAACTTTTTGTGGAGGGTTTTAAATGAAGTCACAGTCAGCCGGAATCGGCTTTTTTGGGCTCGCTGCCATGGTCGTTGGAACGATGATTGGCGGAGGCGCATTTAATTTACCGGGAGCGATGGCACAAGGTGCTGGAGTCGGTTCGGTGTTAATCGGATGGACGATTACCGGTATCGGGATGGTCATGCTCGCGTTCGTGTTTCAGTTTTTAGCCAATACACGTCCTGAACTTGAAGGTGGGATTTACGCCTATGCGAAAGAAGGATTCGGCAAGTTTGTCGGATTCAATAGCGGGTGGGGCTACTGGATGTCGGCGTGGATTGGGACGGTAGCGAACATCACGTTAATCTTCAGCACGCTCAGCTACTTCTTTCCGATTTTCTCGTCAGAACATCGGACGTTCCGCTTAATCATGAGCGCGGTCGTCATTTGGGGGTTGTTTTGGATTATCTCACGCGGGATGAGAGAAGCGGCGCTTCTTAATATTGTCACGACAATCGCCAAACTCGTCCCAATCTTTTTATTTATTGTCCTCATCTTGTTTGCGTTTCGGATTGACACGTTCCAAATCGACTTCTGGGGACAATCGGGATTTAGCTGGTCACAGGTGTTCCCGCAAGTGAAGTCGACGATGCTCGTGACGCTTTGGGCGTTCGTCGGGATTGAAGGAGCAGTCGTCTTGTCATCACGGGCTCGTCATAAACGGGACGTCGGTCGGGCGACGGTGATCGGACTCGTCGGAACGCTTGTCATTTATATGATGATCTCGATTTTATCGTTTGGGGTGATGACCCAGGAACAACTCGCGGCACTTTCGGAACCGTCGATGGCGTACGTGCTCGAGGCCGTCGTCGGACCAGTCGGTGCGACCATCATCAACATCGGACTCCTCGTCTCGCTCTCGGGTGCCCTGCTCGGGTGGACGATTCTCGCGACGGAGATTTCGTACGTCGCGAGTCGTGACGGCGTGTTCCCGAAACTGTTCAATCGACTCAATCGAAATGAGACGCCGGTGAGCGCCTTGTTCATCACACAGGCGTTCACACAACTCGTCACGATCATCGCTCTCTTTTCGGAACAGACGTACTTGGTGCTCTCGAGTATCGCCGGCATCGCGGCGCTCGTCCCATACTTGTTCTCGGCCTTGTTCGGTTGGAAAGAGGCACGGCGGACCGGAACACGCCCGATGCTCGTCATATCGGGGATTGCGACCGTTTATGCGGCCTGGCTCCTCTATGCGTCAGGTGTCGAGTATATGCTCATCGCCATGATTTTGTACGCGCCGGGCGTGTTCGTCTTCATGTTGGCCGAACGTGAACAAGGCCGGCCGTACCTCAGCCGGTTGCAATATATGATTGCGGTTGTCATCCTGTTGGCGGCCACTTACGGTGTCTATGGACTATGGACGGCGACAATCAGCCTATAACAAAGAGTCATCGTACGTCGTGAGACGCGCGATGACTTTTTTCATTGACTGTTGTCCGTCAATAAGCGAACGACTTCAATTGGAGGAAGCGGCTTGGCGTACAAAAACCCTTGGAACGAGTCGCAAGCGGTTTGCTTCAAGTGGTCGAGCATCTCTTGGTCCTCGACACCCTCGGCCACGACGTGCAGATTCAGGCTCTTGCCGAGGTGGACGATGACATCGAGTAAGTGTGACTTCGACGTCAACCAATCATCGAGGAAGACTTTATCGATTTTTAGCTCGTCGACCGGGAACGACTTCAAGTATTGCAGTGACGAGAAGCCGGTCCCGAAGTCGTCGATGGATAGGCGATAATCGAGACGTTTGATTTGATCCATCCGGGCGATAATCTCGTCCGTCTGCTGCATGACGAGACTTTCGGTAATCTCGAGGATGATATCGGACGGATTCAAATTGAGCTGTTGCTTGATGTTGCGAAGCGTATTGATGAAGCTGTCGCTCCGGAATTGGTTCGGCGAAATGTTGACGGCCATCGACAACGGGTGATCGACGAGTTGTTGCCAGGCTTTCAACTGTTTGGCCGCCTCGAGAATGACCCAGTTGTTGATCGGGACGATGAGCGCCATCTCTTCGGCGAGCGGGATGAACTCTGACGGCGGGATTTGACCGAGCTCTTCATGGTGCCAACGGAGGAGCGCCTCGAAGCCGATGAGCGTGTCAGTCTTTAACTCATACTTTGGTTGATATTCTAAATAAAAATGTTTTTCTTCAAGCGCTTGATAAAGCGCCTTCTCGATATGGATTTGACGTGAGAACGCATCGTCCATATCTTTCGTGACGAACTGGATTGTCCCGACACCGATTCGCTTGCCTTTGAACAAGGCGCTCTCGGCGCGTGTGTACAGTTCTTCTAATGAAGACGTGGCGGACGGATAGAAGACGCACCCGATGGAAATCGACACCATGATGGAGTGATGATAAATCCGGAACGGACGCTGCAGTTCATGTTGTAATTGACGTAGCAACTGGAACACTTCTTCTTTCGACTGTTCAAAGAAAATCAACCCGAACAAGCCACCCGACGGATGGAACATGACGCTCGTCTCAGGCAAGAACTGCGCGGCCCGGTCCTTGATTTGAAGGAGCAATTCGTTGCCGACGCGTGAACCGAACGATTCATTGATGATTTTGAAGCGATCGATATCGAACAAGGCAACGTGAACCAAGCCATCTCCTTGATCGACATCCGTCAACACGTGGCTGTACTGACGGAGCCATCCTTTCTTGTTCAAGAGTCCGGTCAAGTCGTTATGGTACGCGAGATAATTGACCTCTTGCTCGAGTCGCTTTTTATCTGAGACGTCAAAGCCGAAGGCGGTATATTGTACGATTTCGCCTTCATCACTCAAAATCGGGACGACCGTCAAATTGAGCCAACACATGTTGCGGACATGCCGCTCGGAACGGACAGGCATTTCACCGTTCCAGATGCGGTCGGTCGTAAGTGCTTGAAGCACGTCCTCGGCAAGCGGATGATTCTCAAATGACGGATGGATGAGCTCGAACCAGTTACGACCGATGAATTGATGATCGGGTGCGCCGATTAACCCGCAGAGCAACGGATTGATTTCTGTAATCTCGCCGTAAGCGTTTGTTGCCAAATAATACGTCGATTGTTCAATCATCGCTTGAAAGTGGTGAAGCAGATTGAACTGTTCTGTACTGATGAGCGGCCCAAACCCTTTCGGCAGGAACGCAAGGAAGTAGCCCGTATAGTTGTTGATGGAAAAAGATTGTAAATAAGCAGTCGCATAGACGACTGATCCGTTTTTATGTTTGAACGGCGTCATCGCCGTCGTCGAGAACGGATATTGAAGGAGCATCGGTGACCAGGATTCAAGCGCATCCTGTAAGTGTTGGACAACAGGGAGCGGATGGTGAAGCACCTCGTCTCGTCCCCATCCGAACAGCGTTTCCGCATATTCGTTCCACAGCAGGACGTTGCCATCGAGATTGATGTAACAGCATGGAACAGATAAAGCATCGATAAACTCGTCAATCGGCAAATCACGCAATGAAGCCACGTCGTTTCCTCCAATCTACATCAAATGAATCATAATCTACGTTCAGTGTACCTTATTTTGCCAAACCGAGGAATGGGCAAGTTGGTCGTTGTCAAAAGAAAGACGGTCATCATATACTGAAGGAGTAAGATAGTTTTTTGATAAGGGGGAAATCAAATGTCAAAGACACAAGAAGTGATTGAATTGACAGAGAAATTCGGGGCGCACAATTATCATCCACTTCCAATCGTCATCTCGGAAGCGAAAGGGATCTGGGTGACAGACCCAGAGGGGAACCGCTACATGGATATGTTGAGTGCCTATTCGGCCGTCAACCAAGGTCATTGCCATCCGAAAATCATTCAAGCACTTAAGGACCAAGCCGATAAAATCACGCTGACGTCACGTGCGTTTTACAATGATCAACTCGGTCGTTTCTACAAAAAAGTGGCAGCGCTTACAAACAAAGAGATGGTGTTGCCGATGAACACGGGTGCGGAAGCGGTCGAAACGGCTGTCAAAGCGTCGCGGCGCTGGGCGTATGAAGTGAAACAAATCCCAGGTCAAGCGGAAATCATCGTCTGCTCGGGCAACTTCCACGGCCGTACGATGGCGGCGGTGTCGATGTCGACAGAAGCGGAATATCAACGTGGATTCGGGCCGCTATTGCCAGGGTTTAAAGTCGTGCCGTACGGTGACATCGATGCGTTCGAGGCGGCCATCACTGAAAATACGGCGGCGTTCATTGTCGAACCGATTCAAGGCGAAGCCGGCATCATCATCCCACCGGTTGGTTACTTGAAGCGTGCTAGCGAGTTGTGCCAGCAGCATAACGTGTTGTTTGTGGCCGATGAGATTCAATCAGGGCTCGGTCGCTCAGGTAAATGGTTCGCCATCGAATGGGAAGATGTGGAGCCAGATATGTATATTCTCGGAAAAGCGCTCGGGGGCGGCGTGTTCCCGGTATCGTGTGTGGCGGCCAATGAAAACGTCTTGAGCGTATTCAATCCAGGATCACACGGTTCGACGTTCGGGGGGAATCCTCTCGCGGCGGCCGTGTCGATCGCGTCACTCGAAGTGTTAGAAGAGGAGCAGTTGCCAGAACGTTCCCTCGAACTCGGCACATATTTCATGGATCGTTTGAAATCAATCGACAATCCACTCATTAAAGATGTGCGCGGTCGCGGTCTGTTCATCGGGATCGAATTGACGGAAGCAGCCCGTCCATACTGTGAGGCGCTTAAAGAACGCGGCCTGCTCTGCAAAGAGACACATGAGACGGTGATTCGATTGGCACCACCGCTCGTCATCACGAAAGAGGAGCTCGATGAGGCGTTCGAGGCCATCTCGGCCGTGTTCGCACCAGCAGCTATTTCGTGATCACTCATCGCTTGGTATAATGGTTACAGACTCAACACCTGTCTCGCGACGTGCTCGCGGCAGGTGTTTTTTTGAAGGGAGGCCTGGCGATGCTATATGCATACGTCGGTTTGGCAGGAGCGCTAGGTGCCTTGGCACGTTATGGGATCGGCACAGGCATCGAGACGTTTTGGGTCGGTATGTTTCCGCTCGGGACGCTGCTCATCAATTTATCAGGCAGTTTCGCTCTCGGTTGGCTGACACATTTCCTGTTTCAGTCCGGACGACTCTCCCCGAGTGTCGTCACCGCGGTCGGAACCGGGTTTATCGGCTCGTTCACGACGTTCTCGACGTTCAGTGTAGAGACGATTGAGTTGCTGGAGTCCGGCGCAGTTGGCATGGCCTTGCTCTACGTGACACTAAGCCTTATGCTCGGTCTGTTCAGTTCGTGGCTCGGGTTTTGGTTCGGACGGCGTCGGTTCAAACAGTTCAGGCGAGAAGAGGTGGTGCGATGACGATCGCCATCATTATGCTGGGGGCGTTCTTTGGAGCGATGGCACGGTTTGGCATTGGTCAGCTCGTCAAAACATGGACGACATCTATGTTCCCGTGGGCGACGCTGTTCGTCAATGTGAGTGGGTCGTTTTGTCTCGGCTATTTATATGCGTCGAGTGCCGGCCCGTCGCTCATGCTTGGACTCGGTGTCGGCTTTCTCGGTTCGTTCACGACGTTCTCGACGTTCAAGCTCGAAGTGATGCGGTTCGTCGCCAAAGACTGGCTTCGTTTCGGGATGTATTTGCTTGCGACCTATGTACTTGGTCTGTTGGCGGCCTATCTCGGTTATCATCTGCCATGAAAAATCCCTCGGAAACTTGTTCCGAGGGATTTGCTTTATTCGCTAAGTTGCAGTTTTTCAGCACAGGATGGGCACGTGTTCTCGTAAGACTCGCACTGCTCATCCATCTGTTTCCCGCATTCTTGACACGTCTTGTCCGGTAACTTCCGATAAAATTCGACGGAAGATTCAAGTCGGCTTGCCCATTCATTCATTGTAACTGCCCCCTTTATTTAAGTAACGTAGCTGTTATGTTGTTTTGATTGTATTATAACAGTGGTGTATAAGTCAATAATAATATATAACAGATTTATAAATCGGATTTTGTTAGAATGAGAGTACAGAAAACGAGGTGAGAAGGATGAAAGCACCCCAGTGTGAAACAATCGCCATTCAAAGTGAAGATGTGACGGTGTTACAACGGGCACTGACAGACCTAGATGCGGTTCGAGTCAGCCGATTGTTCAAGGCGTTCGCCGATCCGACCCGGCTCAAAGTGTTGTACGTCCTGACGTTAGAACGGGAACTGTGCGTCTGTGACGTGGCGGCCGTGATCGGACATTCAAACGCGACGGCGTCGCATCATTTACGGACGTTGCTCGAGCAAGGGCTTGTCAAATATCGAAAAGAAGGAAAAGTCGTCTACTACTCACTCGACGATGATCACGTCCGGCTACTCGTCGAGATCGCGATGGCCCACAGTGCCGAACAAATTGATGCGTGACAAAGAGCCAGCTGGGATTCCAGTCGGCTTTTTTTTCGGTTGTAATTGTGAGGCGATCGCGTTACGATATATTCAAATGAACGTTTGAATATAAAAGGGGCGAAATTAACGATGAAACGAGATGTATTGCCCGTCGAAGGGATTACATGTACGAACTGCGCCGCCAAAATCGAGAAGAGTGTGACGGGAGAGGACAGTGTCGCCGCTTGTCAGATTGATTTTGCGACAAGTCGAATGATTATCGAATGGAATGATTCGAAAGATCATACGGAGACGCTACGGGCTATCGAAGCGTCGATGGCGCGAATTGAACCGGGTGCTCATTTTGTGAAAGATGATGAGGAAGTACCGATGTCGAGTCGCTTGTTATGGCGGTTCGGGATTGCATTCGCATTTCTGCTCGTCGGTCTGTATACCGATTCGCTTGTCGTGTACGGAATCGCCTACGTGGTTGCGGGTTATGATGTCGTCTATGCCGCATTTCGTAACGTATGGCATCGGGAATGGTTTGATGAGAAATTTTTAATGACGATTGCGACGGTCGGTGCGATTGCGATTTCGGAGTATCCGGAAGCGGTCGCCGTCATGCTGTTTTATCAACTCGGTGAGTATTTCCAAGCGAAAGCGGTCCACGCTTCACGGCGGTCGATTCAATCGCTATTGAATTTGAAACCGACACGCGCACGCGTTCTTGTTAAGGGGCGAGAAGTTGAGAAACGACCTGAGGACGTAACGGTCGGCTCCGTCATCATAGTGCGGGCTGGTGAACAAGTGCCGATGGATGGTCAGGTGTTACAAGGGGACAGCTCACTGGATACGGCTTCTCTGACAGGAGAGTCGTTGCCACGCCAAGTCGGGCCTGGTGAAGACGTATTGGCCGGCATGATCAACCTCGAAGGACGGCTCGAAGTTCGGGTCGAGCGACCGGCTGCGGAGTCGAGTCTTCAAAAGATGATTGCCCTCGTTGAACAGGCGAGCATGAACAAGGCGAAGACGGAACAGATGATTACAAGGTTAGCTAAAGTGTACACGCCGATCGTCGTCGTTTTAGCGGCTGTGGTCGCGTTTGTCCCGCCATTGTTTGTCGGAAATTTGGAGGAGTGGGTGTACCGGGCTTTAATCTTCCTCGTCATTAGTTGTCCGTGTGCCTTAGTGATCTCAATTCCGCTCGGTTATTTCGGTGGAATTGGTGCTGGCTCGCGGCGTGGCATTTTAGTGAAAGGCGGCGAGTATTTGGACGTCCTCGCCGAAGTTGAGACGGTTATCTTTGATAAGACCGGAACGCTCACGACGGGACGTTTTGAAGTGACGGATATCGCGACGAATGGTGAATTGACGAAGAACGAGTTGCTCCAACTTGCGTCTCGTGTCGAGATGGCTTCGACGCATCCGCTTGCAAAAGCAATCGTCGAGCAAGCCGGTCCGGTCGCGCCGTTCGCAACAATCCAAGAAGAGCCGGGTTACGGACTGATGGCTATAGACGGTGAACACCGCATTTACGTCGGTAGTGCCCGCTATATGAAAAAATTGGGCTGCTCGATCCCGACTGAGACATCGGGGACGATTGTGCATGTCGTGAAAAATGATCGCTGGCTCGGACGAATCGAGTTGAGGGACGAAGTGAAGGCGGATGCGGAACAGACGATTCGTGCGTTGAAACAATACGGATATCGGACAGTCATGCTGACGGGTGATCGGCAAGAAGTCGCGAATGCCGTCGGTTCAGCGATTGGCATCGATGAAGTGTACAGCGAGTTGCTTCCACATCAAAAAGTAACGGAAGTCGAGCGGTTGGCAACAACCGGCAAGGTCGCTTTTGTCGGTGATGGCTTGAACGATGCGGCGGCGCTTGCGCGTGCTGATGTCGGACTCGTGATGGGTGGTGTCGGTAGTGATACTGCGGTCGCAGCAGCTGACCTTGTTCTCATGAATGATGCCCCACACGATGTTGTGGCGGCGATTGATTTGAGCAAAAAGACACGACGAATCGTCTGGCAAAACATCACGTTCGCGTTCGGGATGAAGGCGCTCTTCCTCTTACTCGGCGTATTCGGACTCGCCTCAATGTGGGAAGCCGTGTTTGCCGATGTCGGGGTCGCCTTACTCGCCATTGGGAACGCCACCCGATTGATTCACGCCAAATAAAAAACCTCGAGCATGCTCGAGGCTGGGAACCGACTCATTGAGGTCGGTTCTTTTTGCGTGTTTTGAAAATCAAAAATAAAATGACGATAATCACAGCGCTGAGGAGGATGGCGATGGACGTGAGCGCTTGCATCAGCACATCGATTTGATTCTCGGTCGCAATCAATTGTTTGCGGATGTCGTCATACTGCATCTTTTTTAAGGCTCGTAAATCTTCGAGAATCGTTTGACGTTGATCAGTCATCGTTTCAGCGAGGTCAGTCGCGGCTTCGATGTCGCCCCTTTCATAGAGGACGAGCACTTGATCGGCCCCTTGCTCCCAAATCCCGTCGCGATGGAGCAAATCGATGAGTGAGCTCGGAGTGCCGGGATCATTCGCAATGGATGTTTTCAATTCTTCTGCTTGCTGGGACATACTGTAATACGATTCTAAAAAGCGCCGGTCTTCATAGGCGAGAAGACCACGGATGGCGTTGGCTCGTTCGATGTTGAAATACATGATATCCTCGATAGCGTCATACGAGTCGAGACGTTGACCGTGAATCGATTCGATTTGCCTTGTCGTGTCGCGAAGTTGGAAGGCGAAACTAGCGAGAACGAGTATGGATAAGACAGATAACGAAATGAGTACGGTCAGCCATTTTCGTTGGGACATGGTCATCCCTCCTTCTGTAAACATCGTACAATACTTCCTGATTTCACCGCAAAATATTTTTTTGGAAAAGGAAAAAATCGGGTAAAGGTATAAATATTAAAGGTATAAATATATAGTAATGCGTTTCTTGATATCGTTTACAATGATAGAGGAACGATTTTATTCATAAGGAGAATACACATGCCAGAGAACTCATCGTTAATCAAGTTGCACCAAGTCTTGAAAGAAAAACGAACGAACGTCCATTATGAGATTCCGACGTTATGGAACCGGCTGCAATTCGCTTCAGAGCCTGTACGTGATGGGGTCGAACGGGTCAATCCATATGATTTCTTGATCGATACGATTGAAAAAGCGATTCTTCCCCATGCGGTCGACGGACGGGGTTACCATCAATCGGTCGCCCAAGCGGACGGATATTTGCAAACTGGCGGCGATTGGATCAAGCGGGCATCGGTCTACTCGATGCAAGTCCGGACGTCGACATCATGGGATCATGATGGATCAGGCTATGTCGAAATGGAGAACTCGATCGGCATGAAAGACACGGGGACGTTCGTCAAAACGCTCGCGTTGATTCCGCATCTCCTTTACATGGGAATCGACACGTTGTTCTTATTGCCAATCTCGCAACACAGTCATAAAAACAAAAAAGGCGAATTTGGTTCTCCTTATGCCGTGCAAGATTTTTTCGGAATCGATGAGGAACTGAAAGAGACGTTGACCGGAGACGGCTTGACGGTCGAAGAAGAGTTCGCGGCGTTCGTCGAAGCATGTCACATGGTGGGGATTCGTGTCGTCATCGATGTAATCCCGCGTACATGTGCCCGTGACAACCGACTCATTCTCGAAAATCCGGAATGGTTTTATTGGATTCCGGTGACCGAACTCGATTACTATCATCCGCCGCACGTACCAGGGATTGGAGAGAACGTGAAACCAGAGCACGCTTTCTTGCCTATGATTTATGGGTCAGAAGATGTCTGGGCGCACTTACGTCGCTTCTCGATGGCGCCGAATCTCGTCGATGCGGACAAGTGGGAGACGGTGAGGGCGTACTTGCTCGAGCATCCAGAAGAGAACTTGCTTACCGTCATCGAGCGCGAGTTCGGCTTGACGACCGCTCCAGCCTTCTCCGATTGCATCAATGATCCGCAGCCGCCATGGTCGGATGTGACGTATTTTCGCCTGTTCTTGGACCACCCGACAGCGGCAACGCCTTACGTGAGCGAAGCGAACTTGGCACCTTATATCTTGTTCGACTCGATCAAATCGAATCAATTCCGAGGCAATCAAATCAACGAGCCGCTCTGGGCGATGCTCGCCGACATCATTCCGCACTATCAGCGTGAATATGGGATTGATGGAGCTCGCATCGACATGGGGCACGCCTTGCCGGTCGATTTAGCGCAACGGATTCTACAGCAACCGCGTGAACTCGACGCCAACTTCAGCTTCATCGCTGAAGAATTAATTGAAATCGGTGCGTGGGCGGCGAAAGAAGCGGGCTATAACATGATTATCGGGTACGGGTTCTATAAAGAGCCACGTTTTGATACACATGAGACGCACCAGTTCGTATATGACTCGCGCTTCTTACCGTTACCGGTGTTTGCGGCCGGAGAAACGGCAGACACGCGCCGTATCGCGACACGAGATGGGGGACGGCAGGCGAGTCGCTTGCTCACCGTCTTGAACGGCTTCGTACCGAACGGCGTCCCGATGACGAACTCTGGACTCGAACTGTATGAGACACAGCCGATGAACACCGGGCTCGACTGCCGACCGGAAGAAGCGTATCAACTGTTCCCGACCGATCCGTACTTTGGAAAGCTTGCTTTCTTCGATGCGTACCAGTTCCATTGGGATCATCCAGAGCGAGACGAGATGATCGAACTGATGCATCAAGTGGCCGAGGTGCGTCGTCGTTGGTTGGACGTCCTCGTCAACCCGAGTCATTTCGAACCGCTCGCCATGGCACATATGGATGCGCCGTTCATCGGCCTCGCTTGGTTGCGTCCGGATACGAACGAGACGCTTCTCGTCGTGGCCAATACGGATATGTACCAACCGCTGCAAGGGAAAGTCCTGCTCGACGGGGTGCGACGCCGTAACTGGAACGCGAGCCGTTTCGCCGAGATGGTGTACTCACCGACGTCATGGCCGTACGCCGAGCATTCGTTCGATGAGAATTGGGACCTGTGGGTCGATTTGAAGCCAGGCGAAGTAAAGATTTATGAGATGAAATAAGCAAATGCCCCGAACCGGTTTACCGGTTCGGGGCATTTTGGTTACATCGTCTGCTTCATGTAGTAGATGACAAATTCATCGAGCGGCATCGGTTTCGCATAGCGATAGCCTTGCATCGAATCACAGCCGATTTTTCGTAAGAAATTCTCTTGATACTCGGTCTCGACACCTTCGGCGACGAGCGCCATCCCGAGTTGCCGGGCCATCGCGACGATGGTCGCGGTGACGGTCTGATACTCTCGGTTTTCTTCGAGTTGCATCGTGAACTCGCGCGGGATTTTCAACTCATCAATCGGATAGCGGACGAGGTAGGCGAGCGAGCTGTAGCCGGTACCGAAATCGTCGATCGACAGTTTGATGCCAAGCGCCTTCAACTCGAGAATCCGAGTCAACACGCGATCGGACTGATGCGCCGCGACCGTCTCGGTCAACTCGAAGTTGAGTCGGCCGGGTTCGATTGGGAACCGTTCGAATAACGTCGTCAAATATTCGATTAAGTGCTCATCGAACAGTTGGCGAACGGATAGGTTGACCGATAGTTTTGGTAAATCGATATCGCCTTGCTCGAAAGCGTACATCAATTGGAACGTCTCATGAATCATCCAGCGGCCGAGATCATGGATATGCCCCGTCTCTTCGGCAATCGGGATGAACTGGCTTGGCGGGATGAAGACGCCGTCTCGTTGCCAACGCATGAGCGCCTCGGCCCCGATGATGGCTTTCGTCGAAGCGTCAACTTGAGGCTGAAGATAAAGCGAGATCTCGCCTTTCTCGAGGGCGGTATCAAGCCCTTCCATCAACAGTTTGCGCTCTTCTTTGTGGGCCCGCAATTCAGGAGCGAACAAAACGGTCTCGTTGCGTCCTTTGTCCTTCGCCTTATACATGGCAAGGTCGGCGTTCGACAGCAAATGCTTGAGCGTCGAGCCGTGTTCAGGATAGCGGACGATACCGATGGACGCGTGAATCTCGACGAGCGTCCCGCCCATGAAGTACGGCGGACGATAGACGGAGCGTCGTAACCGTTCGACGAGCATCTCATCGTCGTCATGCTCGGCGACAACGATGAATTCGTCACCACCGAGCCGGCCCGCACACTCGTTCGGCAACAGGGCGCCCCGCAGACGTTTACCGATATGTTGCAACAACTCGTCACCCATATGATGGCCGAATTGGTCGTTAATTTCTTTAAAACCGTCGAGGTCGGAGAACATGAGCGAGAACGGACGTCCTTCCGCGATCAGCCGTTCAATCTGTTCTTGCAGGGCGTAGCGGTTATGAAGCCCGGTCAGACTGTCATGGTTCGCTTGATAATAAATCTGTTCTTGTTGGACGATCATTTGAGTGATGTCCTTGACGATTGCATAGATGCCTTCGACTTCGCCGTCGATAATCATCGGAATGTTCATCAACTGCCACACCCGTTTCGCCCCGTCTTCGGTGACGACATCGACGTCGAGCGTCCGGGGGCGACCGTTCGTTAAATCGTGCAACACGGTCGCATAGGCGGACCGGTCTTTTTGTTCGATAATGTCTAAAATGTTGGAGCCGATCAACGTTTCCGTATCATGACCAAGCACCGAGCTGCCGGCCTCGTTCACAGACAACACTTCGCCATGGAGGTCGAACAAGAAAATCGGTTCGGCATGATAGGCGAATAGCGAGCGATACTGTTGTTCACGGACCTCAAGTTCATGCGCCTTTGTTGTCACCGCGACTTCGAGGTCAGTATTGACGGTATGTAAACGGTGACTGATCAATGCATTTTGTTTGGCGACGACGAACTGACGGATGAGCAGCAACAAGACTGCGTTCGCCGTCATCGAGTCGAGTACAGACGTGCCGAGCAAACGGTCCGAGGCGATCATGAACAGCATGACGATTGCGCTATAGACGACGTAGTCGAACACGGAGTCATAGACGAGGGCATCTTCTCTCGATTCATCAAACACGTAGCTGATGGAAATGATGAAAATGCTACTCACTTGAAGCAGGTGCAGCAACTCATGACCGATGCCGTTAAAGATGAGCAATTGGTTCAAAATCGAAGCGGTCGTGAAGCCGAGAATGCCGATCAACAAGAGCACCCGGAAAGTTTGGCCGACCGAGGTGATGCGATTCAAGTACAGGAAGCCGAGCATCATGTAGAGACTAATCAACACCATCTGTTCTTCAAACCCGTTCAAATGAGCCGCATAACGTGCTCCGTCGTTCGAATAAACGAACAGATGCAACGCCCCAATCAACAGGAAGCTGAACAAGGCGAAAATGTCGAACGTTCGCAGTTTCAATGTCCGAATTTCAATCGATTGCGTGATGGCAATCAGCGACATAATCAAATAAAAAAAGTTCTGAATGAACGGCATATGGTTGATTGTTGTCGATGCGCCAAAATGGTGTCCGACCAAATAAGCGATGAAGCAGACATTGCCGGCGCTAATCAGTAAATGTATGTAGCGTCGCATCCCGTGATTTTGAAACACGGCCGTCGCGCTAAAGACGGTCGCGATGAGTGTGACCGCCGTGAAATAGACGAACAAACTCGTCTCCCTCAAGGCGTAAGGGGTGAACAGAATCAATAAAAGTCCGAGAAAAAAGGTCCCGACGAGCAAAGCGGGGACTGTTTGGCGCAACGAGTGGTTGGTCAACTCATGCACCTCCTTCTGTATATGTCTAAGAGACTCACCATTATTATCGGATTGTTCATGCGTTTGTTACACAAAAAAATCGACAGCAAGTTGCTGTCGATTAAAGTGTATACGAATGTTCTTTGAAGTTACCGACGACCGAATCGATTTCAGAGACGGTGATGAACGCTTCTGAATCAATCTCGGAGACGATTTGACGCAGTTTTGGAATCTCGTTATTCTGGACGACGACATACAACATCTTCTTCGAGTCGTTCGAGTAACCGCCGGTCGCGTCCATAATCGTGACGCCGCGTTTCAAGTTTTGCTTGATGACGAGGTTGATTTCGTCGGCTTTCTTACAGATGATGAAACACTGCTTTTGCGCCGAGAAGAACCGGTGAATCGTCAACAACGTCCGCGACCGGACGAAACTGAGCACGAGCGCATACATGACGGCTTTAATGTCGAACGTGATGAACACGAGGATATAGACGATGATATCTTGTGTCAAAAAGATTTTCGGGAGTGATAAGTTCCGATTGTTCGTATAAATGACTTTCCCGAGAATGTCGAGTCCGCCGGTCGAAGCGCCTGCGAACAAGAGCAGGGCGAGGCCGAGTCCGGAGACGATGCCACTGAACACCGAGGCGACGAGTGGGTCATCGAGCGGTGTCGGCGGGATGAGTACGGGCAACGTGTCAATCAAAATGGATGATAAGACGACGACGAGTCCGGTCATGAGAATGAACCGTTTGCCTAAATATTTAATCCCGATAATGAAAAGGGGGATATTTAATAGAAGTTGGCTGAACCCGATCGGCGTGCCGAACAGTTCATTGATAATGAGCGTGATTCCGACGATACCCCCGGACCCGATTTCGTTTGGTTTGAGCAATAGACCGACAAAAATCGATTGTAGAATCGTTCCGGCGATGATGAACAAGGTCGTCTCGACGGCGATCCGTTTTCTAGTTTTTGCATACATAGATAATGGCTAGGCGCCATACGCCCCCTTTGAAATAAACTCATTCAAGCGTACTCCGACGATGTCGGAATTTCAAGCGTCGAATGATTACAATTCATTATGGAAGCGGTCGATATCACTTGCGAGCTGTTCATGAACGTAATCGATGACTTGAGCGTCATCGAATAAGCCGAGCGGAGCGTCATCCGGAATCGCGTCGAATGGGGACACGAAATATAGAATCGCAGCGACAAGAGCGTGTTGTTTGTCCGCCTGCATCTCGAACTGGTCGTTATAGAGGGCGCGCAACATATTGAGCAACTGTTTCATTTGGAAGTAGAGCGTCAGTTCTTCTTCCCGTTCGATATTGCTAATCTCGCTTGACGCGACATCGACTGTCACTTTAGCGAGAGCGAGTTCACCTTGGACCAAGAGATCACCCAATTTTTCTTTGTTGGTATATTCCTCGGTCGCGCTTGTTAAAAAGTGTGTGTACGTCGTTTTCCAATCTGACATGTATATTCCTCCTTCTGTCTTCATCTACTAATATGCCCGTTTTTGCGATTTGGTTGCAACTTTTCCGAAAATTTAAGAAAATAGAAATAAGTGAAAAAGGAGGAACTGTACATATGTCTACTGTAACCATGCCGACTGAGGCAGAATTTGCCCGCTACGCTGAGCTTGCCGTCAAAAAAGGCGTCAACATTCAGCCGGGCCAACAGCTTGAAGTCCGAGCTGATATTAGCCAAGCACCGCTCGTCCGTCAAATCGTGAAAGCAGCTTACGCGGCTGGCGCGAAACAAGTGTATGTGAACTGGAGCGACGAAGAGACGACGAAAGTCCGTTACTTCAACGCCCCAGCAGATGCCTTCAAAGAATACCCGGAATGGCTCAAGGCACGCTTTGAGCAATTGGCCGAAGAGAAGACGGCGTTCCTATCGATCGTCAGCGACGACCCGGACGCACTGAACGGCGTCGAGTCGTCACGTATCGCGGACTCGAACCGTGCTGCCGGCGTAGCGCTCGCGAAATGGCGCAAATATGTCATGAGCGACAATGTCAGCTGGTCAATCGTCGCTGGCGCTTCGGAAGCATGGGCGAAGAAAGTCTTCCCAGACCGTGAAGACGCCGTACCAGCCCTTTGGAAAGCGATTTTCGAAGCGACGCGCATGGACCAACCGGATGTCGTCGCGGCGTGGGATACGCATGACGCATCGCTCCGTGAACGCGCGACGTTACTCACGAACAAGAAGTACACGAAGCTCCATTACAAAGCACCGGGCACGGAATTGACGATCGGCTTGCCGAAGAAGCACGTCTTCCTTGGCGGCGGCGGTCCGAACATCGACGGTGTCGATTTCATCGCCAACATGCCGACCGAAGAAGTGTTTACGCTCGCCGATAAAGATTCGGTCGAAGGACACGTCTCGAGCACGAAACCGCTCAGCTATAGCGGCAACTTGATCGATGGATTCACGCTCTGGTTCGAAGGCGGGAAAGTCGTGAAAGCGGAAGCGAAACAAGGACAACAGGCACTCGATGAGTTGTTGAACCTCGATGAAGGGGCGCGTCGCATCGGAGAAGTCGCGCTGGTGCCGGACGACTCACCAATCTCGAACTCGGGTCTCCTTTTCTATAACACATTGTTCGACGAGAACGCATCGTGTCACTTGGCGCTCGGACGCGCCTACTCGACATGTCTCGAAGGCGGACCACAAATGTCAGCCGAAGAGCTCGCCGAGAATGGTGCGAACGACTCGATGACACACGTCGACTTCATGATCGGCTCGGCCGAGATGAACATCGACGGCGAACTCGAAGACGGTTCACGCGAAGCCATCATGCGTGACGGCAACTGGGTCATCTAATCAAGCAAGAGACGAATCCCTTCGTGGAATTCGTCTCTTTTTTCATGTCAATTCATAGAGGAAGGCGAGAGCGTTCGGTAGCCGTCGCCGCCACGCGATTTCATTATGGACGGCACCGGGCTCGACCTCATAGCGGAAGGCGATTCCTGTTCGCGCGATCGTCTCGACGAGTTGCGCGTTCGTATATAAGTAATCCTCAGGCGTGATCGGTCCGCTCGTCTCGTTCGTCCCGATGTCCATATAGAGGCGCGCCGTCACATCGGCCTGCTTCACTTCCCGAATGAGTGAGTCGAGATTGGCCCATGCGGCCGTCGAGAGCGAGCCGACGCGCCGGATGGACGGATAGGCCGTCATCATATAGAGCGAGATGACCCCGCCCATCGAGCTGCCCATCACGCCGACGTCGTCCGGGTCGGTCGCGTAGCGTTCATCAATCCATGGCTTTAACTCTTGCATGAGCCAGTCGGCGTAAGCCCGACCTCTCCCGCCGAGCGTGGGCCGTGTCTTGGCGAGTTCTGGTCCGATTCGGCGATATAGCATCTCGTCTTCATAAAACGAATACTCATCGTAGCGGTCGAGCCAGTCCGGGGCACTCGCGATGGCGACGACCATGAGCGGCAATTGCAAGTCCTCGATGTGGCGGTCGATTGACCAACCTTCGCCGATCGTGGCGGTCTTGCCGTCGAACACGTTTTGACCGTCGTGCATATAGAGGACCGGGATTCGTTCGTCAGCCGACACGAAGTCGGGACGATAGACACGGACAATCCGCTTCCGGCCACGTATGGCCTCGGTCGGTAAGGTGAAGCTGAATTGGTCGAGCATATAAAGCGCTCCTTTCGCAGTCAACTGGTTTTAGTTTGCCGGGTGTGGACGAGAAATACAATCGCGACACTTGACTACCTACCGTTCGTTAGGTAAAGTGATGAGAGAAGAAAGGGGACGACAGAGCATGAACACGAAACAACGGATTGAACTCGCGGCACGACGGCGCTTTGCGCTTGAAGGGTATGAAGGACTATCATTAGCGGCACTAGCCGAGGACGTCGGCATTAAGAAAGCATCGTTATACGCTCATATCGAAGGAAAAGAGCAATTGTTCAAACAAGTCGTCGAGGACATGGCAGATCGTTACGATCGCGTCTGGCGAGAAGCGCGGGACGCCACTGAGGGCGCGGCACCGCTCGAACGGATCGAGGCCATCGTCGAGACGTTGATTCGCTTCTTTGAAGAAGAGGAGACATGGATGCTGACAAAGCGGATGTTGCTCGTCCCGCCGCCTGAATTGCGATCGTTCATCGAGACGACGCTCGGGTCGGTCGAGACGGACTTGCAAGCGTTTGAGAAAGAACAGTTTCGATTGGCGATGGAGCAAGGGGCGTTACCCGAACAGTCGCTCGAGGACGTTTACGATGCCTACTATTGTTTTCTCGACGGCGCGCTCATCTCACTCTTCACGCTCAAGACGAATCGCGTCAAGCGGCAACAGGCCGCATTCACCATCTATAAGAAAGGAGTCGGATGGACGTGAAACAAGATCAAATGGCCTGGGTTTGGCTCATTCTAGCCGGCCTGCTTGAAATCGTCTGGGCCACGACGATGAAACTGTCGAACGGCTTCACGGTGCTCGGTCCGAGCGTGGTGACCGTTCTCTTATTAGTTGTGAGCTTTGGGCTGTTGGCGATGTCGTTCCGGACGTTACCGGCTGGGACCGGTTACGCAGTGTTCACCGGCATCGGGGCCGTTGGAACGGTCATCGTCGGTGCGGTCTTGTTCGACGAGGCACTGACCGGCATGAAGCTCGTCTTTATCGCGACGCTCCTCATCGGTGTGATTGGACTGAAACAAGTGACAGGAGGGGAATCGGCATGAGTTGGGTATTTTTGATTGGCGCGGGTCTTGCCGAGATGATGGCGGTCTTTTGGATGGGAAAATCGAAAGGCTATCAGATTGTTAAATGGTCGATCTTGTCCGTCGGAACGTTTGCCTTAAGTTTTTATTTGTTGTCGCGCTCTCTCGAGACGCTCCCGCTCGGGCTTGCGTATTCGATTTGGGTCGGGATTGGGGCGGCCGGCGGCGTCGTGCTCGGTATGCTGTATTTGAACGAATCTCGAGACCGGTGGCGCATCTTTTTTCTTTTGCTCATTATCGGGAGCGTCATCGGATTGAAAGTTGTCGCCTAATTAGGATTGAATCGAAATAAAAACGGGAATTGAATAGTTCAGACTGTGAACGAAAGGGGCGAGGACGATGAGTCATATCAAACTGCAATCCGAGCGTCTACGACTCGAACCTTACACGATTGCTGATTTTTATTTCGTGAAATCGCTACTCCAAGATCCGCGCGTGATGCGTTTCATTAGCCCGGATGGGAAGCCATATACGGATGAACAGACGATCGAATGGTTCGAGCGCCAGTTGGCCCGCTATCAGACGGGTCGTCAAACCGGGTTGCTCAAATTGATGTCGCATGAAAATGACGAGCCAATCGGTCATGCCGGCACGTTGCTCCATGAACTCGACGGCACGATTGAACTTGAAGTCGGATATTGGCTGGCGCCGAAGCATTGGCATATGGGCTACGGACGCGAGGCAGCGGCTCGTCTCATGCGTCATGCGTTCGAAGAAGGTGAGAAAGAGATCATTTCCTTGATTCATCCGGATAACGTCCCATCGCAACGGGTCGCGAAAGCGAACGGACTGCATTGGGATCGGGATACCGAATATCAAGGCATGCTCGTCTCGGTATATGCCGGTGATTTAGAACGGTTGTGCCGCCATATGAAACGGGAAGAAATGACGCGTTAAAAAAAAGTGAATAAAGTTTTAAAAAACAGTTGCCAAGGCATTAGTTTCTTGATATATTAATAGTGTCCTTAAGAGAGGACACGACCTGATTCTGTAGCTCAGCTGGGAGAGCGCTACCTTGACAGGGTAGAGGTCGCTGGTTCGAGCCCAGTCAGAATCACTTGGGTGCCAAACCCGATGCGAAACCCATAGGAACGTGGGTTTCCGCGACGCCACTTCTTGCGAGAAGTGGCTTTTTTTTGTTTTTCTTTCAATTGACAGCCTACATAAACAGTTGGTATATTCCTCTCAATACATACAGAAACGGGGAATTATACGATGGTCTTAACTAGAACAATCGTCAACGCGGCGTTGATCGTGATTGGTACATTACTTGGACTCTTGTTTCACCGCATCCCCGAACGAATGAAAGAGACGGTCACCGCAGCCATCGGTCTCGCCGTCGTCTTACTTGGCGTGCAAATGGGGATGAAGAGCGAGAACTTTTTAATCGTCATCGGCAGTCTCGTCATCGGGGCCGCCCTCGGCGAATGGTGGAAGCTTGATGAAAAATTGAACGAGGTCGGCTATCAATTGGAACGCCGTCTCGGCGGCAAGAGCAAGTCGAGTATCGCCGAAGGGTTCATCACGGCGACGCTCATCTTCGTCATCGGGGCGATGGCTGTAATCGGCGCGCTCGACAGCGGGTTGCGCGGGGATCATGACGTCCTCTATACGAAAGGATTGATTGACGGTTTCACGGCACTCGTCCTCAGCTCGACGCTCGGCATCGGGGTCATGTTCTCGGCAGTGCCTGTGCTCTTATATCAAGGAGCAATCGCCTTGCTCGCCATTCAAATCATGAAGTTCATCCCGGAGTCGCTCATGGATGACTTTATTTTAGAGATGACGGCGACCGGTGGTGTCATGATTGTCGCAATCGGGTTGAACTTGGTCGGCATCACGCGGATCCGTGTCGCGAACTTATTGCCGGGAATCTTGATGGTCGCGGTCATCGTCTCTATCTTACATATCGTCCAATAAAAAAATCCGAGAGACGCGATGCGTTTCTCGGATTTTTTCAATTCTTCGGTTGTTCGACTTCTTCTCTCGCACTTTCGCGAAGGGCCGACGCCATGACGTCTGCTAAATCGCGCGAGCGGAGCACACCGACACCGCGGTCGGTCGGACCGTCTGGCGCGGCCACGTCCGCAATCAAGTCGTTCGTCGGCCGTGTCTCGTGAAGCAACAGTTCAGCCGATCCTTTCATCGCCTGGGCGACGATTTGGCGCGCCGTCGCTTCATCGAAACCGGCATCGGTCAAGACGGGCGTCATCGAACCGACGATTTCATAAAAGAAAGCGGGGCTGCATCCGGCGGCAGCCATGAAGGCGGACATCGTCTTCGCATCCGTCACGGCCGTCCGTCCGACGCGTTCAAACAGCGCCGTCGTGGTCTCACGGACCGTATCATCGGTCTCTGGGCCGAACCAGAGTCCGGTCATCCCGCTCCGATAAGCGACTGGGGTATTCGGCATCGCGCAGACGGCAGGGAGACCTGACGCCTCTTCAATCTCGCTCGGTTCGATATGAGCTGCTACGGAGACGAGGAGCGGTGTGCTCCACGTTTTAGATTGCACATAAGGCATGACCCCGTCCGGCTGCATCGCGAGGACGACGATGTCATACGCGTTGACATCCTCTTCGTCGACGATTTGCACACCGAGCTCAGCTTGGAGCGCTGTCAAACGGGTCCGGTCACTCCGGTTCGTCATGGTGATTTGTTCAGGCGACACACCTGAGGCAAGCCATCCGCGCACGAGTGACTCACTCATCGATCCTGCACCTACCATTAAAATATTCATTCTCGTCACCTCTTCATATAGATTCGGTCATATATATGTTGTTTATCATAACAAATGATCCGGTAAATAGCGCCCATCGTGCTCAAATTGTAAAACAAAGGAAAAACAAATGAACGGATTGTCATTTGATTGTCGCATTCGTCATAGATGACAAGCTGGCCCGAGCGAGCTATTATGGCAGTAATCAAACTGGAGGCGATGGAAGTGAAACGAGTATTAGTGCGGGGAATCCAAGGGTATCAGCGGTTCATCTCGCCGTTGAAACCACCGACTTGCCGCTTTTATCCCACGTGTTCCCATTATGGAATCGAGGCGATTGAAAAACATGGAGCCCTCAAAGGCGGATATTTGACGGCGCGCCGTCTATTGCGCTGTCAACCGTTCCATTCGGGTGGGCTCGACTACGTGCCGGATGAATTCGATTGGCATGCGCCATTGCAACGTGAAAAGCCCCTATCTCAACGAGACGTCTAAGCGGCGTCTCGCTGTTTTAGATACAGAAGCTAAATCTCATCTTTGTTTTATTACAATACTTTTGACAATCTTCTAAGTATTCTGAAAAAATAGAGATGTACGATTACATAAGGGGAAGGGGAATTCAAAATGAGTCAATCGTTCAGTGAACTCATCGGTACGATTTCGAACTTTGTGTGGGGACCACCGTTATTGATTTTGCTTGTGGGGACAGGCATCTACTTGACGGTACGGCTCGGGGGACTTCAAGTCACGAAGTTGCCGTACGCATTGAAGCTCGCGTTTTCTAAAAATCAAGACAAAACATCGAAAGGGGATATCAGTCACTTCCAAGCGCTCATGACGGCGCTCGCAGCAACCGTCGGTACGGGGAATATCGTCGGGGTTGCGACCGCGGTCGTGCTCGGTGGACCGGGGGCGATCGTCTGGATGTGGGTATCCGGATTTTTCGGTATGGCGACGAAATACGCCGAAGCCGTGCTCGCCGTTAAATATCGGGTGACCGATGAACGCGGACAAATGGCCGGGGGGCCGATGTATTACTTGGAACGGGGTTTAAAGCAACGTTGGCTCGCCGTCGCATTCGCGGCATTCGCCTCGCTCGCCGCGTTTGGGATCGGGAACGGGGTGCAGACGAACTCGGTCGCGATGGCGCTCAAGACGACCTTTGACGTGCCGTTGTATGTCTCTGGTATCTTGATTATGATTTTCACAGGCGCGGTCATCTTGGGCGGTGTCAAATCAATCGGTCGCGTCGTCAGTTACTTCGTACCAGTCATGATCGTCTTTTATCTCGGCAGCGGATTGTTGATTATGGTGATGAACTATACGCTCATTCCGGATGCCATCGCCCTCATCTTCAGCAGCACGTTCAGTGCCGAAGCAATTGGTGGCGGAGCCATCGGGGCCGCCATTCGTTACGGTGTGGCGCGCGGCGTCTTCTCGAACGAGGCAGGTCTCGGTTCGGCGCCGATTGCCGCAGCGGCTGCTAAAACGGATATGCCGGGACGTCAGGCGCTCGTCTCGATGACGCAAGTGTTTCTCGATACGCTCATCGTCTGTTCGGTCACGGGAATCACGCTCGTCATGGGCGGTCAAATCGGTTCGGGCCTCGAGGGGGTCGAATTGACGACGGCGACGTTCGAGCAATTCCTTGGACCGGCCGGCGGTTATATCGTGACGATTGGACTCGTCATGTTCGCCTATTCGACGGTGCTCGGGTGGTCATACTACGGGGAACGGTCGATTCATTACTTGTTCGGTCAAAAATCGATTCTTCCTTATCGGATTGCGTTCGTTCTCGTTGCCGGTCTCGGTGCGATGACGACGAACCTCAACTTGGTTTGGGCGCTCTCGGACGTGTTCAACGGCTTGATGGCCATCCCGAACTTGATTGGCTTACTGTTCTTGTCGGGTGTCGTCATTGCTGAGACGAAGCGATTCAATCAACAGCTCGAACTCGAAAATCGAAATCGAAAAGCCTCTTAAACCAATACGCCACCATCCTCACGGGAACGGTGGCGTATTTCGTTTGCGAACCTCTTCGAGCCGTGCTTGTTGAAGATGGTCGAACACTTTCGTGATGAAACCGACCATGATGCCGACACCCGTGATGACATAGCCGATCGTGAACACTTTGCCGATATCGGTCGTCGGGACAAAATCCCCATAGCCGATTGTCGTGAGTGTGACGACACTGAAATACAGGGCATCGAGCCAACGCATGTCTTCGAAGCGTGAGTAGAACAGTGTCCCGGAGAGGATGGTCAGGAAGGCGAGACTGAACAAGACTTGAAACTCCGCATCCTTCAAGCCACGCCAAATCCCGCGGAACATGCGCCGGAACGTCAAGATGAAAGATAGCATTTCATTTCCTCCTTTCCCTATAGGTTTGTTCGCTAGCAACAGGGGAACATCCTTTATAGCAAAACTGGAGAGGATGATCATGATGACACGACTGATTCCAAAAGAAGAAGGGCTCGATCATAGCCTGGCGTTCCTACGGGAAGGATATTTATACGTCCCGAACCGTCGGAAGAGCTTTCAATCCACTCTGTTTGAAACACGCTTGCTCGGCGAACGCGTCATCTGTCTCGGAGGCGGCGAGGCGGCAGCCTTGTTCTATGACGCAGAGAAGTTTGTACGCAAGGATGCGGCACCGAAACGGCTACTGAAAACATTGTTCGGTGAGGACGGGGTGCAGACGTTAGACGGGGCGGCCCATACACATCGCAAACGAATGTTCATGAAACTCATGTTCCCCCAAAATATCGAACGGTTAACGAAACTGGTCAGCCGGGAGTGGGAACGGGCGCTCGACGCGGCAGTTGACGAGACGGTGCTCTATGATATGGCGCAAGAAGTTCTCATGCGGGCCGTCTGTGAATGGGCCGGGGTCCCGCTCCATGAAAGCGAAGTAGCGCGTCGGACGGACGAGATGAAATTGTTATTTGAATCTGGGACTGCCCTCGGACCAAAACATGTTCGGGGGCGAGCGGCCCGCTCCTCGGCCGAGGCGTGGGTGCGTGGCATGGTCGAAGAAGTGCGGACGAACCGGCTTCTCCCAAACGAACAAACGGCGTTATACGAATTTTCTTGGCATCGGGATGAAGCGGGTCATCTGCTTCCGGCCGACGTCGTTGCTGTCGAAGTAATCAATATATTGCGCCCGACCGTGGCTGTCTCGATTTATGTGTTGTTCACTGTATTGGCGCTCCACCAATTTCCGGAAGCGCGGGACCGATTGGCGCGTGGTGAGACCGAACCGACATGGTTCGTTCAAGAAGTGAGACGCTTTTATCCATTTTTCCCCGTGACTGCTGCGAGGGTCAAGCAAGATTTCGAGTGGAACGGATTTACGTTCGAAGAAGGGACGCTCGTCTTGCTCGATTTATATGGGACGAATCATGACCCTTCCTTGTGGACGGAACCGGATACATTCAACCCCGATCGGTTCAAAGACTGGACGGAAAGTCCGTTCACGTTCATTCCGCAAGGCGGCGGTGATGTCGATTTCGGACACCGCTGTGCGGGAGAGCATGTGACGATTGCAATCATGCGTGAGACGATTGACGTGTTCCTAACACGTTACCGTTACGAGGTGCCGCCGCAAGACCTCAGTTATAGCTTTGTCGATTTGCCGAGTTTACCGAAGAGCCGTTTCGTGCTGAATCAGATTCGAAAGAACAAATAAATGAGTCGCCCGCGGGCGACTCATTTCGTGTGTAACGCTAGCCATTTTGTAATCGGTTGAATCGTGATATTCGTATCGACCATTCGATTATCACGTTTCGGTTCATCAGTCTGTTCGATTTGCCACGATGTATCATGTGACTCTTTGAGCGCCATCGCGATGTCATACAGAGAGTGACTCGAATTGCCGTTCAATTGGTACAACCCGGGCCCTCGCTTCGTCAAAATCTCGAACAAGGCATCGGCCGTGTCTTCCAAAAACGAGCAAGACGGGTACCAGTGAGCGCTCGCGACGATGACGCCATGTCGTTTCATCTCGTTCTCGAAATAATCCATCATGTTATTCGAACCGGCACGATGCCCGATTTGCCAACCGAGCCGTACGATTTGGGCACCAGGATTGGTCCGGGCAATCGTCTCTTCGCAGGCCCGCTTATAGGCCCCGTATTCATCGGTCGCGTCAGGAGGCATGTCCGGTGTGATTGGCCCTGTCACGTTGTCAGAGAACACCGAGACGGTGCTCGTGAAGAGAAATGGAATCTTATATTCTCCGCATAGCCGAGCTAGCGTGTCGGCCCATTCGACGGCACCCATCCCGATATGAAGAAAGTAGTTCGGACGCACCGATTCGATAAAACGTCGCATCTCGGCCTCATCTGTGGTCGATACTTTCGTTCGGTCCCAGGCCACGGGCTCGATGCCATGCCGCGTTAACGTCTCGGAGACGACGGGGGCGACGGTCCCGTTCATACCTGTTAAAATTGCTTTCATCATGGATTCCTCCCTTTTGTTTCTATCATCCCACACTTCACGAACTGACAAACCCTTTGTGGACAGCTTTATGCTAGACTGTTGAGTGGAGGCGATAATGATGAATATTCGAAAAGCGACACCGGACGATCAGTTGCAGATTGCACCGCTCGTCTATACGGCGATTCATGAAATCGCCTATTCATTGACCGGCACATCCGATCAAGAGCATGTGCTCGTTCGACTCGCGATGTGGATTGGTCAGCCTGGCAACCGCTTGAGCTACGAGAACATATGGGTGGCCGAATCCGATGCGACGATTGCAGGCATCCTGATTGCGTATCATGGCGAGCAGGCGGCAATGCTCGATGAACCGATTAAAGCTTGGCTCCGGACAAACGGTCAGTCTGGCGAGTTGGATGTCGAAACGGAAGGCGACGTCCTGTATATCGACTCGGTCGCCGTCGACGCGACGTTCGGCGGACGCGGGATTGGGACGGGCTTGATTCAACAGGCGATTGCTCATGCGCGTGCCATGAACATTCCTCGCGTCACGCTCAACGTCGATCAGACGAACCCGGCAGCAGGTCGATTGTATGAACGTCTCGGCTTTATGAAAGAGAAAGAGATTGAGATATCCGGGGGACGGTTCGATTATATGACGTTTACGGTAAGCGAGAACGCCTGAACACGTCACGAAACCGATGCAAACCGATCGGGACTCGGCTATACTATAGGCTTGATCACATTGAGAGAGAAAAAGGAGATTGTGTATGGAGTGGAAGAATATGTTGCGCGGCATCGCGATGGGAACGAGTGATTTGATTCCTGGCGTCAGCGGCGGGACGATTGCAGTTATTTTAGGAATTTATGATCGTTTGATTGAAGCCATCAGCGGTATCTTCAGTCGGCATTGGAAACAGCACTTGTTGTTCTTGATTCCGCTCGGGATTGGGATGGCAGGGGCGATTTTAGGACTCAGCCGCGTGATTGAGTTCCTCTTGCTCGAATATTATGAACCGACCCAGTTCTTTTTCATCGGATTGATTCTCGGGATTATCCCGATGCTCTTCTTTGAATTTCGAACGAGAGCCGTCATGCGACCGGTACATATCGTCGCGATGGTCATCGGGGCGATTCTTGTGGCCAGCATGGCAATCATCAAACCAGCAGATACGGTCATCATCACGGAACTCTCGACAGGGACGACGATTCTCTTGTTCTTCTCAGGATGGCTCGGCAGTATGGCGATGTTGTTGCCGGGAATCAGTGGCTCATTCGTATTGCTTTTGATCGGGGTGTATCCGACCGTCATCAGCGCGTTGTCGAACTTGAACCTGCTCATTATCGGCATCGTCGGTCTTGGAGTGGCCGTCGGGTTTATCGTCAGCAGTAAAGTGATTCGCTATTTGCTCGGTCATTTTCCGGGCATGACGTTTTCGGTCATCATCGGGTTGGTCATCGGCTCGCTTGCGGTCGTATTCCCAGGTCTGCCGGACACGACAATCATGTGGATACTCAGTGTCCTCTCGTTCTTCGCTGGATTTATCATCGTCCGTCTACTTGGACGTTTCTCCGTTTAACCAAACATGCACGCCCGTCAATGAAGACGAGCGTGCATGTTTTTTGCTTAATAAATGAACGGGATCAAGCGTTTACGTGACTTGGCCCACGTCTGATACGTCACACCGAAGTGAGATGTCAACATTTTCTCCTCGATATGGATGCGCCATAAGAGAGCGAGACTCATCAAACATGTACCGACGAGAGCAATCGTCCAAGGCGCGAAAAAGAGTGAAAATCCGAACGTGATAAATAAGAGCCCCGTGTAGAGGGGATGGCGTAAATAACGATACGGTCCCGAACTGACGAGCTCATCCGCGGGCCGGACGACGACGTGGCGGGTGAACTGATGGCGCAATTGTCGGATGCCCCAATAGCGAAGTGAGACACCGGCGATGAACCCGCTAAGGCCGAGCAGGCGTTGCAGTGTGGCCTGACGTGTATCGGTCCAAACAGAAAGTCCGATCGAGATAGCGAATACGGTAACCATCATCAATGAGACGATATAAAAACTAGCGTGCTCACTGGCACCATCGGTCGGTTCGGACCGGTTTCGGTATCGCCAAATTTCATATAGCCAAGCGACCGAGGTGAGAACAAATAATCCATCGAGCCAATCCATAACGTGCCTCCTTTTTCAATACCTTCGATGTATTACCCGTGTCTTCCTCCTCACTAACGTGCAGGAATCGAAAAAACGTCTCGCGATGTGCGGGACGTCTAAGAAAGCCTAACGGGCATTAGCAAGCAAGGTTGCGGCGGCCTGCTGGGCAGGGGGCGCTTCTTTTAGCTCATCCTTAATCAAATGGTAAGTGAGACACATCGGTTTTTCGGTCCGGGGGTCACGCCCGATGATGGCATCGATATGGAACACTTGTCTGAGCACGAGCGGACAAATGACTTCCTCAGCCGAACCGGTCGCGAGCACCTCGCCGTCTTTCATCGCAACGATATGATCGGCAAAGCGAGCGGCCTGGTTCAAATCGTGGAGCACCATGACGATGGTCCGCCCTTGCTCTCGATTGAGCGTTTCGAGCAGTTCGAGCACTTCGAGCTGATGGGCCAAATCAAGGTAAGTCGTCGGTTCATCCAAGAAGATTAAATCGGTCTCTTGGGCGAGTGCCATCGCAATCCACACGCGTTGACGTTGTCCCCCAGACAGGGCGTCGACGCTGCGGTCTTTATAAGCGAGCGTCCCGGTCACATCGAGTGCCCAATCGATGACTTCATGGTCATGTTTCGAGAGGCGTCCAAATCCGGACTGATAAGGGAATCGACCGTAGGAGACGAGTTCGCCGACGGTCAAGCCGCCGGCACCTTCCGGCGTTTGCGGCAAGATGGCCATTTTACGGGCAATCTCTTTCGTATTACATTTCGCGATATCGGCCCCGTCTAAATGCACAGCGCCAGCAGATGGAGAAAGAATCCGTGTCATCGCTTTTAAGAGCGTCGATTTTCCACAACCGTTCGGTCCGATAATCGTCGTGATTTTATGGTCGGGAATCGATAAGCTCAATTGTTTTACAATCGTCTTGTCCCCATATCCGACCTCGATATCCGTCGTATGTATCCGTGACATGTTGGATTCCCCTTTCCGTAAATGACGCCCGTGATAATGATTCTCAATATCGAGTTTACTATAGCAAGTGCGACACATCGTGTCAATGTTTGTTTGATGTCAAAATAGATTGTCGAGCGGTCTAATTCGCGGTATAGTGAATGAGAATGAGAATCAATGGCGCAGGAGTTTTGAGGAAGGGTGAGGACGATGAGCGAACAGGACCTATATGATGTAACGATTATTGGAGGCGGACCGGCCGGGCTATATGCGACGTTTTACAGCGGATTGCGGGGGATGAAAACGAAATTGATTGAGTTTCAACCGCATCTCGGCGGGAAAATCCATGTCTATCCAGAGAAGATGATTTGGGATGTCGGGGGTGTCACGCCGACGACCGGGGCTCGACTCATCGAACAACTGGTAGAACAAGGCTTGACGTTCGACCCGACCGTCGTGCTCGGAGAAAAGGTCGAATCGATGACGAAAGATCACGATGGCCATTTCGTATTGGATACGACGCACGGGCAACATCGATCGAAAACGGTCATTGTCGCGACAGGAAGTGGTATCCTGCAACCGCAGAAAATTGATATTAGCGGAGCGGAGCGCTTCGAGGTCTCCAACTTACAATATACGGTCAAATCGCTCATGGCGTTCAAAGGGAAGACGGTGTTGATTTCGGGTGGCGGCAACAGTGCGATCGATTGGGCCAACGAGCTTGAACCGATTGCCGAGCGTGTCATTTTGACGTATCGAAAAGAGGCGCTTAAAGGACATGAGTCGCAAGTCGATAAGCTCCTCTGTGGGCGTGTCGACTGTCGATTGCATACGCAAATCGAGGATTTGATTTCCCGGGACGGGACGACGATTCATGCCGTCGCTCTCGTCGATTGCGGAACAGGCGCCCGCGAGGTTGTGGAAGTGGACGAGGTCGTCATCAATCATGGGTATGAGCAGGATACAGCGCTTCTCGGGGAATGTGAGCTTCAAGTCGAGATGGTGAACGATTTTTACGTGAAAGGCAATGCGAGCAGTGAGTCGTCGGTGCCAGGTCTATACGCAGCGGGCGACATTTTGACGCATGAAGGGAAAGTCCATCTGATTGCGGGTGCTTTCCAAGATGCGGCCAACGCTGTCAACCGAGCGAAAACGTTCATCGATCCGGATGCGACGAAAACCGCAATGGTATCATCCCATAACGAACGATTGAAAACGAAGAACCGGGATATCATCGAACAGGCATTACAAAAGCAGTGAGGGGAGCCCTCACTGCTTTATTGTTGGATAATCACATAGTTCGACGATGACGCCTCCGGAATGACGGGGGTCCATATAGATGAGGCGCCGGCCTTTGGCCGTCGTCCGCAACGTGTCCTCTAAAAAAGTTACACCGTCACGTTTAAGTGACTCGATTGACTCGTCCAAATCCTCGACGCGATAGGCGATATGGTGAACACCTTTACCACGCGCTTTCATGAAGCGAGCGATTGGGCTGGTCGGACTCGTCGGCAATAATAGTTCAATTACGTCGTCACCCACGTGGATGACGGCAATCTCCGTCTCGACGCCGATGGCTGTGTTCGTATAACGGTCGACCAACTTTCCTTGTAGAACGGTCGTGTAAAATGCGATCGCCTCGTCTAAGTCACGGACGGCGATTCCGGTATGGTCAATGTGCATGGTTGTTCCCTCCTCTCGCTCTAGTTTGACGAAACTTGAACAAATTGTCACTTCACAACGTTTTGTCGGAATCCGATATACTAAAAGAGGGAGGGACGGCGAAATGAACGGAAAGATCACTCTTGGATTGGTCAGCGCGTTCGCGCTGGTGTCATTTGTGTTTGGACTCTCACTTGCGACGTTTGTCGACTATCGGATCAATGAAGAGCAAGTCGTTCTGGAACGCTTGACGACCCATAAAAAAATTGGTCCATCTGAACTTCTATCCACAGAAGTGGACTTTCACTTGAACGGTTCGAACTACGCCCTGCGGTTTACAGACGAGCCCCACATCACGTACTGGTTCAGTGTGACGGATCGTGAAATTCAGTTCGACCGGATTGAATCGTTGGACCGACGTGATACGGGTCTTCGGACCAATCTCTTTGAAAAGATGCCACCGCTCGCGATGGATTCGACAAACGCTGCCGAATAAAAACACGAAACGAACGAGTCTGATTGACGGACCGCGGACGTTTCGTGTTTTTTTTATTAATCCGTTCGCGCTGGAGTCAAATACTTCAATAATGTATAAGTGGATGATGGCGTTGGACGGGCACCTTGCTCGTATAAAGCGTGCAGGACGTGTGTCTGCATCGAAGTGGCAGTGACACTCATCAATTCTGTCTTTTTAAATTTATCATAGTATGATTGCTGAAAAAATGAGATGCCTTCTTGAGTAAATTCTTTTTGGCCAACGATATGCAACTCGTGGAGGTACAATCGACCTTGCTTAATCTCGCCGTACATCGTACCGACCACAGTGCCTTTCCATTTTAACGAATAAAAGATTGTTTGCCTTCGATGGAGCATATCAAGTGTCCGAGCCGTAAGGGGGACGGCTCCAGGCAAGAGCCAGAAATATTGATTTCGTTTTCGTAACCAATCTCCATGCGTCTCGGGATA
Organism: Exiguobacterium sp. s152; assembly: GCF_018618335.1. NCBI lineage: Bacteria > Bacillati > Bacillota > Bacilli > Caryophanales > Exiguobacterium > Exiguobacterium sp. s152. Next base: position 91,211 of record NZ_JACSLX010000005.1, read on the forward strand.
CTCTATACAAAATTGCCATTGGTCAAAAGTTGTTTTTGTGTACGGAACGAAAGGGAACTCAAACGACGTCGCCTCGAGGTGGGGAAGAAATTCAATGTCCTTGAAACCATTCAACAAATTGTCTGGTGCGTCAGTTGGGAGAGTTACCGAAACCGTTGTGTTGTGACGAACCTCTAATCGAAGTTGGAACAAGACCTGATCGATTAAACCACTTAACATCATGCGATTTTTGCAAGTGGTGTCGCTCAAGCGAATCAAATGCGAGGTTTTGAAATCCTTGCAGTCAACTGTGACAGCGGCGACTGGCTTGTTACGAAACCACCCGGTATAGTGGTAGCAGTCAGCAGGCAGACAGAAAAGATGTGGAAGTTGACCTGCTGGATAGAGAGAGTGGAGCATGGACCGTTCGTGGGGCTTGAGTTGTCGGCTTTCTTTGACGATAAAGGTGTGCTTCATGAAAGCAACCTACTTTCTACAGTTATTGGAACACCCTTAAATTGTAAGCGTTACCACTTTAAAATGCTCGTATTAAAATGATGAACATTATTTGGTTAAAATAGGGATGAATTTAAGGCGTTTTCCTGAGAGTCCCGTTTGAAAAGAACAGGAGAATGGCTTCAGAAATAGGTTTGTATCAAACTGAATCGAAAAAAACAAAACTAGATCTTTTAAACGGAAATGGGTGTGAGAATTATTTAACTGGGGGGGGAACGAAGAAAACCGTGTCATGACTTTGAAATCGACATGCTATAATTGATGTAAAGAAACGAACCGAGGAGACGACTATGCGATATTTGACAGGCTTGTGGTTGATAGTAGTGCTGTTGGCGGGGACGCCGCTCGTGGCTCAAGCGGATACAGAAGAACCGATTGTGGTCCACGAGAATGTCATCGTCGACGAGGCGGTAGAACTATATGAGGGGTTTCGCTCCCCGAATGAGATGGTCTTTATTTTTGTGCTGATCGTGCTACTGTCCGTCATCGGTCTTGGAATCATTAATGCCATCGAATAACGTGAAAACGTTCACAAAAATGCAATATCTAAAACGGAAGCGGTTTCAAATCTGATTTATACTAAACGTGTAGGAAGGAAGTTCTGCACCAACTTCCCCTCCTTTTCAGATGAACACCCCTCGTTCATATCATGTATTGGAGTCAACCGACGATGTCGATTGACTCCCTTTTTTTCGTATGCAGCATGAGGTTACAACTGGATGCGCTTTTCTTTGGCGAGACGACGCAATCGTTTCGTTTCATTCGTATGTCCATGACTTTCAAGCATATTGACATACACTTTGAACGGTTCAGAACGATGCGAGAAGAACGGGATATATTCGGCGAACAATTTTTGTTCGGCCTCAGATAACAAGCCACGTTCGACGAGCAATTCTAGCTCGAGCATTTTTAAAGCTTGATAATCGGCGAGCGCATTATCGTCTGTCTGGGCTTTCGCTAACGTACGGTCGCACAACGCGGTGAGGCGTTCGTGGAGCAAGTTCCATTCAGCTATACTATACGATTGCTCGAGGAGGGTCGAGAGCAAATCGACCCGGGTGGAATCGACATCTTTTGGGACGTGGAGCGCGGTATACAAAGACCGATCAATCCAAACGGCAGGGGCGGGGGCGTCGAGTTGATAATATTGAATCAGTTGGGATAACATCGTGGTTTGAGACAATTTTAATAGTCGAAACGGGTCACTTGTCGTGAATAGAGGTTCTTCTCCCGCTGAAGACGACAGCAACAAAAACATTTCTTCATACATCGTCCGAGCCTCGGGCTCATCGTCAGCGTAATGGACGAGGTCGCGAATAATCTTTTTAGCGTGAATGTACCAGTTTTTTTGATCCCGTTCACTCATCACTTGATTGGGCACTAAATATAAATGGTCATATGCCAATTCGACAAAGCGCTCAGCGAGGATGATGGTCTGTGAGAGCGAATGACGTTCGTCTGACGACTTTTGTTCTTTATAGCGCGTGAACTGGCTGACCATAAAGTCGATATCTTTCTCTTCAATCACGGTTTTTGGGATGTTGCGATACATCTCGACAATTACATCGCGAAGCGTGGCTTCACCGTATTGTTCCAGCAACATCCGTAACTTCCCGATACGCATTAGCTCTCCCTCCTTTCGAGAGGACGTCGAACAATCTATCCATCCACAGATGGGCAGACACCAATTATTATTCCTTTCCCGGTTTCGATTCAAAACAACCATTCCGTCTCATGCTTAAGACGGATTTTTGCGCTAACCGTTGTCAGAATAGCGTTTGTCGATGATAATGTAGAAAAATCTAACCATACTAGAGGTACAGCACATGAATGACGATCAACACTTATCACGTGTCGAACGACGGAAACGGGAGCTTGAACGCGAACGATTAACCGAACAAGCCCGGCTAGACGAACAAGCTCGACTAGATGAAGAGGCTCGACACGAGACGCATCAGCACCAAGGGCATGAAGCAGACAAGTTAAACAATGATTCGAATCGGCCGACAGATCCAGGACAAGGCGAGCATCCGTTTTTAAATCGTTCGGACGAACCCTCGTCGGAACGAAAGAAAAAATCGCTCAACGTCAAAAAACCGAAACTAAGTCTTCCCTTCGGTAAGAAGCGTAAGTCGAAGCCGCGCCGAGATGAACGACGTGAGCCTAGACAGAAAACACGAGAGCCGGAACGGACGCACGTCAAACGGGAGACGGCCGCTCCGAAGGAAAAACCACGCCGTCGCAAATGGAAAGGGAAATTGCTTCTCGTTCTGTTGCTCTTGATGATTGGGGCCGGCTATATGGCGACACGTCCGGTCACGTTCCTCGTCATGGGCAGTGATGCCCGGGTCGGAGAATCGTTATCAGGATCACGGACCGACTCGTTACAGCTGATGGAATTCGTGCCGCGTTCCCGCACTGTCCAAAACGTCTCGATTCCACGTGACACGTATACGGCGATTCCTTGTGAACCAGAGCGAGAAGGCGATAAAATCACCCATGCCTTCGCCTATGGCGGTGCTGACTGTACCGTTGGAGCGGTAGAGGGATTGACCGAAGCGTCTGTCGACGGTCAAGTCGTCATCACGTTCGAAACGTTCATGGAACTGATTGATTTGGTTGGCGGCGTCAACGTGACGGCGACCCACTCGTTCAGTGAGAAAGGCTTCAATCAGACGTATGAATACACGGAAGGTGTCTCGTACGCCATGGACGGAGATATGGCGCTCGCCTATGCTCGTCATCGGAAAACAGATACGGATGGGGCGCGATCGAATCGACAGACCGAGGTCATGTCAGCCGTCGCCGATAAATTGGCCAGTCCAACAGGCTGGACAAAAATCCCGGCGACGTATCGTTTCATGAAAGACGAGATGGGACTCGAAATGAATCCGTTGCAGATGGCATCGATCGGAATGACGATGGTATTACAGCCGCAGGTGGATAAACTTCAAATCGAAGGAGAAGACGCCAACATCGATAACGTCTATTACTATCAACCGACCGAAGCGAGTGTTCAAGCCATTCGTGACGCCCTCGACTTGACGATGTGGGGAACGGTGAGATAATTTCGCGAAAAGGGTTTGATTCCGTTCCGAAAGAGGAAATTTAATCAAATGAACTACTCTTTTGAGGAGGGAAATTTGAATGAAAGTTTTAGTCATTGGAGCAACAGGAGAGATCGGGAAACGTGTATTGAAAAACCTGGCGAAAACCCATCAAGTGACCGCTTTAATTCGTTATCCTGAACTACAAGCAGAGTACGAGAAAATGGGTGCACGCGTATTGACGGTTGATGTCGAGACAGAACTCGAGAAAAAAGTACATGAGGCGACAAACGGACAAGATGCCGTTATTATCGCGGCAACTGCCGGCGCGGATGGTTCGATCGCTGAAATTGAACTACTTGACCGAAACGTTGCGATGAATGCCATCGATGCCGCCAAGAAGGAACGAGTACGTCATGTCATCTTACTCAGTGCCTATGGCGCCGATCAACCGAACGCTGCACCGAAAGAACTCTTCAACTTTCTGTCAGCTAACAATGCCGCTGAGGAGTATATCGAACAGAGCGGTTTGAACTATACGATTATTTGCCCAGTGACCATTGTCGATGAACCGGGTAAAGGTTCAATCGAAGCATCAGAGGACTTGAGTGATGCGGATGGTGCGACCATTTCCGAAACGGATGTCGCGACGATCATCACCGCTTCGCTCGATAATCGTGGGTTGTATGGCCGTCGGATCGAAGTGAAATCCGGCAGTACCCCAATCAATGAAGCACTCGATTTTGACAGTCGTGGAGAAGTGGCGACAGGTGGCAGAACGACGCTCCGTCGACCACAGCGTTAACGAAAAACTGGAGGAGAAGGTGTCTTGATGGAACGAAAACTGTATAAAGATCCGTCGAATCAAATGATTGCTGGTGTTTGTTCGGGACTCGGGAACTACTTAGGTGTCGATGTGACATTGATGCGAATCATCTTCGTCGTTCTCGCCCTATTTGGAGGTCCAGGTCTTCTGATTTATATCGTCCTCGCCATCGTCATGAAAAAACCGCCTTCAGAGTATGAGGCGGAGCAAGACAGTCGCTTTTAACAAAACGTGCTGACCATAGCGGTCAGCACGTTTTTTATTCCATATACAAGGTGTAAGTCGCTTCGAACGACTCGCCTGGTTCGAGCAGTTGCATGTCTTCCTTATGGAGGATGTCTTTCCGGTGCCCTTTATAGTCGGCATGTCCGAACCACGGCTCGAGACAGGCGAACGGGGCGTCGGAATGTGGAGGTGACCAGATGCCGAAGTGGGTGAACTGGGGGGATTCCATGACGATGGCCCGGCCGCTCGGCTGATGCCGGAGCGCCGCGTATTCGATTTGTTCAAAGATAAGGGCGTCCTGGTCGAACAAATGATGCGTCAACGGGATATAACGACGTTCCCCAAGCGGTTGATAAGCACCCGTCAAGTAAGGTCCTTCGAGCAAGAGACGGTCGAGTGTTCGTGTCTCCCCAAAGTCAATCGTATAGTCTTCGAACGTGCCCCCGGCAAACGGAATGTTGAAGGCCGGATGTCCGCCGATGCTGAATGGGAGTACGACATCATCCCGATTGAAAACGTGGTACGTCACATTCAACTCTTCGCCGATCAAGCGATAGATGACGTTCAGTTCGAATGAGAACGGATAGTGTTTACGGGTCTCGATCGAATCACGAAGAATGAACCGGACGTGTGTGTCCGAAGCCTCGGCGACCTCGAACAGTTCGTCTCGTGCAAATCCGTGTTGGCTCATCGTGTATGTCAGTCCTTCATATAAGTAGCGGTCGTCAAGCATCCTTCCGACGAAAGGGAATAGGATTGGGGCTTGCCGCCCCCAATACGTCGGGTCGCCTTGCCAAAGGAGCTCCGTTCCTTCGACTTTCCAACTTGTCATTTCGGCGCCGTGCGCTTTTAGGGTGAGGCTAACTTTCTCATTGTGAAGTTGCAAGATAGTTACTCTCCTTTGAATGATGTGATAAGTTAAGTTTAGGAGTGAACAGTCCACAGAACAAGGGGTAAATCATGCGATTTCATAAACTAGCAATCAGTCTCATCATGGCCGGCCTCATTGGAGGATTGGCTTATAAAGGTTACGACGAGTACAAGACGAGCCAAGCGAGTGAGCTGACGGTCGAAGTCGCCACGGACGACGGCGTGCTCGGCGGTCTTGAAGTCGGACAGCGGGCGCCACAGTTCGAGCTCGAGACGACGGAAGGGCAGTCGGTGTCCCTCGCCGACTATGAAGGGCAACAAGTCATCCTGAACTTTTGGGCGACGTGGTGTCCACCGTGTCGGGAAGAGTTGCCAGAGTTGATTGAATTCGGCGAAGATACAGGCATCCCTGTGCTCGGGGTGAATGCGACGAAAAACGAGCGGCTCGGTAAACGAGACGTCGATGCGTTTTTACAGGAAGTGCCGGTCAGTTTCCCAATCCTATTGGACGAGACGGGGACGGTGGAGAAGACGTATCGTGTCGTCGCGCTCCCGACCACCTACTTAATTGGGCCAGACGGCATCATCACGGCCAAACAAGTCGGACCGGTCGATTTCGACTGGCTGCATGACCGAACGAAATGAACGGACAAAGACAGACTGGAAAGAAACCGGTCTGTCTTTGTCTACTTTTTATAATGTTGTTTAATCAGCGCATCGAAATTGGGTGTCATGTCTTCTTCGAGATAGTAATGGTGGTTATCTCGAATGATGGTATCGCCAACACGTGCTTCTGATGGCAAGAATCGTCTTGGGATAAAGCTCGAGCCGTTGTTCCAACGTAACACGGCATACTTCCCTTCGACCCGCACCAACGTGCCGTACTTGATCATGCCTCTTCCTCCTCAACGAACAGCTTTCTGTCTCTTTTATTCTTATAGAGTGTATTCCCACATTCCACAAAACCTACACATATTTGCGCAAGGCTAGACAAGCGAAAGTAAAAACAGAAGCGTGACAAAATTGTGAAGAAAGTTAGAAGAAAACGCTTTCTTTTTGATTTGTTTTCTTCTATAATGAAGGCACGGGGTGATTATGACGAATTTGTGAACAATGGGGGTATGGTCAATGTTTTCATCAGCTATGATTGGATTGCTCGCTGTCACCGGCGTGACCATTTATGGGATTGACCGTATGTTCACGGTCCGTTCAGAACGCGTCACAAAGAAATAGGTCTACATAATAGGGGGGGATCGCAACGTCTTGGGGAGACGTTGCGATTTTTTTGCGTCAATAATCTTGTTGCCGCGACTCGCGATCTTTTGCTTTTTGCTCGACGTGCTTCCGATTACGTTCATGGACGCGCTGGAAGAAAGCGTGTTCGGGCCAATGCGGAGACCAGACGCGTTCTTCTGGCAAGGCGAGAATATATTCTTCGGCGGCGCTCAGTCGCTCCATCATTTTGCTTCGGTCGTCACACAAGTCGCCGTGGCCAGGAATGAGCCACCGAATCTCATACTCGTAAATGGCTGCTTGGAGTTTCTGCAACGACGTCAAATATGCCTCGGCATCGTGTTCGATGAACGGCGGCTCGATGTTGGAGGCATAATCGCCACATACGAGCAGACGTAACGGTTCGATGATTAAAGACATGTGGGTCGACTCATGACCAGGCGTCAATAGGAACGTGATGGGCGTAGAACCGAGGGCGAGGGTACCATCTTCCGAAATCATAATATCAACAGCAGGTTTGATGATGGGACGATCGATGTAATACTGTTCGTAGAACGATTGAATCTCATCGAGCTGAGAACTCGCATCCGTCTCGACGAACGCTTGAGACGCGATGACGGTGGCATCAGGAAATGCATAAGCTCCGATGATATGGTCGTAGTGCTGATGCGTATAGATGACATACAGCTTTTTCCCCTGGCGTCGCAATTCGACATCCCGGCGAATCGTGGCGATTTCTTCGGGCAACCAGGTCGGATCGATCACAATCAAGCTCTCGTTCGTTTCAATCAATGTTGAAGTCGTGCGCATCAAAGCACTCTCGTAGACGGTGAACGGTTGAAGACGTACTTGAATCACAGGAATCCCTCCTTTTTATCTCCCATCCTTTTCCCGAATTACCGTCATTTAAGCGTTGTCGAAATCGGTGCTATTATGCTGAAAAACAAAAAAGCAGAACGTCGAATGACGTTCTGCTTGGTGCACGGGACACCGTGCGGTTATGTGTGCGAGCAAATTCTCGCGTATATGTCGGTAATTGGAGCGGGTGAAGAGAATCGAACTCTCGTCATCAGCTTGGAAGGCTGAGGTTTTACCATTAAACTACACCCGCATATGAAATTTTAAAATGGAGCGGGTGAAGAGAATCGAACTCTCGTCATCAGCTTGGAAGGCTGAGGTTTTACCATTAAACTACACCCGCGAAACGCTTAACGTTACGGTAATATAATAGCACAGGATTTTAGCTTTGCAAACCCTTTTTTGAAAAAACATTGGTTGTTGCGGCTAGGTTGTCTTGCTAAGATAATAGAGGAGAGGAGTGGATGGGGCATGAGTGAGCGTAAATCCTATTTACGGATGATGAGCGAAGGGTTTCGGATGATGAAACAAGCCAAACAAATCGACCAGGAGACGAAGCTCCGTCAATGGACGTTCTCGATTCGCCACGAGTCGGACTGGCAAGTGATTCTTCGAACGGAACGTTTGAAATGGGTCGGCCCGGCGACGAACGAGTTCATCGTCGAACCGCTGACCGTTCAAATCGGGCCGCTACAGCTCACGCGTCATCTCGAGACGAACGAAGTACGTTTGAAGATCGAGGAAGAATGGGGAATTGAAAGTAAGGTCGTCTGTGACGACCAAGAGTGGGAACGATTCGTCGCATCGCTCAAACAATTGAAGGGGGAGTAGTCGTGAGTCGAGAAAGGCTATATCGGATTGAAGCGGAAGCCCGGGGCAGTGCCTGGCGGGCCCGTGTATTGACCGGCATCCAACGATTCCGCTTTTTTAAAGGGGAATTGCTCGCACCGACTGAACGTCCTTATGTCGTCTTGAGCATCTCACAAGACAAGCAGGCACTCCCCGATTTGATTGAGACGGATATGGGGGTGTTGCTCATCCATGAACGAATCGGTCCAATTTTTATGAATCTATGCCCATACGATATTCAGTTTGTTCGAGTCGAGTTGCACACGAGCACTGGGAAGACGGATCAATATTGCGCACTCAACGTATTGCGTCGCTTCGAAATTGAGCATCTCGAAGATTCAGGCGAATATCGACCGTTAGACCCGGACCGACTCTATTTTTTATCACATCAAACCGTACGATTGAACTTATTCGGGCACATGATTGCCCAAGACCAAAACAGTCAACGTCTTTACGTGACCGAGCGCCTCAAATATGCGCTCCAAGCGAAGATGGTGACAGGTCTAGCATTTAAGAAGACGAAGGAGCAAACAGCATGAAGGAATACGAGATTGACGGTTGGATCCGTCTATCCTACCCAGAACACTTTGAATACAATGAAGAAGAAGACCATGTCAGCTTTTATTCGGTAGAAGCCGACGCCCAAGGGACGCTTCAGATGTCCATCTATGAAGCCGAGGAAGCACAAGCGCCGAGCGACGCGGCTCTCCAAGAGTTGAACACGTTTTTAGGCGAGTTCCCGATTGACGTCAAAGTCGCACCGAGTGTCACGACAGACGCAGGTGGTATGACGACGGCCTATGCGAGCGGAATCGAAGATGGGATGCATCTTGACGTCTGGTCACTTACAGACGGGAAACGACTTTTATTTTTGACGTACGTCACCGATGAAGTGACGAATGAGAAAGTAGAGATTGAAGCAATCGTCGACTCAATCGAATGGACATAACAAGAGACACGCGCCATCGTCGGCTGCGTGTCTCTTTGTGTCTTACTGGAATTTTGGAACGTCGAAGTAAAGTGTATAGGATTCGAGCTGTTGGTACATGTTGTAAATGTTGGTGGTCTGTTTCGTCGCCCAGGCGATATCCGTGGCATATTGCATCGTCCCAGGATTTGATGGATTAAAGCGCATTTTATAGAGCGTGTTCTGTTTCCGGCTCGGGTTGTTAATATACGAATCCCCGATGAACTTGGCACCGCCGATGATGGCGGCTTCCGGTGTGAACCAACCTTCTTTATAAGCGCGCTCAGCTCCTTTGACGTGGGCGTTCCCGTCAATCGCACCGATTCCGTACATATTGTAGACGGTCTTCGGTGTGACGGCCTTGCCGTCGACGCTCGAGACAACTGTCCCGGTGGCGAGGGCGGACGTCCCATGACCGGTTTCAAGCAATGCATGCGACAATAGGTAAATTTCGTTGACGTTGTGCGTACGTGACGCATCGATGAACGCTTGACCGCGTCCATCTAAAATCCCTTTACCGACGAGCGACTTGTTCAAGACAGGCGCCGTCAAATCGGCCCCCTTCGACAAATCGAGGAACTGGAAATATTCCCGTGACGTCGTGGCGAACGAAGACGGTGACACGTGACGTGTGATTTCCTCATCCGTCGCAAGACGCCAAGTTTGGTCATAGACACGAATATGGTATCCGCTCGGTCGGTAATAGCTGATTGTGTAATATTGACCGAGCTCACCAGTGATGCTCACCGTCTCACCTGGGTTGAGCACCCCGAACGAGTGAGCTGTCATAGAAGCATCTTTCAATACCTTGACATTACCAGCGACGTTGGCGGCGCTGACGTATCCGGTCAGTAGACCCGATTTTACTTTATACCAAGTCGTCGAACCGACTTTTTGTGTGCCGAGGTACTCAAGTTTCGTATTCGTCGACAAGCCGCCCAAGTTTGCTGCGGCTGTTGAAGCGGTTGCCTTCAAATATTGGAATGAAGTCGTCATGAGTTCCGTTGAACTGATCGTCCCTGTCGTGGCGGTCGGTGTCGCGCGAGTGATATACGCTTTCGGTACATAGGCGTTCGCAGCCCGGAAGGCGTCCGACTGGGCGAACACGTTGCGTTGCGTCGTCACCATCGATGCGAGCGTGTATGGATAGGCCGTTTCGGTGATGACCATTTCCTTACTGCCGGCGACAGGCGGTGTGTACGGTTTCGTATACGTGAGGGAGATGTACCCTTTCACGAGCGAGCCGTTGACGAGATATGAGATGACCCCCCAGTCGCTACCGACGATTGGCTTCACTTTGACGACCGTCCCGTTCGCGAGCGTCCCGATGACGGCGCCATCAACTGCTTTATTGCGCACGTTCAGCGTCCCGTTGTTCGCGACGACGACCTCGATTTCACGTTCGGCCTCGAGCTGTTCTTCTGGCACTGGCGGTTTGTCCGCAAAGTAACTCGCGGTCGCATAGCCTGTGAGCGAGCCGTACTTGATTTTATACAACGAGCTGGTCAATCCGGCCTCAGAAATTTGCTGAACTTTTGTCCCTGTCGGAATGACTGCGATTTTTGTTTTCGGTGATGCCGACCGGTCATAGAGGACGACTCGTTGCGTCGTGTAGTAATCTGTCACGACAATCACCTCCGGTTTTTCGACTGAGAAGTGACGTGAAGCGGCATAACCGGTTTTCCCGTCATAGCGGACTTTGAACCATGAGCTCGATAATCCGCTTTGAGAGATTTGTTCGATTTTCGCACCGAATGGAATCGTATCGATTTTCGTTGCGCCCGAGGCGGACGAACTGTACATCGCTACGTTCCGAATCGCGTAATAAGGCTTGATGACAATCACTTCTGGTGGTGTCGTCGAGAAGTTGCGAGCTGCGGCATAGCCGGTGACACCGTCATACTCGATTTTAAACCATGAGCTCGCGAGTCCAGCATCCGATACTTGTGTCACTTTACTGCCGGCGCGGATGGTCCGGAGACGATCTGCACCCGAGGCAGACGATTTATACAAGACGAGATCGCGAGCGGCGTAATAAGGCGTTCGTACGACGACTTCCGGCTTCGTCTTCGAGAAGTTACGGACGGCGGCATAGCCGGTGACGCCATTGTAACGAATCTTGAACCACGACGAACTGAGTCCAGCCATTGCGATTTGTTCGACTTGGGCACCCGAAGGGATGGTCGCGATTTTTGTCGCGCCTGAGGCCGAACTGTTATACAAGGCGACGTTTGTGATTGAAAAATAAGGTGTCGTCGTTTCGGGCATCGACGTATCTGGAGTCAATAGTGACGTCGAGAAGTTACGGGATGGAGCGTAGCCGACTTTCGTGCCATATTGGATTTTAAACCATGAGCCGGTCGCGCCGAGTGAAGCAAGATGCGTCACTTTGGCACCAGCCGGAATCGTCGCGAGTTTCGTCGCGCCCGAACCGGTCGAGTTGTATAACACCGCTGTCTTGTTCGCGTAATACGGTATTTCGACAGGGGCCGACGGTGTAAAGTACTGAGCCACGACATAACCGGTATACTTGCCGTACGTCACTTTCATCCATGAACCGGCGGTACCGTGCGAAGAGATATAGGTGACGGTCGCGCCTTTCGGGATGGTCGTCAAGACGGTAGCAGACGTCGATGTCGATGAGCGTAAGTTGACGTTCGCATCAGCCTTGTAAGCAGACGTCGCTGTCGTCGAGGCGGTCGTCGCCGTTTTCGTGACGGTCGATTTGAGTGTCAAATAAGTCGACGATACGTAGCGCTTTTCGCCTTCGAATTCAATTTGAGCCCAGTTGTCGTTCGTCGTATACACCTGAACGGTTTTGCCTTCAGTTAATTTCCCGACAATATCCGAAGTGGTAGATGTGGCGGAACGAACATTTAAAATCGATGTATTTACTGTTCCTTCGTATGTTACTGCATATGAGTGAGCGGGGAAAGCGTACTCAACACTGTGCTAGAGATGAGGACGGCCGTGCTCAATCGTGTGATCGTTGGCTTCAATGTGTTACCCCTTTCGGTGAATACGTATCAAAATATGAGTATTCTTTTAGTCTGCGGTCTAAGTATAGCGCACTTGAAAATTGGAAAGAAGAATCTAAATTACAAAAAAAGTAAATGAATTAGAATACTATTGCATTATTTTGATAAAAAAGAACCTCCATTTCCTAGGAGGTTCTTTTTGCGATTCGTATCGTTTGATGCATCCAGTCGCCGATATCCGTCCAGATGTCTTGGTGTTGGCGCTCACGAAGCACTTCATGGCGAGCCTGATCATAAGACAGCACGGTCAATTCGATGTCGGCGGCCTGATGTTTGCGGACGATTCCGGAGAGTCCTTCTCCGTCATGTACGACGGGGTCATCAGCACCTACGACGAACAAAATCGGTAGTGTTTTCGGATGTTCTTGTATCCGGGCGGCAGAGGTCACATCGAGTGACGCTTTTGCTACCTCGTGTAAATATCCGAGCGTCGGAATCCCACCACAGTCCGGGTCGTCCAAATAGGCGGTCACTTCCTCGGGAACACTAGAAATCCAATCGCTCTCGGTCGTGGCGGGTAAGAATTTCAAGTTATATCGTCCGAACAATAAGCGTTCGAATAAACGGGATTCATGGGTGCTCCCTTTGAACCGAATGGCCAAATCGATCGCATACAGTCCGGCACGTCCGATCAATCCCGAATGCGGGGGTGGGGAGACGGCGATGACACCCGCCAAGCGATGACCTAGCTGTTGACCGAGTCGACGCGCGAGCAATGAGCCGAAACTATGGCCGAGGACGACGGTCGGCGATTCATCTTGATAGTGATCGAGGAGCGAGATGGCGTCGTCGACCATTTGATCAAATCCTTCGTGTGGAGATAGATGAGCGTAAGTGGACTGGGTCCGGGCCAAGGAACCGGCACCGCGAAGGTCGCATAGAAACACATTAAAACCAATTTCTGACAAAAAATCAGCAAATTCGACATAACGCTGATGATGCTCAAGCATTCCATGGAAAATGAAACAATTTCCAATCGGTTGTCTGGCCTTGACGTGCAATAGTTGTGTCCGGTATCCGTCTGCATACGTATGTTCCGTGACGTCCATCCTGATCCCTCCGTTGTCTTGATTAGAATAAGCCAATCGCTTTCCCAGTCTCATCAATCCCCATATTCAAGGCGGCCGGTTGTTTCGGCAGACCCGGCATCGTCAAGACGTTACCTGTCAAGGCGACGAGGAAGCCAGCGCCGACCGACGGTTTCAACTCTCGCACTGTCACGGTGAACCCGTGTTGGTAGCCGAGTTTCGTCGGGTCATCCGAGAGCGAGAACGGCGTCTTCGCCATACAAATCGGCAAGTGCTGCCAGCCGTTCGCTTCGATTTGTGCCATCTGTTTTTTCGCGGTTGCGGTAAAGGTGACGTCGGCCGCTCCATACACTTCACGGGCGATCGTCAAAATTTTCTGTTCGATGGAATCGGTTAACGCATAGAGCGGGGTAAACGAACTCTCGTTCGACTCAATCGTGTCGATGACGGCCTCGGCGAGGGCACGACCGCCTTGTCCTCCATTCGACCACACTTCACTGAGCGCCACTCGAATGTGGTTCGCTTCACACCAATCGAGGACGGCCGCCAACTCTTCGGCTGTATCCGAATTGAATCGATTGAGGGCGACGACGGTCGGCAAACCGAGTTTCCCCATCGTCTCGACATGTTTGGCGAGAAGTTTTAACCCGTTTCCGACAGCTCCGACGTTCTCGACGTGGAGTTGGTCTTTGGCGACACCGCCATGCATTTTCAAAGCACGGACTGTCGCCACGAGAACGACGGCGTCCGGGTTCAATTTTCCGATGCGTGACTTGATATGACAGAATTTCTCGGCGCCAAGATCGGCTCCGAAACCAGCTTCGGTGACGACATATTCACCGAGCTTGAGCGCGGTTTTCGTCGCAATCAATGAGTTGCATCCGTGCGCGATATTGGCGAACGGACCACCATGAACGAGGGCTGGTGTCTGTTCAAGTGTTTGCACCAAGTTCGGCTTGAACGCTTCTTTCAATAGCAGTGTCGCGGCACCGGCCGCACCGATTTGTTCGGCCGTGATCGGCTCATTGTCCCGATCGTATGCGACGACGATTCGCTTGATGCGTGCCTCGAGGTCAGTCAACGAATCGGCGAGACAGAGGATGGCCATGATTTCAGACGCGACCGTGATATCAAAGCCGTCTTCACGAGGTACGCCATGGGCACTGCCGCCAAGGCCAATCGTCACGTGACGGAGCGCCCGGTCATTCAAGTCGAGCACACGTTTCCAGACGATTTTCCGGACATCGATGCCAAGGTCGTTCCCTTGATGGAGATGATTGTCGAGCATGGCGCTAATCGTGTTGTGGGCCGCGGTGATAGCGTGCATGTCGCCTGTAAAGTGAAGGTTGATGTCTTCCATCGGCAACACTTGGCTGAATCCTCCGCCGGCGGCACCGCCTTTTAAGCCCATTGTCGGCCCGAGCGACGGTTCTCGCAAACAGACGATCGCTTGTTTGTCGAGTTGGTTGAGCGCTTGGCCGAGCCCGACGGTCACGGTCGACTTTCCTTCACCGGCTGGAGTCGGATTGATTGCCGTGACGAGAATGAGCTTCCCGTCTTCGCGAGTCGCCATCCGATCGATGACGTCGAAGGATAACTTGGCTTTATATTTCCCGTATAGGTCGAGGTCATCTTCTTGTAAACCTAGCTTTTCCGCAATCTCTTTGACGGGCAACATCTCGGCTTGTTGGGCAATCGTTAGGTCGGATAACGGTTTAATCGTCGTCATGTATAAAATCCCTCCACTTTCGAACATTGTAATCGGTTTATTTCATTTCATTCGTGAATCGACTTAGAATCAAGGTTTAATTCTTCATTCAGGAAGACTCGTTCGTGTTGTCATTGAGTTTATCATAACGCATCGTCTCGTATAATTCACCCATTGAGTGCAATATATTCCACCCTTTCCGTCAAATGTATCCGTTTTCATTTTGTCTTGAGGGAGGTAAGTTGATAGTGGAGGCGATGAACATGACAGAAACACCAAAACAACACAAGCGAAGACGAAATTGGAAGAAACCAGCGAGTTTTATTGCATTCGTCGGTCCGGCCTTTTTGGCGTTTGTGGCGATTGTGCTCATACCGTTCATAAACGGGATTTATTACAGCTTCACGGATTGGAACGGTGTGACGGGTCAGTTGAACGTAGTCGGGTGGGACAATTATCAGCGGATTCTATTCGAGGATGAACAGTTCCGCGCCTCGTTCTGGATTACGACGAAATACACGATTGTGGCCGTCATCTTGACGAACATCGTCGGTTTCTTACTGGCCTTACTGTTGACGATGAACATTAAGACACGCAATATCCTGCGCACCGTCTTTTTCATGCCAAACTTGATTGGCGGGCTCATTCTCGGATTCATTTGGCAGTTTATCTATGTGAAGGGCTTTGAATCAATTGGGGCACTGACCGGATGGAGTTTGTTCGAACTGCCGTGGCTCGGTGACGCCCAGACAGCCTTTTGGGGCATCGTCATCGTCGCCATCTGGCAAGGCGGAGGCTACGTCATGGTCATCTACATCGCAGCGCTTCAAAACGTGCCGACGGATTTGCTGGAAGCGGCCAAAATCGATGGGGCAAATCGATTGAAGATGTTGCGTCACATCACGTTACCGATGATTATGCCGTCGATCACCATCTGTCTGTTTTTGACGATCTCCTGGTCGTTCAAAGTGTTCGACACGAACTTGTCGCTCACGAACGGTGGGCCGTTCAAATCGACAGAGATGCTCGCCTTGAACATCTATACAGAATCGTTCGTGAATAATAATTACGGGCTCGGCTCGGCGAAAGCGGTCATCTTCTTCCTTGTCGTCGCGGCGATTACCGTCACTCAAGTCTATTTGACGAAAAAGCGGGAGGTGGAGGCATGACGACAGAAAAAATTGAACGCATCGAAGCGAAGGTCGATTCATCTCCACAGCGATTGCTACCGCAAAAACCGCTGCGGGCGGGTGGATATACGGCCGGTCTCGGTCTCGTCGAACTGGTGGCGATTCTACTTGGACTGTTATATCTCGTCCCGTTCTATTACGTCATCGTCAACTCGTTCAAATCAATTGCCGAGATTTACACGAACACGTCTGCCTTGCCGAGCGTCTGGCTCGCGTCGAACTATACAGAAGCCTGGGAGGCGATGAACTACGGACGCGTCTTCTTGAACTCGCTTCTCATCACGGCGGGGGCGAACCTTCTCATCGTATTGTTCACTTCGATGGCGGCGTGGAAGCTCGTCCGGACGAAACATTGGATCTCGACCGTCATCTTCTTCTTGTTCGTCGCGGCGATGGTTATCCCGTTCCAATCCATCATGATTCCGCTCGTCAAAGTGTCGAGCATCCTCGGTCTGTTGAACAGCCATTGGGGACTGATGGTCATGTATCTCGGCTTCGGGTCTGGCATTTCAGTATTCTTATATCACGGCTTCATGAAGTCGATTCCGGAAGAGATTGAAGAAGCGGCCATCATTGACGGCTGTTCGACATGGGGCGTGTTTTGGCGCATCGTCTTCCCGCTCCTCAAGCCGATCACGGTGACGATTGTCATCTTGAACAGCCTTTGGATTTGGAACGACTTTCTCTTACCTTCACTTGTCCTCCGAGACATCGAGCTGCGGACGATTCCGCTCGCGACGTTCTATTTCTTCGGACAATATACAAAACAATGGGATTTGGCACTTGCTGGTTTAGTCCTTGGGATCGTTCCGCTCCTCGTCTTTTTCTTCGGTATGCAAAAGCATATTATCAAAGGGATTACGAGCGGCTCGATCAAATAACCCTTCCCAAGGGATCTCCCCCGTCCGCTACACGGGGGAGAATTTTTTTTAAAAAGTAGTTGACATTCGTCTGAATATTGATAATAATTGGGTCAATTCAATTGTGAACGACATTGAAAGGACGAGTACACAGAAGACGTAAGCAAAGCGAGCCGGGGAAGGTGAGAGCCCGGACTGAAATCTCTGTCGAAGAACCTCCTGGAGTCGCTACCCGAACGCTTTGCAAGTAGACGTAGCCGGACCGTTCCCCGTTATCGGAACTACGAGATGTTCGTCTCGAAAAAGTGAGTAGATTCGTCTACTAATTTGGGTGGCACCGCGGAGCTTGAAGCCTTCCGTCCCATAGTCCATGGGATTGGAGGGCTTTTTTCTATTGCTCCATCCCGAAATCCCACAATTGGAGGAAGAAAACATGACAACAACAGCAATGAGCAAGATGAAGGAAAAACAACAGGCGATTACAGTAGTGAAGGCGACATTCGAAGACAAGTTCAGCACGGCGCTCGGACTCACACAAGTTCAGGCCCCACTGTTCGTCACATCGGCGAGCGGTGTCAACGACCACTTGAACGGTGTCGAACGAATCATCCAGTTCGATACGCAGTATCCAGGGCATGAACTCGAAATCGTTCAGTCGCTCGCGAAGTGGAAACGTGAAGCGCTCGGCCGCTACGGATTCGAAGTCGGTGAAGGGTTGTACACACAGATGCGCGCCATCCGTCGGGATGAAGAACTCGACGCGACACACTCACTCCACGTCGATCAATGGGACTGGGAACGTGTCATCGCTCGGGAACACCGGACGACGGAGTACTTGAAGGCGACGGTCGAAACGATTTACGCGGCACTCCGCGAGACGGAACAGACGGTCGAAACGATGTACGGGATTGAGGCGATCTTGCCAGAGTCGATTCACTTCTTGACGAGCCAAGAGCTAGAAGACCTTTACCCGAATCTTACACCAAAAGAGCGTGAGCACGCGATTTGTAAAGCGTACGGTGCGGTCTTCCTCTCGCAAATCGGCGGCGCACTCGCTTCGGGCGATAAGCACGACGGTCGCGCGGCTGACTATGACGATTGGTCGCTCAACGGCGATATCCTCGTCTGGCACCCGGAACTCGAATCGGCGTTCGAACTGTCGTCGATGGGAATCCGTGTCGACGAGACAGCGCTTGCCGAGCAATTGGTGACAGCTGGAGCTGAAGACAAACGCAAGTTCCCGTTCCATCAAGCGGTCCTTGAAGGACGTCTCCCGCTTACAATCGGGGGCGGCATCGGGCAGTCACGTGTCGCCATGTATTTGCTACGTGCCCGCCATATCGGTGAAGTCCAATCGTCGGTCTGGCCGAGTGAGATGATCACAGCATGTGAAGAAGCTGGAATCAGCCTGTTGTAATTATATAGAAGAAACTAAAACCAGGACTTTCTTTTCAATAAGAAAGTCCTGGTTTTCTGTGCAACATTTTCCACCCTACACGTCAATTTTGACACCTACATAATGGAAGCGTTTTCATCTAAAGTTAGGGTGTACCGAATGTTGAAGGAATATCGACTCTATACTTAGGAGGAAGCGAAATGAAACGTAAATGGAGATTATCAACCGCCGTCATGACGGCGGGGATGGTATTGACACTTGCGGCCTGTGGCGGCGGGTCGCTTACGGAAAATGAAGGATCGAACGATGCGAACGCGGATGACGGGGACAAGCAAGACGTCACGTTGAACGTCTTCCAGTTCAAAGCGGAAATCGCCAAAGACCTTGAAGCGATGGCGAAAGAATACGAGGAAGAGACCGGCGTCAAAGTGACCGTTCAAACGGTCGGCGGCGGAGCCGATTACGGGGCCGCGCTCAAGTCACAGTTCGCGTCGGGCAATGAGCCGGACATCTTCAATAACGGTGGTTTCACCGAAGCCCAGACTTGGAAAGACAAATTGGAAGATTTGTCTGGCGAGAAGTGGGTCGGTGATTTGACGGAAGTGGCCAAGGAACCGATGACGATGGACGGGAAATTGTACGGCATGCCGATGAACTTGGAAGGGTACGGCTTCATCTATAACAAGGAGCTATTCGAGAAGGCGGGCATCAGTGAGTTGCCGAAGACGTTGTCCGAGTTAACGGATGC
The DNA here is from genome assembly GCF_018618335.1 of Exiguobacterium sp. s152. Lineage (NCBI taxonomy): Bacteria > Bacillati > Bacillota > Bacilli > Caryophanales > Exiguobacterium > Exiguobacterium sp. s152. Next base: position 110,549 of record NZ_JACSLX010000005.1, read on the forward strand.
GGCAGAGAAGTTGGATAAAGCAGGCATCACACCGTTCTCGGTCGGTTACGCCGAATTCTGGATTCTCGGGATCCACTTGCTTAACATCCCGATGGCACAACAAGACGACCCGGATGCGTTCATCCAGGCGCTCAATGAGAATAAAGAAAAATTCGAGGACAATGAGCAGTTCCAACAGTTCTTGAAGCTGTTCGATCTCACGATCAAATACGGCAACAAAAACCCGCTCACGACGGACTATAACACGCAAGTCACACAGTTCGCTCAAGGTGAGACGGCGATGTTGCAACAAGGGAACTGGGCGCAACAGATGATTCTCGACGTGAATCCGGACATTGAGATGGGCTTCGTCCCGATCCCGATCAACGATGACAAAGAGAAGATGGACCGTCTCCCGGTCGGCGTCCCGAACAACTGGGTCGTCAATAAAAACTCGAAGTATAAAGAAGAAGCGAAAGACTTCCTCGAATGGATGGCAACATCCGACACGGGTAAAGACTACATGGTCAACAAATTCAAATTCATCCCGGCGTTCAAGTCGATTGAAGCGAACGATCTCGGTCCGCTTGCAGACGACATCTTGGCCTATTCGAACGAAGGCAAGACGATCTCATGGAACTGGTTCAAGTATCCGGACGGCGCGGTCAACGAGTACGGCGCGTTGATGCAAGCGTATGTCGGCGGTCAAAAGACCGGGGACGAGATGCTCCAAGACTTCACGAAAGTATGGGCGGATAAGGCAAAATAACAGCAACACAAGCGGCGAAATGACCCCTTCGCCGCTTGTGTTTTTTAGTGCGGGCAAAGCCGGGCAGAAGTTGAGGCTTGTCAAACGGGCGTCGCTCGCACAAAATAATAGACAGTTGAAGTGGTGCTCGGAACCTTCCGGCACCGCTATTTTATTGGGGAGATGACAGATATGAGAAAGAATGTCACGGTCGCATTGTTATTGGCGACTTTTTTAGCGGCGATTGAAGGGACGGTCGTCTCGGTCGCGACACCGGTCATCGCGAGCGAGTTGAATGGGGCCGCCCTCGTGAGTTGGGTGTTCGCCGCCTTCCTGCTGTTCACGGCGGTGTCGACACCGATTTATGGGAAAGTGGCCGACTTGTTCGGGCGCAAGCGGGTCCTATTGTTCGGGATTGGATTGTTCACACTTGCCTCGCTCCTATGTGGCCTCGCCACATCGATGGAACAATTGATTATCTTCCGGGCGCTCCAAGGGCTTGGCGCCGGGGCGGTATTGCCGATTTCAATGACCATCATCGGCGACTTGTACAAGTATGAGGAGCGCGGCAAGATTCAAGGCATCTTGAGCGCGGTCTGGGGTGTCTCGGGCGTGCTCGGGCCGGTCATCGGCGGGTTCTTGGTCGAGACGTTGTCTTGGCGCTACGTCTTCTTGCTGAACGTCCCGTTCGCACTGTTATCATTCATCATGATCATTGTCTTCTATAAAGAGACGGTGACAGAGACGACGGAGCGAATCGACGTCAAAGGGGCGCTGTTGTTCGCGTTCGGAACGACGGCGTTCTTATATGGATTGATCACCTTCAGCGAGACGAACGTCTGGACGCCATCGATTATCGTCAGTGCCGTGTTCAGTGTCGTGCTGCTCACGAGTTTCTTTTTATCGGAACGGCGTGCGAAAACACCGTTGTTGCCGCTCGATCTGTTGAAACAACCGATTATCGCGTCCATCAATGGTGCCGTCTTCTTCGCAGCATGGGTGCTCGTCTCGATGTCGGCCTATATCCCGATCTGGGCCCAGGCCGTCCTTGGTAAATCGGCGACGGAAGCCGGCTTCATGCTGATGCCGCTCTCGGTCGCTTGGACGTTCACGTCGATTATCGGCGGCCGTACACTTGGCGCGGCCTCGCCACGACGTCGGGCCGTGATGGGAATGAGTCTCTTGTTGATTGGGACAATCATCTTGACGTTGCTCACGCAATCGAGCCCAGACCTGTTCGTCTACCTCGCTGTCGCCATAATCGGCGTCGGGTTCGGCTTGTCGCAACCGATGTTCATCGTCGTCTTACAGACGGTCGTGTCGTATCGTCAACGGGGGACCGCGACAGCGGCGAACTCATTCTTGAGCACTGTCGGTCAGACGCTCGGTGTCGCCGTGTTCGGTGCCGTGTTCAACTTCATCGTCCTGAGCGGCTTCCGTGAGGAGGCCGGGTTAAGCGGTGTGTCACTCGAATCGTTCTTCAATCGGAGTATGACCGAGGCGCTAGACGCGACCGTCCGGCTCCAAGGCGAGCAACTCATCGCCAGCGGATTGAACACCGTCTTCATCGGCGCAGCCCTCGCCGCGTTCATCGCGCTCTTGATTGCGCTGCGATTACCGGTTAGCCCACCGGCACCTTCACGTGACAACTAAAGACACGGTATGATGGTGAAAAGGAGGCGATCACGTTGAAACGATGGATGTTCATCTTGTCGCTCGTATTTGTTGCCGGTTGTGCCTCGGAATCGACCGAGACGCCGGAACCTGAACAGGCACCAGTCCAGGAGTCGACCGGTGCAACCGAATCGATTGTCGAACAGTTAGAGGCACCGTGGTCGATTGCAAAAACCGATGACGGATGGCTCATCTCGGAACGCGGCGGCACGATTGCCGTCATCGATGCAGACGGGAATCTCGACCGACAACCGGTCGTCTTGAACGAGGACGTGCTTGAAATCGGGGAAGGCGGTCTCCTCGGACTCGCGTTGACCGCAGATTTTGCGACGTCACGCCAACTGTACGCTTACCATACGTACGGGACACCTGGTAACGTCCAAAACCGGGTCGTCGAGTTGACGTGGGATGGCAATCAGTTTGAAGAGACGGACGTCGTGCTCGATGAGATTCCAGGGGACCAGTTCCATAACGGCGGACGGTTGTTGCTCGATGGGGACGTGCTGTGGGTCACGACCGGAGATGCGCTCGTGCCGGAACTGGCCCAAGATGAAACATCGATCGCCGGAAAAGTGTTACGAGTGCCCTTATCCGGAGAGGGCGAACCGACCGATTGGATTTATTCGTCCGGTCACCGCAATCCTCAAGGCTTGACGAAGATCGAAGATACGCTTTACGCGAGTGAGCACGGAGCTTCGGGGCATGATGAAGTGAATATCCTCGAAGAGGGTAACAATTACGGCTGGCCGCTCATCGAGGCGGATCAAGCACGAGATGGGCTCGAGACACCATGGTTCGAGGTCGGGGAGACGTCATGGGCACCGTCGGGCATCGTTGCCGACGACCGTTACGTGTATATGGCGACGCTTCGTGGAAATCGTCTCGTCGCCATCGATCGGGAATCACGTGAGGTCATCCCGCTCGTCGAGGATAAAGGTCGCATCCGTGACGTCTGGTTGGAGGACGAAGGACTTTACTTTATCACGAACAATACGGACGGACGTGGCAACCCTGGAAGTGGGGACGATCAGCTGTATCGCCTCACGATCGAATAGAAACTGACGTACGTGTCAGTTTCTATTTTTTTGTTGAATACATCCATTTATCCGGTATAATGGACTTCATATGGAAAATGAAGGGGATTTTTACATGAAACAATCGCAATTGGTACATAAGAACGAAACATTGTATTTTGGACTGCTCGTCGCCGCCAGCATGTTGACGGTGGTGCTAGGAATCGTCTTCACGATTGCCTCGCTCGGCATCTTTTTATGGGTGATCGGATCAATTTTAGCACTGTCTTTATTCACACACTGGCTCCAAATCGGATATATTCGCACGAACGGCGTTAAAGTCACAGAGCGTCAATTCGCCGACCTGTATCAGACGTATCAGCGTGTCGGACAAGAAATGGGAATTCGCTTACTCCCGGATGTGTACATTCTTCAAGCCGGAGGCGTCTTGAACGCTTTCGCGACCCGTTTCTTCCAAAAGAATATGGTCATCCTGTATTCGGATGTCGTCGAGTTGTCACGTGAAGGGTACGCCAAAGAAGTCGAGTTTGTGATCGCGCACGAGTTGGCACATATTCGCCGCAACCATGTCCAAAAACAATGGGCGATGATGCTCGGCGGCTGGATCCCGTTTTTAGGATCGGCTTATTCGCGTGCGTGCGAGTTCACGTGTGACCGCATGGCGGCCCATCATATTCAAGACGAGACGGCATCAAAACGCGCCCTCACGATTCTTGCCATCGGTGGGAAGTTGGCGAAAGAAGTGAGCGAGTTTGACTACTTATATGAAGCGAGCCGTGAGAACGGATTTATTGCCAAATTGAGCGAGCTGTTATCGACGCATCCGCCGCTCCCGAAACGGATTGCGGCCATCGCGACGAACGCCGGTGAGACGAACGTTCCGGTCTTCAAGACGGCAGGGTATGTCAAAGGGTCGATTATCGGGACGATCGTGTTGAGCGTCATTGTCAACGTGGCCATCGTCGCCTGGCTGTTCACGAGCGACGGCTTGACGGGCTTCTCAGAAGGGTTCGGCTCGCTTGATGCGATGGCGGAAGAGCCGATTCAAGAACTTGCCTACAACGCCGCAACGTATGAAGAGTTTGAAACTCTATTGGCAGATGGGGCCGACGTCAATACGCAAGACTTGTACGACGACACGCCACTTCACAATTTGCTCTACAATGAAGGCGTCGACATCGATACGGTCGAATTGTTGCTTGAGAGCGGCGCCGACGTCTCGCTCGAGAATAAGGACGGCATGACGCCGGCTGAACTCGCAGCTGACTCCGGGCAACCGCAAGGCATCATCGACTTGATTCAATCATACGAATAAACAACGAGGTTTATGACCGGAACAAAGGTCATAAACCTTTTTATTTTCAAGTCTTGCAAACGCTTGCATAAGCCGTGATATAATGACAGCGAGGAGGCGATGTGCGGATGAGCATTCGGACGAAGCTGACGGGAATGATCGCATTGACGATTATCGTTCCCGTCATTTTGGCGACGGTCATTTCCTTTTGGTACGTCAAAGACCGGGAGCGGGAACGGGGGCTTCAGCTCACCGAATGGTCGCTTGAGCGAGGCACGCTTCAAATGGAACGGTATGTCTCAGACTTGAGTCGCTTGCCGACAAGTCTATATGCGAATCGGGACGTGCTCGATATTCTCGAGTATGGCCCAGGTCTGTCGCTCGAACAGACCGAACTAGAGGTGCGACGGGCACTGCTCGGCATGTACCTATCCCGTGAAGATGTGGCCCAAATCCAGTTGCTCATGCTTGAGGATATGGATTCGTTCGCCGCCTATAAGATGAAAGTATCCCCGCGCTCGAAACGGCAACCGAGTGAGATTCAGCAACAGCTATTGAAGTATGAGGAGAGCCGCGTCCTGCTCGAGGCTTCGCATCCGCTCGTGCCGTATCATGATTTCGGTCCGCTCGTCTCAGAAGAAGAAGTCGTGACGCTCCATTTCCGACTCGACAAAATCGAGACGGATCAGCCGCTCGCGATTTTGTCGATCGATATCCCGGAGGACGTCTTCATCGGCCAGCTCGCCTCGCTACAGAACAACCCGAGCGAGAGCCTCTGGTTCGTCGGGGGCGGCAATCAAGTGTTCGCACAACTCGGTGACGATGAAATCCCGCAAAACGTGTCGACGAACTCGCTGTCGAGCGATGGGAAGCATCACCGCATCGTCAAATCGTTCGAGTTTGAGAACCAGACGTTTTACGTCGGAAAATCGATACCAGATCGATTGTTGACCGAGCCGGCGTCACGGACGTCATTCATCATCTTTGTCGTCGGGATGGTGTCGCTCGTATTGGCATTGATTGGGGCGACATACGCTTCGATGCGTTTGACGACTCCAATCAAGACGCTCACCTCGAACATTTGGCGAATCGAGCAAGGGGACATGACCGTCTCATTCGATTCCCTCGGAAATGATGAGTTCGGTGTGCTCGGACGGCAATTCAAGCGGATGATTGAACGAATCGATGATTTGATTCAACGGGAATATCGGTTGGCGCTCGAGAATCGGACGAATGAGCTGAGGGCGCTCCAAGCTCAGACGAACCCACACTTCCTGTTCAACGCCTTGCAGTCGATCGGGACGCTCGCATTGAAAGGCGATGGCAAGACGGTGTACCGTCTCATCACGCAGCTCTCCTCGATGATGCGCTATACGATGCATCCCGATGAGTCGCTCGTGACGCTCAAGCGAGAAGTCGATCACCTCACGTCCTACATTCGCTTGCAACAAGTCCGGTTCCCGGATCAATTTGAGATTGAGGTCGATGTGCCGGAGCCGCTCCTCGATTTAATTGTGCCGAAGATGATTTTGCAGCCGCTCGCCGAGAACTTTTTCAAGCATGGGTTTGAGCGCGACGGTGCGACAGCGGCCAACCGTTTCTCAGTGCGAATTCATCAATCGGGATCAAATCTTGTGATTCATTGTGAGAATAGCGGACGCGATCTCTCGGATGAAGAGTTGACGCTATTGAAAGAACGGATCGAGGTATCGACCGAGCCATTGAATGGGGCGGAAGGTACCGGTTTAAAGAACATTCGAGATCGACTCATGTTAAACTATAATCGGGAGGCTCAGTTTATGTTGGCTACACCAGAGACAGGCGGATTTCGTATTGTCATGCGTTTCCCGGCCGTAACGGAGGCGGATGCGTCATGACGAAAGTGTTGATCGTTGATGATGAGTCGCCGGTACGGGAAGCGGTGAAACTGCTCGGGGAGTGGGAACGGCTCGGCGTCACGAAAGTGATTGAGGCACAAGACGGGGAAGAAGCGAAACGGATTATCGTCAAAGAACGGCCGGCGCTGATTTTATCGGACCTGCAAATGCCTCGATGTAACGGCATCGAGTTGATGGAGTGGGTCCATACGGAGGCGGAGACGGCCAAACTGATTGTCTTGACGGGCTATGACGAATATTCGTACATGCGGCGCGCGATTCAGCTCGGCAGTTTCGACTACTTGCTGAAACCGATTGACCCGGACGTCTTGAACGAGACGCTCGCACGTGCCCTCGCCGACGTCACTCCTGACGAAGACGATCCGATTCTACAGATTGGCGCGTTCATTGAACGCCATTATGCGGAAGAACTCAGCTTACAAGGGATGAGCGAGCGCTTTTACTTGAGCCGCGAATACATATCGCGTCGCTTCAAACAGCAGTACGGCGTCAACTTATCCGAATACTTGCTGTCGATCCGGATGCTCGAGGCGAAACGTCTCCTTGAGACGAGTAGACAACGTATTTATGAAGTCGCCCAAGCGGTCGGCTTTTCGGATGATAAGTATTTCCGGAAAGTCTTCAAAAAACAGATTGGCATCACCCCGAATGAATATCGGGAGCAGTGCCAACGACTATCTTGAAGGAGGAATTTAATCATGAGTGTACACATTGGGGCAGAAGCAGGACAAATCGCAGAAACGGTATTATTGCCAGGAGATCCGTTGCGTGCGAAATATATCGCGGAGACGTTCCTCGAGGATGTTGAGTTATACAACGAAGTCCGCGGCATGTATGGCTTCACAGGAACATATAAAGGAAAACGTATTTCCGTTCAAGGGACTGGGATGGGTGTTCCATCGATGTCGATTTACGTGAACGAATTGATTATGTCATACGGCGTAAAAAACTTGATTCGTGTCGGTACGGCCGGCGGAATTCAAGAAGACGTCAAAGTACGTGACGTCGTCATCGCGATGAGTGCATCGAGTGAGATGGCCCAAAACCGGGTTCGTTTCAACGGGATGGACTATGCGCCGACAGCGACGTTCGACCTCCTACATCGCGCGTATATGAACGCTGAAAAAGCTGGTATTCCGGTCAAAGTCGGTCAAATTTTCACAGCCGACCAGTTCTACCAGGATGATTTCCACCATTTCAAGAAGTGGGCCGATTTCGGTTGCCTCGCCATCGAGATGGAAGCGGCAGGTCTCTACACACTCGCTGCGAAACACAAAGTGAACGCGTTGACGATCCTCACAATCTCAGACCACTTGTTGACAGGTGAAGAGACGACATCGGAAGAGCGTCAATCGACGTTTGACGAAATGATTCGTGTCGCACTCGATACAGCGGTCGAAGTCACAAACTAATGAACACGCCTTACAGACCACTGGTTTGTAAGGCGTTTTTGTGTCCGCGCGCCTTGTCTTGTATACAAAGTGAAACTGGCAGGCTAGACTGAAGCTGAAACGAACAGTTCCCGTATCGGGCTGGATCAAGGAGTTGTCATCATGAATAAAGCGTCCGCTTTTGTCATTTATAGTATCGTCTTTTTTGCCTTCTTTGATTTATTCGCCCAGCTTCCGGTCATGAGCACGTTTGCGACATCGGTTGGTGCGACACCGTTCATCGCAGGGCTCGTCATCGCCATCTACTCCTTGTCGAATACGTTCGGCAACATTTTATCCGGCATTTGGACCGACCGGATTGGTCCGATCGTCATCCTGCTCGTTGGTCTTGCGCTGTCGAGCCTCAGTCTCTTGTCGTATCATCTCGTCGACACAGCGACGACGCTATTGATTGTCCGGATCGTGCACGGCTTTGTAGCGGGTTTGATTGTCCCAGCCGCGTTCACGTTGTCCGCCAATCTGACCGCCGCGAACCGACAAGGTAAAAAAGTAGCATTGACCGGCAGTTTTGTTGGTTTGGCAGCCATCGTCGGTCCGGCGTTCAGCGGCATCATGGCCAGCCAGACGACCGTGCCGATCGTCTTCACATACGTCGCGCTGTTCGGGGTAGCCGTCGCGCTCCTCGCACTCGTCTTTTTGCGCCCGTCGAAGTTAACGCTTGAACCTTCCCATCGTACAGATGAAGGGACGTCGCGCCTGGAACGAGACGTAGTGAAAGCGTATATCGGCGCCTTCCTCTTGATGTTCTCGCAAGGGGCAATCGCGTACTTGCTTCCCCTTTACGTGCAGGCGCTCGGGTATGACTCTCGTCTGAGCGGGACATTGCTCAGCACGTTCGGTATCATGGCGGTGCTCGTGTTTGTGTTGCCGACGAATCGCTTGTTCGACCAAATCGAACCAGCGAAGCTCGCGGCACTCGGTGTCGGCATTCTCGGTGTGAGCCAACTGTTGATTGGCCGATCTGAGACGTCGCTCCTCTTGTACGCTGTCCTCGCCTTGTATGGCGTCGGGTTCGCCATCTTATTCCCAGCCATCAATACGATGTTGATTAAAGCGACGAATCAGGCCAATCGTGGTAAGTCGTACGGCTATTTTTATGCGTTCTTCTCGCTCGGCACAGTGACGGGTTCGGCATTGTTAGGCTGGCTCTCGATTACGCTGACACAAAAATTCGCGCTGACAGGTGGCATCCTGCTCGTCGCCGGTTTGATATTTGTCGTCATGCAACAAACGAAGAAACGGGACGTGCCTGTCAGATAGGACGGACGCATATCGAAGGTTCAAAATGGTCGCTGACCGAGTGAAGATGATAAGATGAAGCTAGCGTTATCATCCAAGGGAGGCAGATTTATGCTCGCACCAATCGAACAGTTGACCATTGAAGAGCTCATTCGTAAACAGCGTCGCTTCTTTCGGACGCAAGCGACCAAGTCGCTCGCATTCCGTCTCAGCATGTTGACGTTTTTAAAAGAGTCAATCAAGCATCATGAAGCAGAGATTCTTCAAGCGTTGGAGCAGGATTTGAACAAATCAGAACTCGACGCGTTCACGACGGAGATCGGTTTCGTCTATGACGAAATCACACGGACGACACGTGAGTTGAAGCGTTGGATGCGCCCGAAACGTGTCCGTGGAGCCTCAATCCATCTGGGGACGCAAAGTGAGGTCATGTATGAACCTTACGGAACGGTACTCGTGATCGCTCCGTGGAACTATCCGTTTCAATTGGCGATGGCGCCGCTCATCGGAGCGATTGCCGCAGGCAACACGGCTGTCGTGAAACCTTCGGAATTGACACCGAACGTCGCCCAAATGATCACGAAAGTGCTCGAACGGGCGTTCACCGACCGCTACGTCGTCAGCGTCGAAGGGGATAAGGACGTTGCGACCGAGTTGCTTGCCCAGAAATGGGACCATATCTTCTTCACAGGGTCGACGCCAGTCGGGAAAATCGTCATGGAGGCGGCAGCGAAGCATTTGACGCCGGTCACGCTCGAGCTCGGTGGGAAATCACCGGCCATCGTCCATGAGGATGCTAATATCGAGATTGCGGCCAAGCGCATCGCCTGGGGCAAATGGATGAACGCCGGGCAGACATGCGTCGCACCGGACTATGTCCTCGTCCACGAATCCAAACGAGAGGCGTTCCTCGAGGCCATTAAACGGGAAGCGTTCACGATGTTCGGGAACGGCGTCGGGACGAAACGGTTCACACGAATTGTCAATGAGACCCACTTCAATCGTTTGACCGGATATTTGACAGAAGGAGACGTTTTCTTCGGAGGCCAGACGGACCGGGACCAATTGAAGATTGCCCCGACCGTGTTGACGGACATCGAAGAAGACGCGAACGTTATGAAAGACGAGATTTTTGGACCGATTCTACCAGTCCTTACGTACCGTCAACTCGACGAAGTGATTGAGTTTGTGTCATCGCGTCCACATCCGCTCGCGCTCTATTTGTTCACTGAGACGAAAGCGGTGGAGCAGACCGTGATGAAACACCTTACGTTCGGCGGGGGTTGCGTCAATGACGTACTCATGCATTTGACGAACCCGAACCTGCCGTTCGGTGGAGTCGGCGAGAGCGGGATGGGCTCATATCACGGACGTTACAGTTTTGAGACGTTCAGCCACGCCAAATCGATTTTGCGAAACACAACGAAGTTCGATTTACCGATTCGTTACCCAAACTTTAAAGCAGCCGAGAAGTTGATTCGACTCGTCTACCGCTGACCAGACTAGACTGCAGGGAGCCTGCAGTCTTTTTTTTGTGGACAAAGAATAAGAAGATTGTTTGAAATGTCACATACTTTTATAAAATGAGCTGCATACCTCTTGTATAATATAGCCATACACATGACGTACGAGACTTAATCAGATATACGATTAGTGGAGGGAGCAGACAACATGACTATGAAATGCGGAACGACCAAACCGAACAGCTTTGTCTTTTCGCAAGAGACGAAACAGCTCTTGCTCGAGATGATGACGTTTCAAGATCATTCGAAAGGGAGTATCGTTTGTTGGGAAGGCGAGAAGTGCAACAAGTTCTTTTATTTGAAGAGCGGTTCCGTCAAATTCACGAAGCTGACGAAAAAAGGGAGCGCACTCATCATGTTCATGTATGGGGCGGACGACTTCTTCGGGGAGTTCGATATCGACGAGGTGTTTCCGAGTTCGTATAGCATCGAGACGACATCGGACAGTGTCATCGGTTGGATCTCGAAGCAAGAGATGGATGAACTTGTTCGGCGCGATGCGCAGTTGGCCACTGAAGTATTGCGGTGGACGTCGATGATGCGCAAGCAGTCCGAGATGAAACTCCGTGACTTGCTGCTATACGGGAAACCAGGTGCCCTCGCCTCCACATTATTACGCATGGCGGCGATGGACGGCGTCGAGTCAGCAGAAGGGATTGTCGTGCCAAAACATCCGTCAGACGGGGAGCTCGGTCAGCTGATTGGTGCACCTCGCGAGACGGTGAATCGGATGATGAACCAGTGGCGGAAGGAAGGCATGTTGACGACGACGGGAACAGAGATGATTTTGCATGACATCGATTTCTTGAAAGAGCTCTGTTATTGTGAAGGCTGTCCCGCCGGCATCTGTCGGCTTTAATCTTTCAAGAGAGGTGCAGCATTTTGCCTTATCAAAGCGCGTGAAACCGAACAGGTGGTTGACTCGATTCGTGTCGGGACAATCACTTTTTTTGTATGCCTTTATACCAAATGTGAACTTTATGTGTGAAAACTACGCAAATTTGATGTGATTGTCACTTTTGGAGTGATAAATGTCACATATTAATCCTCATCCCATTTCATACAATAAAAGTGGAAATCACAGGGAAAGGGGTCCTTCACGTGGAGAAAAACGATGGACAAGAACCGAACTTAAAAGGCACGTTCACATCGGTCATGATTGTCGCGGGCGTCATCATTGCCATGTGGTCGTCAGTGTTTTACTTATTTATGACGCGATAACGAGCAGGGGGAGAGCAGCATATGCATATTCATAAACTTGAGAAATATTGGCTTGTATTCGGCATCATTTTATTAGGCGTGTTTTTAACCGTTCTTGGCATCTCTGCCTTTGCGGCAGGAAATCAACCGGCTTCGGACGCGGATTTGATCGATCCGGCGAAAGTACATCAAACCGCACCGTTCGACAAACCGGGACTTCATAAAATTGACGACAACGAATATGAACTTGTCATGGTCGCGCAAGCGTTCACGTTCACGCCGGGCAACGTCGAGATTCCAAAAGGAGCGAAAGTCACGTTTCTCGTCACCTCACCTGATGTCGTTCACGGTTTCCAGTTGACGGGCACACCGGTCAATATGATGGTCGTACCTGGTCATATCAACTCGCTCACGTATACGTTCGACGAGGCGGGCGAATTTTTAATCCTTTGTAACGAATATTGTGGTACCGGACATCACATGATGTCGACAAAAATTAAGGTGGTGGACTAAATGAATGACGTATCCTCAAAACTAAAGCAGTGGGAAATGGAACGCGGCGTACCAGTACCGAGTATCGGTGTCAAAGAAGCACGCCTCGCCTATGCCCACGTCGTCATCTCGGTCCTCGCCGTCTTAATCGGTGGACTAGCCGGCCTCATGCAGACGCTCATTCGGACTGGTGTCATCCCGGAAGTGTTCGGCTATTATCAACTGTTGACGGCGCACGGCATCATGCTCGGTCTCGTTTTCACGACAATGTTCATCATCGGTCTGCTTTACGCGCTGCTCGCTAAGTCGTTCGGACGCTTTGAGTCGTTCCCAACGCGGGTCGCTTGGCTCGGGTTTTGGATGATTATCGCCGGCGCCGTGCTCGTCACGATCATGGTGCTCGCCAATAAAGCGACTGTTCTGTATACGTTCTACGCACCACTCATGGCCGATCCAGTGTTTTATATCGGTCTCGTCTTGTTCGTCGTCGGTACGTGGTTATCGGCGTTCGCCATGTTCCGGATGTATGCGGACTACAAACGGGAGAACCCAGGTATTCATCCGCCGCTTCCGGCGTATATGAGTATCATGACGATGCTCTTGTGGGTCATCGCCACGCTCGGTGTCGCCGGGACGATTTTATTCCAACTGCTCCCGCTCTCGCTTGGTTGGAAAGACACGGTCGGAATCGAGTTGTCACGGACGCTCTTCTGGTATTTCGGTCATCCGCTCGTCTATTTCTGGCTCATGCCGGCCTATATTGTCTGGTATACGGTCGTGCCGAAAGTCATCGGCGGAAAGATTTTCTCCGATGCGCTCGCCCGGATGGCGTTCCTGTTGTTCCTGCTATTCTCGTTCCCGGTCGGCTTCCACCACCAGTTGACGGAACCAGGGATTGAACCGTTCTGGAAGTTCGTTCAAGTCATCTTGACGTTCCTCGTCGTCATCCCGTCGTTTATGACGGCGTTCTCGCTGTTTGCGACGTTCGAGCTGCGCGGCCGCGCACTCGGAGCTCGTGGTCTATTTGGTTGGGTCAAGAAGATGCCATATGGGGATGTCCGTTTCCTCGCTCCGTTCGTCGGCATGTTGTTCTTCATTCCGGCCGGAGCCGGCGGTATCATCAACGCCTCGCACCAATTGAACGCGATGGTCCACAACACACTTTGGGTCACAGGTCATTTCCATATCACGGTCGGTACGGCCGTCGCCTTGACGTTCTTCGGAACGGCATATTGGCTCGTGCCGGTATTGCGCGGTCGTATTCTAACGAAAAAGATGAATCGAATCGGATTAATTCAAGCAGGCACGTGGGCGTTCGGAATGTCGATCATGTCTTACGCAATGCACATCTCAGGACTGCAAGGTAATCCGCGTCGGACCGGTCCGGCAACGTACTTCTCGGATGCGCTTACGCGCGAGTGGATTCCATACCACATCGCGATGGCGATTGGTGGGACGATCCTCTTGATTTCGGTCCTCATCTTCGTCTATTCAATGTTCAACTTGTCGTTCCTCGCTCCGAAGGGAGAAGAGGAGTTCCCGCTCGCCGAGACCGAAGAGGCGGCGATGGAGACACCGCGTTTCTTCGAGAATTGGAAGCTTTGGATTACGGTCACGTTCGTTTTAATTGCCTTCGCCTATACGATTCCGATTTGGCACTTGATTGAAAGTGCGCCGCCGGGAGCGAAAGGTTGGGTGCTCTGGTAAACTGAAGTCAGCCTCGATAGCGGGGCTGACTTTTTCATGTGGGGAGATGGAAAGATGGAGCTACTTCGTGCAGATATTCACCGTGAATATGTTAGACGCGAGCCGGATCGGCCGTTCCTCGTCGCGATCGACGGGTTGAGCGGGGCAGGGAAGACGACGATGGTCGAACAACTACGCGGGATTGCAACGAATGAAGTGGTGTTACATATTGACGACTTTATCGTCGAGCGGCACCGACGTTACGCGACGGGACAGTCAGAGGCGATGGAATATTATGCGCTCCAATGGGACGTCGAGTTGCTCGTGGAGACCTTGTTCAAACCGCTTCGGGAAGAACAGGCGAATCTGACGTTGCCGTATTATGAGCGAGACCAGGACGCGGTCAACATGCGAACAATTGAGATTGCTCCGAACACACTTGTCTTGATCGAAGGGATCTTCTTATTGCGGGACGAGTGGCGTCCTTATTTTGACTACATCGTCTATCTCGACTGTCCGCGGGAAGTCCGGTATGAACGGGTCTTGAATCGTGATACGTATATCGGCGACTTATCGGAGCGACTTGCTAAGTACGAACGCCGGTATTGGCCGGGAGAAGCGCATTACATCAAAACGATCAACCCGCAAGCCCAGGCCGATCGAATCGTTCCATCTAGTTGACGCATCCATTTATAGGGGATGCGTTTTTGTTTTGGAAAAAACTGTTGACTCCGTTAGTGTACTATGGTGATAATACAGTTAGGTAGTGTATTAGTCGCATCATACACTTAGAGAGGTGACAACATGATCATACAATTCAACACGAGAGCCCCGGTTTACATTCAAGTCGTCGATTACTTCAAAAAGAAGATGGCGCTTGGCGAACTGCAGGCGGGCGAAGAGATGCCGTCGCGACGCGAGCTCGCGACCGAACTGAAAATCAATCCGAACACCGTCCAAAAGGCGTTCAAGGAAATGGAGGAACAACAATTGATTACGACCGAACGGAACCGTCCGAGCCGCGTGACGACCGATGAACATGTCTTGAAACGCATCCGCACGGAACTTGTCGATGAGGCGGTCGCTGTCTTCGTCGAATCGATTCAAGAACTTGACGTCACGATGGATGAGCTCGTCGATAAAATCAAACGACAATACGGAGAGGGGAATCTCGATGATCGAAGTACTGGGAGTTAAGAAACGTTACCGCAAAAAACAAGTCATCGAAGACGTGTCGTTTACGGCCCAAAAAGGGGAAATCACGTGTTTGATCGGATTGAACGGTACTGGGAAATCGACGATTTTAAAAGGCATCATGGGACTGACGCCGTTCGACAAGGGAACGGTGCTCGTCGACGGCAAACCGATTGATTTGAATCGCGTTGCGTTCGTACCGGACCACTCGACATTCCCGATTCACTTCACGATTGAGCAGTGCGAGGCGTTCATGCGAGACTTTTATCCAAAGTTCGACCCGAAATTGTTCGCCCGTCTTGTCGATGAGTTTAAATTGTTCCCAGAGGACAAGTTGAATGAGCTGTCGAAAGGGACGCTCGCCAAAGTGAATTTGGCGCTCGGGATTGCCCAAGATCCGGACTATCTATTGCTCGACGAACCGTTCTCGGGCATCGACGTGTTCTCGAAAGAACAAATTGTCGAGTTGTTCTCGAGTGACATTATGGAAGACCGCGGCGTTTTGATTACGACGCACGAGATTGAAGATATCGAATACTTGGTCGACAAGGCCGTCATGTTGAACCGCGGCCGGATCGTTCGTGAGTTCGACGTCGAGGACGTCCGCTTCATTCATGGGAAGTCTATTGTCGATGTCATGAGAGAGGAGTATGGCGCATGAATTTGTTGAAACTACTCGGATGGGAAGTCGAGCGGTTGACGAAACCGTATCTCATCTTAATCACGTTACTCGTCGTCACCCAGTTCGCCTGGCTCGGCGTCTTCCTATGGAGCGAAACGAATATGTATGAAGAAATGCGTCGTGCTGGAACGCCGGATTACACTTTGACGTTCGGGAATTATCTTGGTGGCACACCGTTCATCTTGTCGATTGGGGTGGCTGTCACGGCGATGGTATTCTTCAGTTTTTGGATTTGGTACCGTGACTTCCAAGGCCGTGGGACGTTCATGATGCGCCTATTGCTCATGCCGCAACAACGGATGCTCGTCTTCAGTGCGAAGCTAGTGACGATGACGTTGATGATCCTTGGCTTGTTCTCCGTCCAGTGGATTGCGCTCAAACTCCAGTACATAGCGTTTTCGAGTTGGTTGGACTCGCAAATGATTCCGATGAGTGGCTCCTTCGAACAGGCCATCGGCTACGATGGGGGGCTCTCGGTCATGTTCCCGGCGTCACTGTTCAACTTCTTTGTCCATCAAGTATTAATTGCCATCGCCGTCTTATTCATCTTCGCATTTGTGTTGATTGAACGGAGCCTGTGGCAACGGACGGTGTGGGCGCCGTTCCTCGCCTTATTGATGATTGGGGTTGTCGTAGTTGTGCCGATGATTGGGTTCTTTATCATTGAGAACTATCTGTTCATGGAAGAGACGCTGGCCGTCTTCACTCTTATTTTAGTGATTTGGTTTATTGGGGTCGTTTGGATTGGACATCGTCAGTTGACGAAGAAATTAAGTGTGTGAGGTGAGCAGATGAAACGAATGTGGAATGTGGCCGCGCTCGGTGCGGTCGTCATCATCGGGCTCGGTACGTTCGCCATTGATTCGAAAGCATCAACGGCGGAGTGGGTGCTCGATGTCAAAACGAATGAAAGTGTATGGGAAAATCAAAAAATACAAGCCTTTTATGAAACCGAGGAGGAGGTCCAGGAACGGTTTGAAATCACCCGGTCTGGTAGTGAAGTGACGACCCATTTAAATTACGTCGAAGAAGCGCTTAAACAACGCGAACGGGTCAATCCTACGATGCGAAAGTTCTATCGTCAAATGACAAACCTTAGTTTCACCCAATCGTTACGCACGAAAGAGGAGTATGTCGGCATCGGACAAAAAGGAAACGATGAAATCATTCTTTTCCGAACCGAAGGCAACGACATTGCCACGACGACGTTCCCGTCAAATGTTAGCGGTGCAGTGGAAGTCATGGAAGGGAACTGGCACGGCATATCCGTTCAAGATGGTCGTGTTCATTTGATTTATCGTGACGGTTATGATAGACAAGCAGCAACAAAAATCGCCGTGTTTGATGAAGGGGCGGTTGAAATCACCCTTGAAGAAATCTCAATAGAAGACGGCTTTATTTCTAGTGTTGTCGGAACATCCAGGTTTTACGATGAGAACCGGATGACCATCGCAGCCGATAATCGTTTCCTCCCGGTACGTCTTGGGACATACGAAACGATAACCGAAGATGGTCAGACGTACACGAACGATACGGAACGTCCAGGCGTGTATGCCTATGACACCGAAGAGAAGCGTGTCGTCGAGTTAAAAGCTGAAGGGGATATGTGGGGCGCAACCGTCTATGAGGATCAATTAATCGTCTTGCAGGAAGATGGGACCGAATTCGTTGTCGACTTGAAGACTGGAAAGCAATCGACGCGACAAGTCATCGATGGTTCGGTCGGCACGACTTGGTATGTCGATAACCAACTGTATCATATTCGCCCGACGAAAGAAGGGGCCGTCATTGACGTCTATCAAGATGGAAAAGCCATCTCGAGCGCTGTCGTGAAGGCGACGAACGATGCGGCGAAAGCGTTGGTGTCCAACACGAAATATTATCTACAATAACAAATAACCGAGAGGCGACCGCCTCTCGGTTATTTTGATGGTTTCGGGACGATGACCCCGTCTTCTAAATCGAGCAACATGTCAATTAGTTCCGCACAGAACTCTGGGAACTGATCGAGGAACGCACCCGGACCGACCTCATCGGTGAAGTCGATATACAGGTCCGATACGTTACCGGCCATTTTCGCCGGAAGAGCGAGGAACGCCGACCCGAAACGCCAGCTACCTCGGATATCGAGCAGCTTGCCGAGCATGATGTCACCGACCTCACGTTTTTCCGGGAGATTGACGCGATACGTCTCTTTCGTCTCCCAGTCGCGCAGTCCTTCCTCGGTCACTTCAAACACCGAGCAACGCGGGACCGCCAAGCCACGGAGCGCGTGATACAAGGCAGGGGACATGTCGGCTTTTTGATCTGCCAAGTAGCGGCCGTGCGGTGTCATCCCGTCCTCGTCCGTCTCGAAGAAGACGGCCCAGTCGATGAACAGGTCGCGGAATAGCTCGGCGTCTTTCAACTGCCAGGTGCCTTCCGAGGCGATCTCTTGAATATAGTTCGTCCAATGTGTGCTGCGCGCGAGCGCGGCTTGCTCATACAACTTTTTCAGCTCGGCCAGCAATTCGGACTCTTCTACAAGCAAAGGGAATGGAATTACTTTCCGCTCTTTTTTCATCGGCGCGGTCCTCGTTTGTTCGCAGGACGCTTCACGACCGGCGGTTTATCCTCGATCCGTTTCTCGATGACGTCGCCACGATAAATCTCGAGTTCTTTCAATTCGACGCCGAGTTGGCGGGCGAACGATTTCAAGTGCGTCAAGTCTTCATCCGTCACGAGCGAGAGCACGGTCCCGGCCGCATTCCCGCGTGCCGTCCGGCCCGAGCGGTGAATGAAGTCGTCAATCGATTCTGGCAAATCGAAGTGGACGACGTGCGTCACTTCTTCGATGTCGAGACCACGGGCCGCGAGACCTGTCGTGATGAGGAGCGGATAGTCGCCTTTACGGAATTCGCGAAGCGTTTCGACACGTTCACGTTTCCCTTTTAGACTGTCGAGCATCCGGTAGTTCACTTTCATTTTATCGAGTTCGCCTCTGAGTGGTGGCAAGAATGAGCGGTTGTTGATGAAAGCGAGCGCTTTGACACCGTTGACGTGTGACAAACGACGAAGCAATTCCGGCTTGTAGCGGCGTGTCGTCAACATGTAGCCGTACGTCACTTGACTGCTCACGGCTCGTTCGATTTTCACGTGTGCCGGCTCCTTCAAGAACGGGGCCGCCCATGCTTGAAGCGTGTCTGTGAGCGTTGCCGATACGAGGGCGATTTGATGTTCGTGCGCCGTGTGCTTGATGATGCGTTCGGCGGCTTCTGTCAATCCGCTGTCGATGATTTGGTCGGCTTCATCGAGGACGATCGTGTGCGTCTCATGAAGCTTCAATTTTTTCTTGTCGATCAGTTCGACGAGTCGGCCTGGTGTCCCGACGATCAAATGCGGCTTTTTCTTTAAGCGATCGATTTGACGTTTCAATTCGACACCGCCAATAAATGAAGCGATGCGGACATCACCTTTCTCGGTAAATCGTTGCGCGACTGTTTGAATCTGCATGACGAGTTCACGCGTCGGCGCGACGATGACGACTTGAATTCGGTCGTTCGATGCGTCGATTTTTTCAATGGCGGGTAACAAATAAGCAAGCGTCTTCCCGGTACCTGTCGGCGCTTCAATCGTGACGTCTTTACCGTCCAACAGAAGCGGGAACGCTTCTGCTTGGACCGGCATTGGTTCAGTGAAGCCAAGGCGATCCCAGGCTTCGTTAATAAATGGTTTTGTAAAGTTCATATCATTTCTCCTTATCGTGGGGCAAAAACAAAGGAAGCATAAGTGCTCCCTGTTTTAAATATAGCGAACATGTTCCGTGTCTTGGTCGAATGAAGAGCGAAGTGTCTGTGTGAACGTCTGTCCGTCCTCGATGAGTTTGATATGCACATCGATTTGGTCAGCCGACGCCTCAACGCCTTCAACGGTGAAGCCTTGATAGACACGATACTGCAATTCTTTCGTCAACCGTTCGTATGAGGCGAGCTCTGGATATGTCGCTGCCACGTCAATCGGGCGCGAGATGAGCGCAGCGAGCAAGTTATCGCGGTAATCGATAAAATCCTCGTTTTCGATGTCGTCGTCAAACCGAATCCAAAAACCTGCGTCTTCAAATTCTGTGATAAATCCATCACGTTGTTCACCGTTCGCTTCTACTTTAAGGGAGATGCGGTCACCGGCTTTCAAGTCGTGATCAGCTGTCAATAATTCGTACGTCATGGGAAGAACCCCTTCCTCTTCTACAATGTTCTGCCTTCATTGTGTCCGATGTAAGGCAAAAATTCAAGTTCTATCCCTGAGTCGTGATATACATCACACTAAAAACTGTACAAATCGTCACATCCGAATTCAGATGATACAGAATCGACTTGAATCGCGTCGTGACGTGATTTATCTGTTTCATAGTTAATTAGAAATACGTTATAACAGAATTTAAAGCGCTTACAAAAACGGCTTCACGCCAACGTTCATGAGATTGTTACAACTTTCACAAGAATGTAAAACATAATGTTCACGTTTTCACGTACACTCAACTTATAGAAAGCACGCAGTTATCTCAACTATGAGGAGTGACCCACAATGGCAACCGAAATTAAATCAGCCTGGTCAGGATTTGTACCTGGGCAGTGGACGAATGAAGTGAACGTCGGTGAGTTTATCCGTTTGAACCGACATGAGTACACAGGAGACGACCGTTTCCTCGTCGGACCGACCGAAGCGACGAATCGTCTTTGGGCACAAGTGATGGAATTGACGAAAGAAGAGCGCGAACGCGGTGGTGTTTGGGCAGTCGATCAAAACAACCCATCGACAATCGTCTCGCACGGACCAGGATACTTAAACAAAGAGCTGGAGAAAGTGGTCGGCGTTCAAACGGACGAGCCGTTCAAACGTTCGATTCATCCAAACGGCGGGATCCGGATGGTCGACGCTGCCCTTGAGTCATACGGTTTCGAGCCGAACCCCGAAATCACAAAGATTTATTCGGAAATTCGCAAAACGCATAACCAAGGTGTCTTCGATGCGTACACACCTGAGATGCGGGCGGCGCGGAAGTCAGGGATCATCACAGGTCTTCCTGACGCTTACGGCCGGGGACGGATTATCGGCGACTACCGTCGTGTTGCCTTGTACGGGTTAGACTTCTTGATTGCAGAACGTAAAAAAGACTTGGCGAACCGTGGCGGTTTCTTATCAGAGTCAGATATTCGGACACGGGAAGAAATGTCTGAGCAGCTCCGGGCCCTCCAAGAGTTGAAACAACTCGGTGCGGCGTACGGGTTTGACCTCGGCCGTCCGGCGGAAAATACACAAGAGGCGTACCAATGGGTATACCTTGCATATCTCGCAGCCGTCAAAGAACAGAACGGCGCCGCGATGTCACTTGGACGTGTCTCGACATTCCTCGATGTTTACGCAGAACGTGATATCGAAGCAGGTCGTTTGACCGAGTCAGACGTTCAAGAAATCGTCGACCACTTCATCATGAAGCTCCGAATCGTCAAATTCTTGCGCACGCCTGACTACAACGAATTGTTCTCGGGTGACCCAACGTGGGTGACCGAGTCAATCGGTGGGATGAGTGAGGATGGTCGCTCGAACGTGACGAAGAGCTCATTCCGCTTCTTGCACTCACTCTCAAACCTCGGGCCAGCACCAGAACCGAACTTGACGGTGCTTTGGTCGACGAAATTGCCAGAAGGATTTAAACAATATTGCGCGAAGATGTCGATTGAGACGTCTGCGATCCAATATGAGAACGACGACCTCATGCTTCCAGAGTTTGGCGACGACTACGGCATCGCCTGCTGTGTGTCACCGATGAAGATCGGGAAACAGATGCAGTTCTTCGGTGCCCGCGCCAACATGGCAAAAGCACTCCTTTACAGCATGAACGGAGGCCGCGATGAGAAGAGCGGCGACCAAATCGCACCGGTTTGGGAGATGAACACCGAAGACGTGCTCACGTACGACAAAGTGTATGCCGACTTCGATCGGACGCTCGATTGGCTCGCCGAGCTCTACGTCAACACGCTCAACGTCATCCACTTCATGCACGATAAATATGCGTACGAACGGATCGAGATGGCACTTCATGACCCAGAAATCCTACGGACGATGGCATGCGGAATCGCCGGTCTCTCGGTCACAGCAGATAGTCTGTCAGCCATCAAATATGCGACCGTGAAACCGGTCCGAAACGAGCAAGGCATTGCTGTCGACTTCGAGACAGAAGGCGACTTCCCTAAATTCGGAAACAACGATGACCGTGTCGATTCAATCGCCGTCGAACTCGTTGAGTCGTTCATGGAAAAAGTGCGTAAGCATAAAACATACCGCGACGCGCTCCATACGCAATCGGTCTTGACGATCACATCAAACGTCGTCTACGGCAAAAAGACAGGGAACACACCGGACGGACGTCGCGCCGGCGAACCGTTCGCACCAGGTGCGAACCCGATGCATGGCCGCGATACGAAAGGGGCAGCTGCGTCGCTCTCATCAGTCGCGAAACTCCCGTTCGAACACGCGCAAGACGGAATTTCATACACGTTCTCAATCGTACCGAAAGCGCTCGGTAAAGAAGAAGTGGCCCGTGAACTCAACTTGGCGGCGCTCCTTGACGGTTATATGGGCGGCGAGCATAAAGGACATCACTTGAACGTCAACGTCTTCAACCGTGAAACGTTGCTCGATGCGATGGAGCATCCGGAAGAATATCCACAGCTCACCATCCGCGTCTCTGGCTATGCGGTCAACTTCATCAAGTTGACGCGCGAACAACAAATCGACGTCATCAACCGGACGTTCCACGGTTCATTGTAAACAAAGGCTTGGCAGCCTTCACTCGAGGGCCGCTCATTCGTTAGGAGGTCATTTCGATGACAATGGGATATGTACACTCGGTCGAATCGTTTGGAACCGTTGACGGCCCGGGAATTCGTTTTATCGTCTTTTTACAAGGTTGTGCGCTTCGTTGCTTGTATTGCCACAATGCTGACACGTGGGATTTCAAAAAGAATAACCATCGTTCGGCCGAGGACGTCATTCAAGAAGCGCTCAGCTATCGTCCGTTCATGGAAGCGTCAAAAGGCGGCATCACGATTTCTGGGGGCGACCCGCTCGCGCAGCCAGAGTTTTTAGAGGCGCTCTTGCGTGAAGCGAAGAAACACGGGCTTCATACGACACTCGACACGTCCGGTGCACTTCGTCCCCCTAACTTGGATGCAATTTTAGACCATACGGATCTCGTGTTGCTTGATATCAAACATATCGACGATGACATGTGTAAGAAACTGACAGGACGGAGCAACGTCAACACGCTCGCGCTCGCTGAACATTTATCCGAGCGCGGAACGAAAATGTGGATTCGCCACGTCCTCGTCCCGGAATGGACACTTGATGAAGGAGCGCTCCGCCGCACGGCAGCGTTCATTCAAAAGCTCGACCACGTCGAGAAAGTCGAAATTTTGCCGTACCATGAGATGGGCGTCTATAAATGGGAGGCGCTTGGTCTCGACTATCCGCTCAAAGGAATTAAACCCCCGACGACGGAAGAAGTCGAATGGGCGGAAGGGATTTTACAAGGAACCGTTTAAAAAACTGCGCAGACCGTCATGGTCTGCGCAGTTTTTGGATTACAAATGTTTTTGACTGACGTGCTGACGGATGGCGGCCTCATCGAGCGGACGTTTGGCGACGCCGGTCTCGACGGCAGCTTTGGCAACCGCGACCGCCACGGCCGGTGCGATTCGTTCATCGAATGGGCTTGGGATGACGACCCCGTTCGCCAAATCTTCTTCGGTCAATAAATCGGCAATCGCGTGGACGGCCGCTTCCTTCATCTCCTCATTGATTTCGCTGGCGCGAACGTCAAGTGCGCCCCGGAAAATACCTGGGAAGGCGAGGACGTTGTTCACTTGGTTGGCGAAATCGGAACGGCCGGTCGCGACGACACGCGCCCCGGCTTTTGTCGCGAGGTCTGGCGTAATCTCCGGAATCGGGTTCGCCAGAGCGAAGATGATTGGATCGACGGCCATCGAGCGGACCATGTCTTCCGTGACGGCCCCGGCCGCCGAGACACCGATAAAGACGTCGGCACCTTGAAGCACGTCGGCGAGCAATCCTTCGTGTTGCTTCCGATTCGTCGCTTTGGCGATTTGATCTTTGAACGGGTTCATCCCCTCGACGCGTCCTTCGTAAATCGCGCCTTTCGTATCACAGATGACGAGGTCCTCGACACCGAAACGCTTCAACAGTTTGGCGATGGCGATGCCCGCGGCTCCGGCGCCGTTCATGACGACACGGAGTTCAGGCATCGTTTTATCGACGAGGCGCAACGCGTTGACGAGACCGGCCAAGACGACGATGGCCGTCCCGTGCTGGTCGTCATGGAAGACAGGAATCGGGAGCGATTGTTTCAACCGGGCCTCGATTTCAAAGCACTCGGGTGCTTTAATGTCTTCTAAGTTGACGGCACCAAACGTCGGTGCGAGCAGTTCGACCGTCCGGACGATTTCATCGACGTTATGCGTATCGAGACAGATGGGAAACGCATCGACGCCGGCGAAGCTTTTGAACAAGACGGCTTTTCCTTCCATGACCGGCAGTGCGGCTTCTGGACCGATATTGCCGAGACCGAGCACGGCGCTCCCGTCCGAGACGACGGCGACCGTGTTGGCGCGGAGTGTGTAGTCATACGAGAGCTCTTTATCTTCAGCGATGCGACGGCACGGTTCGGCGACGCCAGGCGAGTAGGCGAGGCTGAGCGCTTCTTTCGTGTCGACATCGACTTTCGGTGTCGTTTCCAATTTTCCGTGATGGAAGGCATGCATCTCGAGTGCGCGTTCGTTCAATGTTTTCATAAGTCTCTCCCTATAATTAGCGATTTTAATCTGTGACAATACGAGTCCATTGTAACGGAGAAACCGCTTACTTTCGAGGGTTTTACCTGCATTCGGACGAACTATTTCTGAACGATTGTTCACAAATGTCGGATTGCTGATAGGAGTTGATGCTAAATTTCGGGAAATGACAAAGGAGCCACAATATTTCTGTGACTCCCTTTGTAGATTAAGCTTTCGTTTTTCGTTTCTTCTTCTCGGCGAGACGAGCCGCTTCCGCTTGTCGTTTTTCGGCGTAGCGGAGTTCGCGCTCGAGTTTGACGAAGCTTTGATAGCGTTTCGCATCGAGCGTTCCGGATGTGATGGCGGCTCGGACGGCACAACCCGGTTCGTTGCCGTGCGAACAGTCCCGGAACCGACACGTCTCGGCGAGCGCCTCGATATCCCGAAACGTATCGTCGAGATGATCGGCACCGTCCCAAAGGCCAAATTCACGCATCCCGGGTGTATCGATGACGAACAAATCGTCAATCCGGAAAAGTTCGCGATGCGTCGTCGTATGCTTGCCGCGTTCATCGCTCTCGCGGACGGCCTGTGTCTCGGCGACGGTCGTCCCGGCGAGCGCGTTCGTCAGCGTTGATTTCCCGACACCAGATGAGCCGACGAGCACGATGGTGCTTCCGCTCGGCAGTGCGGATCGCAACGCCTCGACGCCGTCACCAGTGACTGAACTGACAGGGAAGACGTCGACCCCAGGCACTGTCAACGTAAGTTCGTCGACAAGTGCATCTGCGTTGTCGACTTGGTCCGATTTCGTCAAGACGATGAACGGCGTGGCGCCGGTTTCCCACGCGGCGAGCGAGTAACGCTCGAGCCGACGCAGATTGAAATCGTGTCCGCACGCCATCGTGATTAAGATGAAGTCGACGTTCGCACAGATCAGCTGTTCGCGCGTCTCGTTGCCGGCGGCTGCCCGTGATAGGACAGTACGCCGTTCAAGGAGACGTCGAATTACGCCTTGACCGTGTTCGCGAACGGTGAACTCGACGAAGTCACCGATGACCGGGTAGTCGCGCTCGCTTTCGGCCTCATGTCGAAATTTCCCGGTGACGCTGCACGTGTAAGCTGCATTTTCGGTCGTGACCGTGTACATATGTTGGAACTGTGCCGTGACACGCCCCGTTGTGATTGTTGTTTGATTCAAATAGAATCCTCCTCTTAGTGATGGAGGACAGTCGCCCTCCGATTAGCTGACAAGGTATATACTGCGTTGAATACGGTACTCATAAAACATCATCCTTTCATTGTTCGATGCCTCTAGTATAGCACAGGATTTGAGAACGCTATCATCTCAGTCTACAGACCGAGGGAAAACGGGCCTTGCGCTCGTCGCGCTATAAAAAATAACGTATTATGATAAGAGTGTACTTAACGAGGAGGGATGATAGATGAATCGCCAGGTGAAACAAGTGTTGTTCATCGTGGCCGCGATCTCTTTAGTTCTCGTTCTAATCGGCTTTTTACCGAATATGATCATGTTCGGTTTGGGGGCGCTCTTAGCACTGTGGGCTGGAGTCAGATTCATGGCCGTGACACATGTCGGCGCAAAAATCGGTTACGGCGCGCTTGCCTTGATCGGGATCATCACAATTTTATCGAATATTTGGGCGTTAATCGGGATTGTGGTGGCATGGGTATTGTTTAAAGGGTATATGATGTATGCCAACCAAAAACAAGACGTCGAGATTTTGAATGCGGACGGCTCGCGTGCGAACCGGAGCAGCTTTCAATCGTTTGATCAAGTGTGGCAGAAGTTTGTAAACCGTCGCTAAGCTTCACAAGGAGGATATTATGATGAAAACACCATTTGACCAGTTTCGTGATTTAGCTAACGAGTTGACGAAAGAATTGTCGAAAGAGATGAAGAAGTTCCAAGATAAAGAGGGTCCACGTTCGGCACCGCGTTCAAGCGGGGAGGCCGAGTTGAACCGTCACATCCGTGGTGCTGAAAAAGAAGCGATGTCTGTCGAACGTCTCGTCGAACGTCAAAAAGCGCTCCTCGATGAGCTGGCGACAAAACGTGATGACGCTAAACTGATGGCGGATAAGCGTTACGAGCAGACCGAGCTCGCCAAACAAGCGGGCGAAGAAAAACTCGCGGAGCGGGCCGCACTCGAGTCGAAGCATTACGGTGAGCAGTATCGTTACTTTGAAGGGTTGCTCGACGAAGGAGCGCGTGAACTCGACGCCCTCGAGCGCCGTGCCCTCGAGATGCGACTGAAACTCGATGAGATGCAAAACAAACGCTATGAGTTCGCGATGCGAGAAAACCTGGATTTATTGAAAGGTGCGCTCGATCAAATCTTCGGAGCGGAGACGTCGAAGACTCATCCGTTCACGGAAGAAGAGAAGAAGCAAGAACCGGCCGCTGAAGAGAAAATCGATGCAGCGGATGAAGATGATTTCGAAGCAAAACTAAAAGAACTTGAGCGTCGTTTCAAACAAGACTGACGCAACGGTTCAGCGATGGTCCGGCGAATGAGTTGGGCCATCGCTTCTTTGCTTCATTGTACATACTGTCAGAGAGGGGGAAGCAACGTGGAACGTTGGAACACACGCCAAATCATCGGATTCATGATTATTTTGTTTGCCATTGGACTATTTATCGATATCGTGACGGGTGGAAACAGCGTCCTCTTCAGCATGGTCGTCCCGTTATTGTTGCTTTATATCGGACGGCGCTTCAGCCGCAAAGGCAATCAGCCGGTCAGCTATATCTTTTACGGGATTGGCGGCATCATGCTCGTCGGACTCATCTTTTCGTCGGCGGCATTTGGTTTTGTGTTGTCGGGCTTACTGCTCATGTTCGGCTATCGGTTGTATAAGAACCGTCCGCTCGAATCGAGCCGATTTAAGTCACATATTCGGCAAGAACAGGCGTTTACGTTCGGGACGAAAGAAAGTGGTCACTACGTGCTCCAAGACACGAATGAATTTTTCTTGTTGCGTGACGTCGAACTCGACTTGTCACGCGCGATTATCCCGGAAGGAGAGACGTTCTTACTATTGAATGGACTCGCTGGAGACATCCGGATTCTCATTCCGGCCGGTTACGACTACTCGATTGACGCCTCAATCGGGTTCGGTAAGATTCAAGTCGACGAATCGAATTATTCGCCTGTGTTCAACCGTCGCTTCTATACGGCATCGGACGATTACGCATCGGCGACACGAAAAGTCCGGATTCATATCGTGCTCATGAGCGGAAGTGTCGAGGTGATGACCGTATGAAGAAGGATTCGTATCCACGGACCGTCGTCTGGCATCAATTGTTCAGCAGCCTCTTGACGGCACTGTTCGTCACGATTGCATTTTTAATAGGTGACTCGACTTCACTCCGAGATTTGTTCACACGTGAAGAAGGGTTGCCTTTCGGTGTGTCTATCCTCGTCATCGCCGTCTTGATCGGCAGCGTGTTCGGGGTCGGTTCGTACTTTTATTTGCGCCGTGACTTCCGGGAAGTGGCGATTGCCTTATGGAAGCTCGAGAATCAAAAAGAAATCACGTTCCGTCCGCTGTCGCCTTATCGCGACACACTCGAACGGATTGCACGCATCTCGAAACAGCGCGCAGAAATGGTCGAGATGGCGAAACGGGTCGGTGACCGGCCTGTCAGTGTCGAGGAAGCGCGCAGTGAAGCCGTCGTTGAGGAGCGGCGCCGTGTCGCCCGAGAGTTACATGATTCGGTCAGCCAGCAACTGTACGCCATTTCGATGATGACGACGGCAGCCAAGCAGACGATCGAGGCGAAGCCGGACGTGGCTGCCAAACAAATCGAACAAGTCGAAGTGATGGCGCAAACGGCTCAGGCCGAAATGCGCTCGCTCTTATTGCAACTTCGTCCGGTCGAGCTTGAAGGGATGACGCTCAAGACGGGCATCGAGCGACTGTTAGAAGAGCTGTCGCGCAAACAGTCGACCGAACTCATCTGGCGTCTCGAAGAAGTCGAGTTGTCGCGTCACACCGAAAATGAACTGTTCCGTATCGTTCAAGAAGCGATCAGCAATACGCTTCGACATGCGAAAGCGAAGCGACTCGAAATTGAAATGCGGACCGTACAACAAACGGTCATCTTAAAAATAAACGACGATGGCATCGGCTTTAATGTCGATGATACACAAGTCGCCTCATATGGCTTACAATCGATAAGAGAGAGGACGGCTGAGGTCGGCGGGACGTTACGACTCGTCAGTGTGCCCGGCGTCGGTACTCAGATTGAAGTGCGTGTGAAACAACAAGTGGAGGGGTTACAATGATTCGAGTCGTATTGATTGATGACCATGAGATGGTGCGGGCCGGTGTCTCGGCGTTCTTGTCGACGCAGCCTGACATCGAAGTCGTCGGAGAGGCATCGGACGGCGCGACTGGAGCGGAACTCGCGATCCAAGAAAAGCCGGATGTGGTCTTGATGGATTTAGTAATGGAACCTGTCGATGGGGTCGAGTCGACAAAACGGATCAAGTCGAGTTGGAAAGACGCTAAAATCTTGGTCGTGACGAGCTTCTTAGATGATGAGAAAGTGTATCCCGTCATCGAGGCCGGGGCGATGAGTTACGTCTTAAAAACGGCAAACGCCAATGAGATCGCTGATGCGATTCGTCAAACGGCAGCGGGCAATCCCGTCATGGCCGCCCAAGTGACGGGCAAGATGCTCGAGCGGCTCCGTCATCCGGAAAAGACGTTGCACGAGAGTCTGACGGCCCGGGAACGTGAGATTTTGCAGTTGATGGCAGAAGGAAAGTCGAACCAAGTCATCGCCGATGAACTATACATCTCGTTGAAGACGGTAAAGACGCACGTCTCCAACATTTTGACGAAGCTCGACGTCTATGACCGGACGCAAGCTGTCGTCTATGCATTTCAACATAATATCGTCAGTAAAGGGTGAACGGGATGCTTCCAACGATTGAAACGGAACGACTCCGGTTAAGACAGATCGATTTGAAAGACAGCGAGCGGCTGTTCACCATCTTTTCAGACCCAAACGTCTTGCGCTACTACGGAATGGAGCCTCATGCATCGCTTTCCGAGACGGAACAAATGCTTACTGGGATGCTCGAAGGGATTGAATCCGGTGCGGTGATGCGTTGGGGCATCGTGACGAAAGAGTCGTCCAACTTGATTGGGACGATTGGATTCCATAACCGAGCGCCGCGGCATCGACGTGCCGAAGTCGGTTACGAAATTCACCCTAACTATTGGCGTCACGGATATGCGACCGAAGCGCTCCACGCTGCGTTAAGCTATGCCGGGCAGACAGGCGAAATCGAACGGGTCGGGGCCATCGTCTTCACCGAGAACGTCGCGTCGCAACAAATGCTTGAAAAGAACGGATTCTCGCGGGAAGGGACGCTCCGTCACTATGTGCGACAAGGCGAACGCGCGCACGATGTGCATGTATATGGTTATACGACAAACAAGGATCACGCCGACGCGTGATCCTTGTTTTTATTTCTTCTGTGCTTGAATTTGTTCATCAATCTCCGATAAATATTCCCAACGCTCCATCTTCGCATCGAGTGCTTCTTTCAACGCGGCAATATCGGCGTACAGTTCATTCACTTTGCCGAGGTCGCTTCCGGCTATAGCGAGCCGAGCCTCCGCTGCTTCAATCTCGGACTCGAGAGAAGCGATATCTTCCTCAATCGTCTCCCATTCCTTCTGCTCTTTGAAAGTGAATTTGACGACGTCGACTTTGACGCGCTCTTTCTTCTCTTTCGATTCTTTCTTCACTTGTTGCTTCGTCTGTTCTTGGAGTGTGGCCAAATAATCACTGTACTCGGCGTGATAGACGTTTATCGTCCCATCTTCAAAGGCGATGAGCTGCTCAGCAATCCGATCTAAGAAATAGCGATCGTGACTGACGGCGATGACCGTACCTGGGAACGACTCCAAATAGTCTTCAAGAACAGACAGCGTCTCCGTATCTAGATCGTTCGTCGGTTCATCCAAAAACAGTACGTTCGGCTCGTCCATTAAAATCCGGAGCAAGACGAGGCGACGTTTCTCGCCACCGGATAGTTTGGCAATCGGTTTGTATTGCGCGTCCGGGGTGAACAGGAACCGTTCGAGCATCTGACTGGCCGTGATCGTCTCGCCGTCCGGTGTATAGATGACTTGGGCAATCCGTTCAATCTCGTCAATGACGCGGCGCGATGTGTCCTCAAACTCGACTTGTTGCCCGTAATACCCGAGATGGACCGTCTCGCCATGGACGACCGTCCCTTGCGTCGGTTGAAGGCGATGGGCGAGCAAGTTCATGAGCGTCGATTTCCCGCTACCGTTTGGTCCGACAATGCCGTATCGCTCACGTCGTCCGAACAACCACGTGAAGTCTTGGATGAGCAACTTGTCGTCGTAGCCGAATGATAAGTTCTCCACTTCAATCACTTTCTTCCCGAGACGACGTGACCCGACAGACACTTCGAGCGCCTCATCCTCGGCGAGTGTCTCTTGATGTTTCAACTCTTCGACGCGTTGGATGCGCGCCTTCTGTTTCGTCGTCCGGGCTTTGGCGCCGCGGCGCAACCAAGCGAGCTCGCGGCGCAAAATGTTTTGGCGCTTCTGCTCCATCGAATGCGACCGGGCCTTACGCTCGGCCCGTTTCTCGAGGAAGAGTTCATAGTTGCCGTCATAAAAATAACTCGTCCCGTCGGCGATTTCAAGAATGTGGTTCGTGACCCGATTCAAGAAATAGCGATCGTGGGTGATGAGTAAGATGGCACCTCGATAATCGGCCAGGACCGTCTCGAGCCAAGCAATCGTATCGGCGTCGAGTTCGTTCGTCGGCTCATCGAGTAATAACAGGTCGGCTTCGTCGAGTAAGGCGGCGGCCAAGGCGACCCGTTTTTGTTGTCCCCCGGAGAGTGAGCTGATTTCTGCCGTCACATCCGGAAGGCCGAGCCGGTTCAAAATCGATTTCAACTTGGCTTCGGTCTCCCATGCATCGGCGGCATCAACCGCTTGTTGGGCTTTCATAAAGCGTTCCAACCACTGTTCACTTGTCGGGTTCGCCTCGAGTGCTTGGCGGGCCAGTTCATATTGCTTCAACGCTTGAACGGATGGGGTGTCACTTGTGAACAAGGCGTCCAAAATTGTTTGACCCGAGTCGAAATCGACCGTTTGCGTCAAATAGCGAATCCGATAGTCGTTCGGGTGTTGCATCGAACCGCGGTCTGCCGTCTCGACGCCAGCGACGATTTTTAAAAACGTCGATTTTCCAGAGCCGTTGACTCCAATCACACCGATGCGATTGCCTGGATGAATCGTCATCGTGACGTCATCGAATAACACTTTATCTGCAAATTCTTTATGGATACCTTCAATCGTTAATAAGCTCATGACTCTTCTCCTTCAACAACGCGGCGAATCATCGTCTCCGCAAGCGCGGCGATTTCTTTGTTCGGGACGTCGGCAGGATCGATGACCGGTAAAAAGGTGACGTCGACCGTCCCAGGGGTGATGCGGTTTTTCGTCTCGAGCAAATGATGGCTGCCTTTAATGGCAACCGGGACAATCTTGGCGCCACTTGATGTGGCGAGCGTCAAACTGCCGGCTTTAAACTCTTTAATCGGCCCGCCTTTCGAACGAGTGCCTTCCGGGAAGACGATAATCGATTGGCCGGATTGAATCGTCTCAACGCCGGAGCGGATCGCTTTAATCGACTGGCGGCGGTCGCTGCGGTCGATGAAGATACAACCCATCAGTTCCATCCAACGTGGGATGATTGGGAACTTTTGAACTTCGATTTTTGAGATGAACGCTTTCGGATGTTTCGTCGCCGTGATCATGATCGGGACATCAAAGTTCCCTTGGTGGTTCGCGACGTAGACGACCGGTTCATTCGGAATGTTCTCTTGCCCGTGAACGCGGACGCGAGCGCCGGCAATCCGGAGTAGAAAGCTTGCCCATGTATAGGCGACGGTTTGAACGTATGCGTAACGTTCGGGCGGCGTCAGCCGTTTCGCTTTCGGATAGAACGGAAGCGTCAGCGGTAAGACGGCAAAAAAGGTGATAAACCAGATGGCGGTGCGGATCATGAGTCATTCTCCTTTCAATCGTACAACTGTTGGTTTGGACACGAAGAAAGAGTCTTCTTCTCTAAGCGAGAATCCGACTCTTCGGCATGAATCCTTATTCCCAGAAGCGAGATTCGCTTTCCTCTTCTTCTTCCTCGAGTTCGAACGTGATTCGTTTATTCACCGGGTCCACGGCAAAGTAAGCCCCGTCTTGATCGATGCTCTTGAACTGCATGACGTGGTCAGTGCCGATTTCGAGGGTGAGTCGAATCCGGTTGTCATCGTCGACGAGCAAGATGCCGTCTTCTTTCAGCCATAGCTCCATGACAGGTGAATAACGTAATAGCCATTCGTTCGATAAAGGGATTTCATTCATACGTGTTTGTGCCTCCTACGGGTTGAGTCCGTTTTGCTCTCTGTCTACAATAGAATAACAAAAGTGGAGGGTGAAGACGAGTGTTATGTAGAACGTTTACGTGTACTTGAATGCATACGTGCCACGATGCGTTTGATTTTTTTCTGGTTGCGGCGTTCAATCAATAAGACGTTCGTTTGTGCGACTAACTGTTTAAATGAAGATAAGCCCATGGCGAGCAATACGGCGAACAGGAATGTACCGATCGGGTCTTTGAAAAAACCGGTTTGGAGCGAGACGGACAAACCGACGACCGAAAGAATCGTGGTGAGAAAATAAAATAGCATGAGTGGCTCTCCCTTCCCAGATGATTCAATAGTAAAAGCCGAACGTTATGTTCGTTCGACAGCTGCACAAAAAATCCCTTTTTTTGTCGGAACAAAACAAAAAAACGCCTTCTGTCAGGAGAGGGCGTTTACTCTTGGACCATCGTGACGGATGAAGATACGTTTGTATCGACTCCGTTTGAGAAAATGAAGCTAAGTGAAGCGAGTAGCGCGAAGAAAGCAATCAATAAGCCTTTCATAAAGCGCTTCGCAAATGATCGAGATTGAACATCAAACATTTATTATCCCCCGTTCGGCCATGGCTGAAACCTAATTCGTTAAACAACACTTCCTTAATAATAACGTTTTCAAAATGTGGATACTAGATGGAAAATGCACGTTCACAAAATTGTCACAAAATTTGAAATAAAGACGTTAGAATGCTCGCCAATCGGTCATATGCGTCTTCGTCCCTCGTTCACAATTTAGACACAATTAAGCGGAGCAATGAAATCGAACATGATATGATTAGGAACGTGTGTAGGTAGGTATACTGACAGTAATAGATGAAAAAGGATGTGGATTGTATGGCATTACGTGCAGGAGAAGTAGTAGACTTGGTCGCGGAACGTTCAGCTGATTTTGGAGTGTTTATCGGAAACGGTCGCGAAGAGGTACTCCTTCATCGAAAAGAACAAACAGAAGAAGTTGCGGTCGGACAGACGGTACGCGTCTTCCTTTATCACGACTCGGAAGGACGTCTCGCTTCGACGATGACGATTCCTAGTGTCACGTTCGATGACTATGAATGGTATGAAGTGACAGGGGTCCGGTATAACACGGGTGTGTTCGTCAATATCGGGATTCAAAAAGATGTACTCGTCTCATTAGATGATCTTCCTGAGAACCGGTCGTATTGGCCGAAAGAAGGAGACAAGTTGTGCATTCGTCTCAAGTACGATCAAAAGAGCCGCCTCCTCGGCGAACCGGCTCATTATGCGTACTTGAACTTATTGGCGCGTCCCGCCAAAGAAGAGTGGGGCAACCAAGATGTGCAGGCAATCGTCGTCAATCGACGCGACGTCGGTGTGAACGTCTGGGTCGAAAATGAATCACTCGGTTTCTTACATGAAGCAGAGATGACACGTTGGCCACGTCTCGGTGAGCAATTGACCGTGCGTGTGACGCAAGTGAAACAAGACGGGACGGTACTCGTTTCGATGAAACCACGGGCATATGAAGCGATCGACCCGGACGCGGAAAGTATCCGTGCTTATATTGAAGAACGCGGCGGCCAAATGCCTTATGGCGACAAGACGGCGCCGGACGTGATCGATCGTGAGTTCGGGATGAGTAAAGCGGCGTTCAAACGCGCACTCGGGAAACTGCTGAAAGAAAAGCAAGTTGAAAAACTCGACAACGGCTATAAATTGAAATAAGATAACTCATGTCCAGGTGGCTATGAAAAGTTTTAGAATGTATTTCTTTCATTTTAGAAACAAATACGTTATAGTTAGTAAAGTTGACTACGAGGAAACATTGGAAAAACGTCTGTAGAACAAAACCTCAGACGTTTTTTGTATGAAAAAAGGAGAATATAATTTGACAAAATTCCAAGATTTACAGTTAAGTGAAGCATTAGTAAAAGGTGTACTCAAAATGGGCTTCGAAGAAGCTACACCGATCCAAGCTGAGACAATTCCTGTCGCACTCACAGGAGTGGACGTATTAGGTCAAGCGCAAACAGGTACAGGGAAAACAGCAGCTTTCGGTATTCCGACAATTGAGCGAATCGACACAAAGGCACGTCAAGTCCAAGCACTTGTTCTTGCACCGACACGTGAACTTGCGATTCAAGTTGCAGAAGAATTGAACAAAATCGGTGAAGCGAAGCGCGTTTACGCACTTCCAGTATACGGTGGCCAACAAATCGACCGCCAAATCCGTGGTTTGAAAAAGAACCCACAAATCGTCGTTGCCACACCGGGCCGCCTCATGGACCACATGAAGCGTAAGACGATCAAACTCGACGAGATCCAAACTGTGATCTTGGACGAGGCAGATGAAATGCTCAACATGGGCTTCGTTGAAGATATCGAGATGATTTTGAAAGGCCTTCCGGCTGAACGTCAAACGCTTCTCTTCTCTGCAACAATGCCACCACAAATCAAGAAGATTGCTGAGCGCTTCATGAAGTCGCCGACGATCATCAAAGTAAAAGCGAAGGAAATGACAGTTGAGAATATCAACCAACAATTCCTTGAATTGCGCGAAGGTCAAAAATTCGATACGCTTTGCCGTTTGATCGACATCGACTCGCCAGAACTCAGCATCATCTTCGCTCGTACGAAGAAACGTGTTGACGAAGTGACAGAAGCACTCATCAAACGTGGTTACACGGCTGATGGTCTTCACGGTGACTTAACGCAATCCAAACGTGACCAAGTCATCCGTCGTTTCAAAAACGGCACGATCGACATCTTGGTCGCGACAGACGTTGCAGCCCGTGGTCTTGATATCTCAGGTGTTACTCACGTTTACAACTTTGACGTCCCACAAGATCCGGAAAGCTACGTGCACCGCATCGGACGTACAGGCCGCGCTGGTAAAACAGGTACAGCCCTTACGTTCATCACGCCACGTGAATTCGGTCAAGTCAAAGCAATCGAACGCGTAACGAACAAGAAAATGAACCGTCGTCACGTACCGACAATCGCAGAAGTGCTCGAGGGCAACCAAAAGCAATCAGCTGAAGAATTGATCGAACGTGTTCAAGCGGGCGACTTCAAAGCTTACACGCAACTTGCGACTGAGCTTCTTGAAGAATACGAAGCAGTCGAGCTTCTTGCAGCGGCACTTCGTGGATTGACGAAAGAGCCAGATTCAACTCCGGTTGAAATCTCGTATGCAGAACCAGTACGCGTCAAACGTCAAGGCGGACGTAACGACCGTGGTGGATACCGTGGAAATCGCAGCGGCGGCGGCGAACGTCGTGGCGGCGGTGACCGTGGTGGACGCAGCGGTGGCGGCGGTGGATACCGTGGCAAACGCACGGGTGGAGACGACCGTCGTCGTTCAGACGACCGTGGCCCACGCCGTCCGCGTGACTAATCAATAACTAAAACCGCATCTCCTTAAGTGGATTTGCGGTTTTTTTTTTGGTGTCATGCTACACTAAACGAGTAGAGACAGAAAAATGAGGTGTCAACGGATGATTGAACTAGGTTTTGGTCTCGTCATACTAGTGGCGTGCGTCCTGGCTTTGAAACCGATTATAACGCGGACCGAGCGTCCGAATTTCCGATATATCCCGGTCGCCACGCTCCTGTTCGGCGCGATGATTTGGCTTGTGATGGCCATCGGCGTGGGCGGGAAGATGGGAATCGGCTACGGTGTGATGAGTATCGTATATTTCATTGCTTGTTTCGGTGCCTATATGTATGTGCATACACGAGCGAGCTGAACCCAGCTCGCTTTCGTGTTTAGAAAAAAGACGAGGTGATCAAGTTGGACGCAGTGGATGTGATGATGAATCCAGAAGAAGTCGAAGTGACATTTGAACCAATCCTGGGAGCCGCCACCTTCCAAGTAGAAGGTTATATGGTCCATGGACAGTTCAGGGGCGAGTCGCTCACCCCATTCTTTTACGACGATGACGTTCCGCTCGAGTATCAGCTCGATATCGCCAAACGGATGGAGCGTTTAGCGGCCGAACAGTTAAGGGATGCGACGCAATTCGTCACGTTCCGATGTCGGTCAGAGTGGATTCTCGAACAAGGAGGCGAGGCGTTTTTGGCCCCGCTTCGAGAATTGAACTTCCCGCTCCATCGCATTTATGTGACGCTTCAAGGGACGGATCTCGTTGACGTGTCACGCTTGTCACGAGTCGTCCAATATTATCGTTCATCTGGTGTTAAAGTCGCGCTCGACTTCGCAGAATCAACGAGCATCGAAGACATCATGACGGTGGCGCCTGAGATGTTGCTCGTCGATTTGGCGACGATGGTCGAGAAGAAGACGTTATCGGTCACGTATCCGCAAATGCTTCAGACGATGGAATATATCGCTTCCCGTCTCGGGGCTCCGCTCCTCTATAAATCGATCGACCATCTCGGACAGTTGCGTTATGCGTGGCGTCATGGCGGACGTTATTATATGGGAAGTCTCCTCGGGCAAAGCGATGCGATGCCGCCGCGCGAAGCGAAAGGTATGAGCGTATTGACGCAAGAAGTACCGTCGTTCTTCTTACACGATCAAGAGCGATTAAAGCGATTATATGAATTGGAGTTCGAACTCCATAAACAAATCCACGACCTCGTCCAAAGCGGGAAGTGGTCGCGCGATAAGAAAGATGAATGGTTGCTCCATATCGCGCCGAAACTCGAAGGCACGTTCGTCCGCTACTATTTGACGGACCAAACCGGGTTCCAGACGAGCGCGAACGTGTATCAGGCGCAGTCGGATTGGGCGGTCGACAATACGTATCGCGGTTATAACTGGAGTTTCCGACCGTACTTCATTCGAACGATGGCGGCAATGGACGTGCGTGGACGCGGCTACTTGTCTGAGGATTATCGTGACTTCAGCTCGAACGAAGTGACGCGGACGTTCAGTTATCCGTTACCGGACGGCATGTTCTTGTTTGCGGATTTATCAGAAGAGTTCTTATATCAAAATCGATTATTAGATTGAGAGGGAAAACGATGTTAGATTATGATTACGATGCCTTACGTGAGATTGGGCGAATCGTCGCTTTGGCACGCGACGAGATGGCGAAAGCGGTCGAACCGGGCATGACGACGAAACAGTTGGATGAGATTGGACAACGTATTTTGGAAGCGGAAGGGGCCGCCTCGGCCCCAATCACGATGTACGAGTTCCCAGGCTACACGTGCATCTCTATCAATGAAGTCGCAGCCCACGGGATTCCGGGCGAGCTTGTCATCCAAGACGGGGACGTGGTCAACGTCGACGTCTCGGCCGTGAAGGATGGTTACTATGCCGACACTGGGCGTACGGTCATCGCGGGCACACCGAAATCGGCTAAACACGAACGTTTGGTCGAAGTGTCATTGACCTCGCTCGAAGCGGGTCTCAGCAAAGTGAAGGCGGGCGTCAAGGTCAACCAAATCGGCAAGGCGATTTATGCCGATGCCCGGAAGAACGGCTTCACGGTCATCCGCAACTTAGCGGGCCATGGTCTTGGGCGCACCCTTCATGGGGAGCCGGAGACGATCTCGAACTACTATAGTCGTGAAGAGAACGACATTTTGAAGGAAGGTCAAGTCATTGCCGTCGAGACATTCATCTCGACGCAAGACGAAATCGTCTATCAATCGGAAGAAGACGGCTGGTCGTTGTTCACCCCGAACAACAGCCTCGTCTCTCAATTCGAGCACACGGTCGTCGTCACGAAAGACGGCTATGAAGTGTTGACGGGCACATTCCGTTAACGATGAAAAGGCGGCAGACGCGAGGTCTGCCGCTTTTTTTGCGGAGTTTTTACAGGAGTCGAACTGTCTGTTCGCTCAGTTGCTCGATGGTCGTCCAATCTGGTGCGACTTGGTCGGGAAGGATCAACTGTCCATTCTCGACCTCGAGCGGAGTATCGAGCAAATCGGTCTCGAAGTAAGCGCTCGTCCCGGCCATATCGGCCGGGTAGGCGGCTCCACTCATTGAGGCGAATAAGAGTGTGTGATAACGGCCGATGGAGGACTCATACATACCACCGACCCAGTAGGGGGTGCCGCTATCGCGAATCGCGAGTGCCGCGCTCAAGCCGCCGACGCGGGCCGGTTTGATATTGACGATGCGACCGGCTCGAAGTCGATGCATCGTCGCCACGTCTTGAGCCGAACTGATCGATTCATCGAGACAAATCGGTGTGGTGAGCCGTGCCTGCAAGTCTGCTGTCTCGACCCAATGTGTGCTCGGATAAGGCTGCTCGATCATCAAGAGACGGTAGGTATCTAATGCCTCGAACCAGTCAAGCGGTTGCTCGGAGCCACTTCCGTTCAAATCAATCATGAGCGGGGCGTCCGGAAAATTGTTCCGAATCTCGCTGAGCGCTGGAAGCAGTTCATGCGGGGACGCTTTTAACTTGATTCGATCGAATCCAGACGCGAGCGCAGACTCGATGGCGTTCAACGTTTGACTGAGAAGACCGATGCCGATGGTCCGGCCACAGGCCACGGCGTCGCCGGCTTGGACGTATTGTTTTAATGTCTGATTCGCGCGGGCCGCTTCCACCTCCCATAGAGCGCTCTCCCACATCGCTTTCGCCATCGGGTGGCCGATGATGGAGCTGACATGGGTACCGAACGAGGCGGCGGACAACGTCCTCCCTTTCAATAGTTGGATAATCAAAGCGGACGTATCGATGACGGAGCGGACGGTCTCAGCCGTATACCATGGCGTCTCGAACGCGACACCTTCCCCGTAGCCGACAACGCCGTCGACCGTCTCCAGACGGAGAATGACCGTCCGTCTCGTCGTCAACACGGCGTGGGCGGTGACAATCGGATGTTTGAACGTGAGGGGGACGATATACAGTTCAGCGCGACGAATCATGGTCAGCCTCCTTTAAGCGATGACGCATCAATTTACCGTTGGCGTTACGAGGCAACTCGTCGACGGCAATCCATGCTTTCGGATGTTTATAAGACGCCAGATGGTCGTGCAACAGCTGAATCGCCTCATCGAAATCGAACGTACCGACCGTGAAGGCGACAGGTATCGCTCCCCAAGTAGGGTCGGGACGACCGACGACCCCTACGTCTTGAATGCCAGGGCAACGCAATAACACGCTCTCGATTTCGGCCGGATAAATGTTCTCGCCGCCAGAGATAATCAAATCACTGCGACGGTCATGGACGTACAAGTAACCATCCTTGATTGTGCCGAGGTCGCCCGTCCGCCAATAGCCGTCGGGCGTCCAGGCATCGGCCTCTGGCTGCTTATAGTAACCAGGGGTCACCGTCGGTCCGTTCACTTCAATCTCCCCATTCGCATTGATGCGGAGTTGGGTCGGGGAGATTGCTTGACCGCTCGAACCGATGTGGGCGAGTGCCTCGGATGGCAAGAGTGTCGCGACTTGCGAACACGTCTCCGTCATCCCATACGTCTGGGCGACCGGTAACTGCCGCCGCTCGGCTTCTTCGAGCAACGGGCGCGGTACGGGACCGCCGCCGACGAGCAGAAGTCGTAGCTGCTGGCGGGAAAGACCTGCGTCGAGGAGACGCTGAAGCATGACGGCGACAAGCGAGATGTGGGTGATTCGTGCCGTCTCAATCAACTCGAGTGTCCGGACGACATCGAACTTCGGTTCGACGTATAATGTCGAACCGAAACGGGCGCTCCGATACACTTGGGCGAGTCCGCTCATATGGAAGAGTGGCGTGACGATGAGCATCTGATCACTCATCCCATATCCGAGGCGCGTCTTGGCCGCATCGGCGCTCGCGATGTGATTGCCGAACGTCTGCTTTACGGCCTTGGCTCGTCCGGTCGTGCCCGAGGTGAACATGAGCGACATGACTTCATCGTCTGCCCATTCGTGTGGTGTGGCGAGTGACGCCTCATCTCGTGACGTCAACTCGAATTGGGTGATTGACAGGTCAATCGGTTCATCGACGAGCAATACATCAATATCGGCCGTCTCGATTTGTCCTGACAGTTCGCTCATCGTCAACCGTGTGTTAAGCGGAATGAGCACTTTTCCGAGTAAATGGATGGCATGGACAGCGATGACATAATCAGCGCTGTTCGCAGCGCGTAATCCGATATGGCGGGCTTCGGGTGCGACCCGTTCGAGGAAGTGGGCCAAACGGGCGCTCTCCGCGCTTAACTCGGCCCAGGTCAAACTGACGGACGCGGTGACGAGTGCCATGGCGTCACGTCGATGTTGTGTCACATAACGATTCATCATCAGGACCTCCAAAAAAAGAGTAGCGAAGTCGCTACTCTTTGTCGATTTACGGGAAACGCGGGAACTGACCGAAGTCTGGGTCGCGTTTTTCTTTGAAAGCGTCGCGTCCTTCTTTCGCTTCGTCTGTCGTGTAGTAGAGAAGCGTCGCGTCGCCGGCAAGCTGTTGAAGTCCTGCAAGTCCGTCCGTGTCGGCGTTCATCGCTGCCTTCAAGAAGCGAAGTGCCGTCGGAGAGTGTTGCAAGATCTCTTGGCACCATTGAATCGTCTCGGCTTCAAGTTGCTCGAGTGGGACGACCGTGTTGACGAGTCCCATGTCAAGTGCTTGCTGTGCGTCGTATTGACGGCAGAGGTACCAGATTTCGCGTGCTTTCTTGTGGCCGATGATGCGAGCCAAGTAACCTGAACCGTAACCGGCATCGAACGAGCCCACTTTTGGTCCGGTTTGACCGAAACGGGCGTTGTCGGCTGCAATCGTCAAGTCACAGACGACGTGCAAGACGTGTCCGCCACCAATCGCATAACCGGCTACCATGGCGATGACGGGTTTCGGGATGACGCGAATCAAGCGTTGAAGGTCGAGGACGTTCAAGCGTGGAATCTCGTCGTCACCGACGTAGCCGCCGTGGCCGCGTACTTTTTGGTCGCCGCCTGAGCAGAAGGCTTGATCGCCTTCACCAGTCAAGATGATGGCACCGACTTCTTTATCGTCACGGGCGCGTGCGAACGCGTCGATGAGCTCGTTGACTGTGAGTGGACGGAACGCGTTCCGTACTTCCGGGCGGTTGATGGTGATTTTGGCGATGCCGTTCCACTTCTCGTACTTGATATCTTCGTACGTGCGGACCGATGTCCAGTTTGCTACTGATTCCATTTAAATTCCCCCTAAAATCAATTTCTCTATCATTGTACCAAATTTTTGGGCATTCTCGACATGTGGAGCATGAGATGCGTCCGAAATTTCATGAATTTCAATATCGGGACGAATGACTCTCATATTCCGGGCGATCTGTTGAAATTTAATGTCATGTTCCCCGACGATTAAATCGGTGCGGGGCAAACGGTCAAGGCACGACCAAAGCGACGGCATGCTACCCGTCCCGATAGAGCGGAGGCTGTCCGCGAGTGCGGCTGGATGTTGGGCCAACCGCTCAGGACGAAGGGCGGCACGCATCTCATCAGTCTGATGCCAAAGTGGAAGCTGTTCCCAACGGTCGACGAAAGCCTCCAGTCCTGCTCGCTCGATGAATTCGGCGAGTTGTTCGTCTTGAAGCCGGCGTTGTCGACGTTCGGCCGCACTGAGCCCGGGCGTCGTGCTGATCCCAATGAAATGGGTGACCCGATCATCATGGGCGGCGAGTGTCATGCCGATACGTCCGCCGAGCGAGTAACCGACGACCGTCCACGGACCTTTGTCCGTATCGAGTAGCGTCGACAAGTCCCTCACCTGTTGACTCATCTTGGCACGCTTGATCGGCTGATGGCCCGTTTCACCATGTTGCAACAGTGTCGGGGCGACGAGTCGGACGGGTAGTTCTGGGAAGCGGGAAAGCCATCCCGCGTTTCCTGTGAAGCCGTGCAACAGCAAGACCGGCCGGCCGTTGCCGCGTTCGAGCACCTCGTATGAGACGCCTCGCAGCGAACGCATCACGACTCATTCCCCGTCGCCAAGCGGTCCGTGAGCGAAGCAGTCCAACGACGGTGCTCCGCCACGTTCGTCGTACGGTCGGATGGGAATTCGATGAGTTGGACGCCCGCCTCGATGGCGGCCGTGACGTCTTCAGGCTGCTCGAGCCGTTGATAGCTGAGCCCGTATGTGTCAGCGAATCCACGTAGATTCAACTGCAGCGGCGTCCCGAACAAGTCCTCGAACATTTGCGGTGCGATCGAAGCTTGGGGCAAGAAGGAGAAGATGCCGCCCCCGTCGTTGTTGACGACGACGATGGAGAACGAACCTGGATGCGATTTGACGAGCTGGAGCGCGTTGCTGTCATGATAAAATGCCAAGTCGCCAATCAACAGGGCGGCCTTGTCCGTATCGTGGCAGGCACCGAGCGCGCTCGAGATGATGCCGTCAATCCCATTCGCCCCGCGGTTGGCGACGACGTCAATCGACTGACCGGCTGAAAGTGTCGTATCGATATCACGAATC
Source organism: Exiguobacterium sp. s152 (assembly GCF_018618335.1). Lineage (NCBI taxonomy): Bacteria > Bacillati > Bacillota > Bacilli > Caryophanales > Exiguobacterium > Exiguobacterium sp. s152. Next base: position 154,306 of record NZ_JACSLX010000005.1, read on the forward strand.
GGCATGCTATTGCTGACGAAGATGCGTTCGAGACGTGACGCTAGCAAATGACGCGTCAATGCACTTTCTCCGCTCAAAGCAGGTTTCGCGGATTCAGTGATCTGTTCGAACAACACGAACCGATCGAATAAGTCGGCGTCATAGTTTTTGTTGATGGCGGCTACATAATCAATCGCATCGCCATACACGACCGTAGCATGATTTGACGGGTCGCGGAACGAACCCGGTTGCTCAATCAAGACGCACGGGACATCCTGGAGCCACTGATTCAATCGTTTCGAGACGGGAGCGGCACCGAAGCGGACGACCGTGTCAGGCGTCCATTCCGTCCGATGCTCGCTCGCGAGCCACGTGTCGTAGTTCGTTAGCACGTGGTCAAACCGTCGCATCCCGCTCAACGGGTCGGCAAAAATCGGGATGTGATACGTCCGTGCTGTCTCATAAATCGGCTCAAGCCATGACGCCGGTGTGCCGGGACCGACGACGAAAGCGAGACGTTCGACAGAAATGTTTCGTTTGAACAGGTTTACATCACCGGCTGTCGGCTTGAGATAAGTCGGTTCAGACAAGGCGGCCTTCCCCTCAAGCAGTGATGTTAAGCATTCGATATCCGGCACTAACGGCTCACGGAACGGGATGTTCATGTGGACCGGTCCGAACGGTGCATGCAGGCTCGTCCGGACGAGCCGGGTCACCGCTTGTTCCATATAGCGTTGGCTGGTGACTTCAGGAACTGGGAGATCGATGCTCGCTTTGACGTGCTCCCCGTATAGTCGGACTTGATCGATTGCTTGAGGAGCGCCGACGTTCCGGAGCTCGTGCGGACGGTCTGTCGTCAATACGATGAGCGGCAACTGCGAGATGTTCGCCTCGGCCACCGCGGAAAAGTAGTTGGTCGCGGCGGTGCCACTCGTGCAGATGAGCGCGACCGGTCGTAACGATGAGGTGGAGCGGGTCAAGCCGAGAGCGAAGAAGGCGGCCGAACGTTCATCGACGATGATATGATGACGGACGCTCGGATGAAGATAAGCGGCCATGGCCAGCGGGGTCGAGCGCGAACCGGGACTGATGACGATATCCTCGACGCCTTGTTCGACGAGCCGGTTCATCATCTGGGCGACCCAATCCGTTAACGTTTCATTCATGCTTGATTGCCTCCTGCGCTTACTTTGTCCAATCCGAGTGCTTGCTTGATTGGACTGAGCTTGATTTCCGTCTCGGCGAGTTCCGCTTCGAGTTCAGACTCTTGGACGATTCCACAGCCTGCGTATAGCGCCACGAATTGGTGATGCACGAGGGCGGACCGGATCGAGACGACGAACTCGCCTTCTCCTTCTGTATTCAACCAACCGAACGGCGAACCGTACCATCCGCGGTCGAACCGCTCAATCTCACGCAATAAGCGGACAGACGTCCGTTTCGGTGAACCGCCGAGCGCAGGGGTCGGGTGAAGCGACTCGATGATGGACAGCAAGGACGCGTTCGTATCGAGTGTCGCTTGAATCGGTGTATGCAGATGGAACACCGAGCGATTTTCTAATATACGCGGCGTTTCGGGTGCTTTGATAGTAGCCGCGTATGGAGTGAGGGCGTTTTTAATGTCCTTCACGACGATTTGATGCTCATCTAAATTCTTGGCATCGTGCAACAGCGTCTGTTTGGCTACATCCGCCTCGATTTCTGTGTCCGGTCGTTTAATCGTTCCGGCGATGGCTGCCGTTTCGATGTACGGCCCTTGTTTTTTGACGAGGCGCTCCGGGGTCGCCCCGAAAAAGCCGATTTCTCGCTTCGGTTGATATAAGAAGACGTAACTGCCCGTTTGATGTTCTGACAAATGGCGTAACGTCGTCGCGAACGGGAACGGCTCTTCTGATGTTTGATAAATCTCTTCACGGGCGATGACGATTTTCTCGACGCGTTCTTCCGAGATGTTCAGTTTGGCTTGTTGGAAGCTCGACTTGAAGTGGTCGACGCCATCTTTCACTTGAGAGTAGGTCGGTGCCTGCTCGTCGGGAGCGTGCAACGCGTTGAACTGGGCGAGCTGATCGGCCAATTGAATCAAATATTGTTCGACCGAACGTTTCGCGGAGACGAGCGTCGAGACGGTCAACGTATGTTTGTCACCCGAACGGCGATATAAAAATTTAGGCACGACCAATGACGCTTCACCGAACGCTTCCCACATATTTTTCTGGGGGCGGATGAACGTGTCGAACGAGAAGCCCGAGAACGCATAAATGACCGCATCGACGTCCCGGCGGTGCAGGCTCCAATCATATTGCAACCGTTGGAACCGTTCCGGGCCAGAAGCCGTCAACACGAGCGCATCGGCACATCCGAGCATCTCGAGGGAGCGGTCGGGTGTCGAAAAATAATAATGGGATGTTTCCGTGTTTTGAATGATATGAAACGCATCGAACGAAGGGATCTCCCACGTGTAAGAGGCCAAGACCGGCCGTTGCCAAGCACGTGCCCGTTTATGGGCTTGCTCGATTCGTTGTTTAATGTGTGTTTGAGTATCTGGCATGTAAGAAAAGCCTCCTCAATCCAATGGAATTCTCATTCTTTAGTGTATCATGACTTCACGGCAGAACTGGCCGTCAAATGCTCGGGAAAGTGAAGGGAACCGTTCGAGCGACGGGCATTGACAGATTTTTTTAAAGAGACGTAAACTAACGAAGGGAGGGAAGTGCATGAAGAAGAGAGAGAAAGGTGCCTATTGGCGCATGATTCGTCCGCACACATTGACGGCGAGCTTCATACCGGTGCTGTTAGGGACGTTCATCGTCCTCGGGCAAGTCGAATTGAAATGGGGACTGTTCCTGGCGATGCTCATCGCCTCGGTCTTGATTCAAATCGCGACGAATTTATTCAATGAGTATTACGATTATAAGCGCGGGCTCGACCATGAAGGGTCGATTGGAATCGGCGGTTCAATCGTACGCGATGGATTCACATCGGGCCAAGTGCTCGGGATTGCCCTTGGGATGTACGGGGTAGCGGCCGTGCTCGGTCTTTATATCGCCGCTTCGACGAGCTGGCACTTGATTTGGATCGGTGTGTTGTCGATGGTCGTCGGGTTCCTCTATACAGGAGGTCCGCTTCCCATCGCCTATACGCCGTTCGGTGAACTCGTCGCCGGTCTGTTCATGGGGTATGTCATTATCGGGATTTCAGGATACCTCCAAATCGGAACGGTGACGACGGAGCTGTTGCTCGTGTCGTTCCCGATGGCGATTTTAATCGGGGCCATCTTGCTCGCGAACAATATTCGCGACTTAGATAACGACAAAGTGAACGGGCGCAAAACGATTGCCTGTCTCGTCGGACATCGACGTGCGGTTCTCGTCTTAGCCGGATTCTTTATCGCGGCGTTGATTGGCATTATCGTCGCTGTCGTCGGGTTTGGCGTGACGCCTTGGGTGCTGTTGTCACTCTTGACCATTCCGATTATGATTCGGGCGGTGAAACGCTTTTGGGTCAAACAGGAACCGGCTCAATTGATGCCAGCGATGGCGATGACCGCAAAAGTGAACACGTTGTTCGGTGCTTGGATGGTCATCGGTTTGATGGTCGCGCGATTCAACGCGTAAATAAAAGGAGGGAACCATATGTCAGTCGTTCAAGAAATGTTAGCGTTCAATGAAAAATTCGTCTCGGAGAAACAATACGAAGAGTTCGTCTCGGACAAGTTCCCCGATAAGAAAATTGTCATTTTAACATGTATGGATACACGTCTGACGGCGTTACTGCCGAAAGCTCTCGGTTTGAAAAACGGGGATGCTAAAATCATAAAAAATGCGGGTGCTGTCCTATCGCATCCGTTCGGTTCGGTCATGCGTTCCATTCTTGTCGCGCTGTATGCGCTCGGAGCGGAAGAAGTCATCGTCATCGGGCACTATGATTGCGGGATGGCGGCCATCGACCCGAACGCGGTCATCGGCGAAATGGAGCGTCGCGGAATCGAACCGCAAACGCTCCAGACGCTCAAATCGTCGGGTATGGATTTGGAGAAGTGGTTACACGGGTTTGACTCGGTCGAAGCGAACGTCGTCAACTCGGTCAGTCTCATCAAAAACCATCCACTCTTGCCACCGGGCACGAACGTCCACGGATTCGTTATCGATCCGGCGACGGGACGTCTCGATGTCGTCGAAGCATAACGCAAAAGGCGGTCTCTGCAGAGACCGCCTTTTTTGGTTACCCGTATGTGTTGACGGGAATGTCTTTATACTCGTCCTCGTCCGAATCTTTCGATTTGGACTTTTTGTTTTTCTTAAAGTTTTTCTCGTACTCACGCTCGCTCGGCGTTTTGAAGAAACGTTGCCATGTGGCGTTGATTTCTGACCCAATCAAAATGATCATGCCGGTCAATTGTAACCAGAGCAACGTGACGATAATCCCCCCGAGTGAACCGTACGTCGAATCGTAGTTGCCGAAGTTCGAGACGTACAAGCTGAATCCGAGCGAGACGAGCTGCCAGGCGATGACGCCGAAGATCGCGCCTGGAATCGTGCTCTTCCAAAACACGTGTTGTTGAGGAGCAATCTTATAAAAGATCGAGAGCGTCAAAATCAAGATGAGTGTCGTCAACACGTAGCGGAACACGTTAATCAAGATGACGTCAGCCCCTGAGATGGGGATGAAGCGCATCAAAAAGTCGATGATTTGTGAACCGAACACGTTCGAGACGATGAGCAACAGTACGCCGACACCGAGCAAGAGCGTCATGCCGAGCGCGATGCCTTTGCTGACGAAGAAGTTTCGTTCGTTGTCTTCCCCGTATGCGTGAATCGCCATGTTAATCAAACGTTCGACCCCTTTAGCGGCTGACCAAATCGCCAAAATCGCACCGATTGAGAGGAGTCCGCCGCGCGGTTCGCCAATCGCGTCAAAAATCCCGGTCAAAAATTCAGTCGCAGCCGCCCCAGGCGCCAAGTTGTTCAACTGTTCTTGGAACGACGCCTGCGAGATGTCGAAGAACGACAGCAACGCGAGAATGAAGATGATGCCCGGGAAAATCGATAAGAACCAAAAAAAAGCGAGCGTCGCGCCGTAATCTTGAACATCATGTTCTTTGAAGCGACGAAGCAGTTCCTTCCCGAAGGCGAACCAATTCTTTTTTTCTTTCACTTCTGTAGTATCCATGTATGAGCCTCCTGAATGTTATCGTTAGAAACTTTCTTTCCCGAAATGTCAGGAGGCTACACATAAAATCAGTCTTCGGCCAGCGTTTTATTGAAAAAGCGCTCGGTCTCGTTCGCGAGCAAGTCGGCGAGTGACGGCGGTCGTACCGGCAAATGGCTGAGCGCGCTGCGTTTCACCCACATCGGTGTGTATGAACCGTTCGTCTGTTCGGCTTGAAACTCTTCGCCTGTGCCGGTCCCGAATTCGCCACCGGTCACGCGGGCCCAATAATACGGGTTCAACTCACCGTTAAAAGCGACGTGAGCGGCGACCCCTTCGAGTTCGACGTGGACGCCGAGCTCTTCGAACGCCTCACGGACGGCCGTCTCTTCCGCGGTATGGCCGAATTCGACTCCGCCACCTGGGAAGACATAATACAAGAGGTTCTCTTTTTCTCGGCGAATGAGCGCGACTTCGTCATGTTCATTCACGAGGATGATGGCACTGCGTAATTTCGTTCTGACCAATGGAATCGTTCCTTTCGATTTCGAATCGTGAACAAAACGCATCGACTCGCGGCCGATGCGTTTTGGTTAATCTGCTGCTGGTTGTTCGAGTGATGCATACATATCAGGCGTCAGGCCATTATCGTGTGAGGCGATGACTTTCCCGGCGACGCGCATTCCGAGTCGGAGCGCATCCTCAATCGGATGACGTTTCATCAATTCGGAAATGACAGCGGAGAAGAACGAGTCACCGGCACCGGTCGAGTCGGCGACTTTCACTTTCGTCGTCGGGACGTGTCCTTGTTCGTTCGTGCGCAAATCGACATAGACCGCACCGAGTTCACTCATCGTGACGATTGTGAGCGGGGCACCTTTCATGGCGAGCACTTCAGCGACGCGTAACGCATCGTCCACCGTGACAATCGACATATCAGACAAAATCTCCGCCTCTTCACGGCTGCAGATGAAGCCGGTGAAGCCTTGAAGCAAGTGGCGGTTCCGTTCGATGACAGACAAATGGCCGCACACGCCGTAAAGCGGGAGTTTCATCTCGCGGCACAGTTCAATCGTCTCGTTCAGCACGTTGACCGACAAGTCGAGGTCTATGGCGACCGCCTGACTTTCGGCGAACACCGTATCGATGCGACGAAGGATACATTCTTCCATCATCGCCTCGTCCGGTTGCTTCGAGATTGACGTTTGAAGATCGCCGTTGTTATCCATGACGGCCAGCCACATGCCCATGCCGTTGTCGTCGAGCAAATCGACGTGATCGACGTTCACATTCAAACCGCGGAGTTCCTCGAGGACACCCATCCCGATTTGATCGTTCGTCACGGTCGACACGAAACGGACATCATTGCCGAGGACACCTAAATTTTGAGCGACGTTACGGCCGGTTCCGCCGTTTGAGAACGCGATGTCACCGACGTTCTTGGCATCTTTATGGAGCGGGGCGAACGAGGTTCCTTTAATATCGACAAACACTTTGCCGATTACTGCTATCGTATTCATACACTGTACCACCTTTAGCCAATCTTCCTAATCAGTTCCGGTCTAATTAGACACATTGTTTCAATTATAGCGAAATCGCCAACGGCTTTCAATGACGGTTTCGGAAAATGTCGAATTTTGTCAGTCCCATGATGTGCTGAGCAAGCGCAGGCCGTTCAAAATGACGAGGATGGTCGATCCTTCGTGCCCGACGACGGCGAATGGCATGACGAGCAATTCGAAGATGTTCGTCGCAATCAATATGAGGATGACCCCTAATGCGAACACGACGTTTTGGAGGACGACCCGATTCAACTTACGCGACTGTTTGATGGCCGAGCTTAGGCGGTTCAAGTCGTTCTTCATCAAGACGACGTCGGCCGTCTCGAGAGCGGCGTCCGTCCCTTCTCCCATCGCAATCCCGACATCGGCCGTCGCGAGGGCAGGGGCGTCGTTAATCCCGTCACCAATCATGCCGATGCTGCCATACTCTTGTTTCAATCGTTTAATGTGCTCGACTTTCTCTTCCGGAAGACACTCGGCGATATAGCGGGTCAAGCCGGCCTCGGAGGCGATGGCGCGTGCTGTTGCCTCGTTGTCACCCGTGATCATGATGGTGGCGATGCCGAGGTGGTTGAGTCGCTCGATCGCTTGCTTGGCCTCGGGACGCAACGTGTCTCGAAGCGCGAACGCCCCAATTGTCTTCTCTTCGTCACTGATGAATACGAGTGTATGGCCGGCCGCTTTCAAACGTTCGACTTCGTCGCTGAAAAAGTCGTGGCTGCGATCGGCGAATTTCTGTTTACCGACCCGGTAAGCGACACCGTCGATGGTCGCTTCAATCCCAGACCCGGTCACGTCTTTAAAGTGTTCCATCGCCCCCGTATAACTGCCCGTGTACTGAACGAGCGCCTCGGCGAGCGGATGCATCGAATGTTCTTCAATCAAGCTGACAATGCGATACACGTGTTCTTGTGTCGTATTGGGATGAATCAACGCCGCTTGGACTTCTGGTTTACCGATTGTGAGCGTACCGGTCTTATCGAACGCGACGGCTTTCAAACGTCCCATATTTTCGATATGGACGCCGCCTTTGAATAAAATCCCGTGTTTAGCAGACGAGGCAATGGCTGCGAGTGCGGCCGGCGTGATGGCGGCAACGAGGGCACACGGCGAAGCGACAACGAGAAGGATCATCCCGCGGTAAATGCTCGTCTCGAGCGACCATGACGTCAATACCGGGCCGAGCAAGATGATTGCCGTGACGGAAGCGAGCACGACTTGAACGTAGCGTCCCTCGTACCGGTCGATGAACTGGGCGGACGGTGATTTTTCTTCTTGAGCTTGCTGGACCATTTGAATGATTTTTTGGAACAATGTCTCTGTGGCGAGCTTTGTCACTTCAAGCGTCAAGACACCGTTCAAGTTTACACTTGATCCATATACCTCATCGCCGACGTTTCGGTCGACTGGAATCGATTCACCGGTGATGGCGGCTTCCTCAATCGAGGCGCTACCTTTCAAAATCCGACCGTCGACCGGGATGCGCTCGCCGGGTCTTACGTAGATGTGGTCACCGACGCGCAGTTCGTCGATATGGACGACCTCGAGGCCGCCCGAGCTGTTCAATCGGGTCGCTTGCTCAGGTTGGAGTTCCATGAGCGATTCAAGAGCACGCTCATTTTTATTCATCGTATACGTCTCAAGAGCGCCTGATAACGCGAAGATGAAGATAAGGATGGCGCCTTCCATCCAGTACCCGATTGAAGCGGCACCGATGGCGGCGATAATCATGAGTAGCTCGACGTTCAAGGAGCGCGTCTCCCATGTATCGGTCAAGCCTTCCTTGGCTTTGGCATATCCGCCGATTAAAAAGGCAGTCAAATACAGAGTGACGTAGAGCGCAGGAGCTCCGTCTTGTCTTTCCGCGATATATGCGAGTACAATCAATACACCACTGATGAGCGCCATGATGAGCTCGATATGTTCGACCCAGCTGGCCCGTTTGAAGACGTGGCTTTTTTCGTGTGTGACGGTTGATGTGTTCATGTGAGCACCTCTTTCTAATTGAGAATATATATCATTTAAATGATAATGAATGAGGATGATTATCATTATCCGTTGTTGATATTATTAGGTTTAACGTGATTTAAAGGTGAATACCTTATTTATAATGATTATCGTGTAAGTCTATTTTAGCACCAAACGTAAGCACTCTCAAACTAAAAGATTAAGGAGTTTTTGTGTCATGCCGAATGTATTTCAACGTCCTTGGACGGTCACGTTCTTAGCCCTGTTCAACACGTTTTTATGGGGGAGCGCCTTTCCGTTCATCAAACTGAGCTACGAAGCGCTCGATATCCAGGAACACGAATACGGCCAACAGCTGTTCTTTGCCGGGGAGCGCTTTTTATTGGCCGGTCTGCTCTTACTCGTCATCAGTCGACTCGTCTTCAAGCGCCCGATTCGCTTAACTGCTGAAAAGCTAAAGGCGTATGCGCATTTAGGGGCATTTCTGACGTTCTTACAATATTTGTTCTTCTATGTCGGACTTTCCATCTCGACGGGGGTGCAGGGCTCGATTATCGCGGGATCGACGTCATTTTTCCAGATGGCACTCGCTCATTTTCGTTATGAGGATGATCGCTTGAATCGCTTGAAAGGGATTGCCCTTACGCTCGGATTCTCCGGAATCGTCATCGCCAACTGGCCGACGGCAAGCACGGAAGTCGGGTTTGGGATTGGAGAGATTCTGCTGATTCTGGCGATGATCTCAGGTGCGTTCGGGAATTTGGTTGCAAAAGATTATTCGCGCTCGCATGACGTCGCTCCGATGACGGCTTGGGCGATGGTAATTGGCTCGCTCGGACTACTCATCGTCGGTTACGTGCTTGCGCCAGGGGATGTGTTCCTGCCTTACACCGTGACGACCCTCTTCTTCTTGTTGTATCTCGCCCTCTTGTCGGCGGTCGGGTTCACATTATGGAATACGCTGATGAAATATAATCCGGTCAGCCGGGTATCGCTCTATATGTTCTTTGTTCCCTTATTCGGTGTCGTCCTATCGAGCGTGTTACTCGGGGAGACGATTCCATGGAACGCGCTCGTCGGGTTGTTGTTCGTCATCGCTGGGATTTATCTCTCCACATATTTTCAAGGACGAGCGAATCGAGGAGTGCGATGACAAAGTGAGGGAGAGGCATGGTTGACGGAATCTTGTTCCCATGGCAAAATATATTAAAAATTCTGAATTCTTTCAGTTGAAATCGGTCTTCGTTGTAAAGACTTGCGTGCGAATCGAAAAGAAAGGAGGGTGCTACCGTGGCAAGAAATCCAATCGTCCGAAACATACTCATCTCTCGCCAACCGCGAGACGAGTATGTCAAATACGTGATGAAGTGCGTAAGTCGCGGGTTGAAGGAACATCATGAGCAAGTGGACGCGCGTGCTATGAGGCATGGCGAAGACATTCAGACGAAATGGCAAATCAATGACCGAGTCATTGAAGTCACAATCAAGTCCGACGTGTTGGCCTCGCTCGAGACGGAACCGTTCGCGCTCGATGAGGTGTTCATGCGGGCGTTCGAACGAAACGATGTCAGGCTCGGTCCGGTGAAAGAATAACGTGAAAAAGGGAGGGTCTCCGCCGAGACCCTCCCTTTTAGACGTCAATTGGCTTGGCTTTCGCCGTGAACAAACTGACGGCCAAAATTCCAAGAATGAGCGCGTACATCAAGAAATACACTTCTTTTGGTAATGCGATCCAAAACGCGCCAATCATCGGTCCGCTAATCGAACCGACGCTGAAGGAGATACTATAGAGCATATTGCCGGTCGGTAACAACGAACGTGGCAATACTTCCGTCATATGGGCCAGTCCGAGCGAATATGTCGAGCCGAGCCCGGCGCCGGCGAGTGCGAACAAGACGAGGAGCCAGGCATAATGATCGACGGCCAGGTTGGCGATCGCGAAGACGAGTGTACCGAGTGTTAAAACGATTTGAAGGATCCGCTTTTTCCCGAAGTGATCGGCGAGCCGACCGAGCGGTAATTGCACGATAATCGAGGTGACGATGAACGTCGTGATAAGCGTACTCGTCTGCGTGAGCCCGATATCGTTGCGGACTGTGAAAATCGGTAAGTTGGCATTCAAGCTCGCTTCAAGGAACCCATATGTAAAAGCAGGTAAGAGCGTATACCCGCCGCCGATGAGGACGAGTCGGATGCGTCCTTTCGAGTCGGTCTTCACTTTCTCGGCCTCAGGATACTCATTGTCAACCTTGAAGATCAAGAACAAGGATGCGAGACAAAAGATGATTAAGACGAGGAACGGCAGCCAAAAGTGAAGGTCGACGAGCGGCGCGATAAGCGGACCGACCGCGAAACCGAGGCTGAACGCCATCCCGTAATACGCCATTGCCCGACCCAGGCTCCGCTTGTCGCTCGCGGATGTGACCCACACTTGGGATCCGTAATGGAGCGCTGAATCACCGAAGCCGATGACGAAACGCATGAGCGCCCACATGAGCAGTGACGGCCAGAGCGGCAAGAAGAACGTAGCGAGCGCCGTCAAGATGATGCCAAGGACGATGGTCGGACGAAACCCGTACTTGCGGACGAACCGTTCGAGTAGCGGGGCGGAGACGATGACCCCGAGATAGAGCATGGTCGCGTTCAACCCGTTCAACCAGGCCGGGTTGCCATCCCGTTCGATAAGTGTCGACAAAAGCGGGATGAGCGCACCTTGAATCAAGCCGGAGATAAAGACGACAAGTAATAAAATCGAAAATCGAAAGCGTTGCATAGTTCACCTCATCATTGATTGCATAGTAAAAAGCTGAGAAGAGTCTCAGCTTTTTGGCTCGTCAATCGGTTGGGGTACATGGTTCAAGTGTAAGAGTTCATCGTCCCAACTGCCTTGACTGAATACTTCATCACGGTCTACTTTGTCTGAAACGAATGCGGCTGTCAATAAGATGCTGAGCACACCACCGAAAATGATGATGGCCATGACGGTGATCATAAATACATAGATGGCAGTCATCTTCAAACACCTCGATTCGGTTTATATAATGAATATTTCCCGAATCGAAGCAATTAAAACGGTTCGGCCACGCGTTCTCGGAAGTTCACGTCAGGATAATACGCTTGCTTGACGAGCGCGTTCGGACCGAGACATTTCACGGCCGGGCAGTGGCAGGACAGCGTGGCGTTCAAACTGCTGTTCGTCCATGCTTCATACGCGTCCTGGAACGAAGTGTCATACAACGTCCCGAGCGTGCCGAGCTCATCACCGAAGTCGGTGACGATGATTTGGCCGTCGAAGATGTTCGTGTTGAGGCGCGAGCGGCCATCCGGGTCATTTCGTACGGTGACGTTCTTCGCCTCGTGGAGCCGCTTCAATAAAGCGCGGTCTTCCGGCAAGTCGGAGCAAGCATAAAACGGTAACGTCCCGAACAGCATCCACACGTTCTCGTCCCGGACGTCGAGCAGGTCGTGAATGGCCTGGCGGGTGTCAGGGAGTGATGCCGACTCGAGCGCACTTGCGAAATCGGCAGGGTACATGGGGTGCACTTCATGACGTTGACAGCCGAGTGCGACGATTTCTTCATGGATTTCCTTCAAGTGCGGAATCGTCCGTTTGTTGAGCATCGTCTCGGCCGATACGATCACACCCTCGGCCGTGAGCGCACGGGCGTTGTCTTTCATCGCCTGAAGCATCTTCAAACGTGCCTCCGCGCTCGGTTTCCGGTCCATCATCGCGAAACCGCCCTCTAAGAAGTCGGCGTCAGTCCCCCAGTTATGCGAAATGTGCAAAACGTCGAGGTAAGGGGTAATAAGATGGTAGCGAGCGAGCGGGAGTGTCAAGTTCGAGTTAATTTGCGTGCGGGCTCCCCGTTCCTTCGCGTATTTCAGAAGAGGGACGACATAGTTCCGCACCGACTTCATCGACAGCATCGGTTCGCCACCCGTAATCGAGAACGCGCGCAAGTGCTCGATCTCGTCGAGACGCGAGATGAGTAGCTCGAGCGGGACTTCGGGCTCTTCCGTCTGGTCGAGCATATAGCCGACCGCGCAATGTTCGCAGCGCATGTTGCATAGCTTGGTCGTCGTCACTTCGACATTCGAAAGGACGAGGCGACCGAACTCGGTTTGATCGAGGTATGCTTCCCACGGATCAAACGTTGTCGAGATGTTTTGCATATCAATTCCACCTTTTCATCAAGTCACACGAAATAGTATGCTATAATAACAACTCTTTGTCACGAACCAAAGGAGCGATCACGAGATGGGTAAATCACGAACAGATACGGCAGGAAAAATGAACGTGTTAAAATCGAGAACGGAATTGCTGTGCTTATCAGTCAATACGTTGGACGAATTCACGACGCCAGAGGATTTGCATCGATTGTTAGCTGATATTGATTCCTTACGTGCGAAAGTCGTACGTTACGCCAAAGATTTAGAACAAGTATCTCGAAAGGATGAAACACATTGAAACTGATCGTAGGAGAATACACAAGCGCCCAAGCCGAGCGGCTAGGCATTAACGGAGAGGGCATCGCGACGATTGATCGTATGGTCATCTTCATCCCGAACTTATTGCCAGGAGAGAAGGCGAAAGTTGAAATCACGCGCGTCGAGCGGAACTACGCCGAGGCACGCGTCATCAAGCGCGACAATGATTCACCGGACCGGGTCAAGCCACCATGTCCAATTTATGACGAGTGTGGCGGTTGCCAGATTCAACATATGAGTCCGAGCCTGCAGATGGATTATAAAGAAGAAATCGTCCGCAACGCGTTCCGTCAAAAGACGAAATTGAACGTCGACAAGTCGGATATCCGTGGTACGAAAGGGATGGACAAACCTTGGTATTACCGCAACAAATCGCAATTCCCGCTCTCGACGCGCCGCGGTGAAATCGTGTCAGGGCTCTACAAGCCGAACACGAATGAGCTCGTGCCAATCGAACACTGCATGGTGCAGCAACGCGACACGACGAACATCAACAACGCCATCGTCCGTATTTTAAATGAACTTGATATCCCAGTATACGATGCGCGCCGTGACGTCGGTTTTGCCCGTACCGTCATCGTCCGCTCGGGCTATAAGACGGATGACGTTCAAGTCGTACTCGTCGTCGGGAATGAAGATGTCCCGCGTTTGGACGAACTGAGTGACCGCATCATGGCGTTGCCGAACGTCGTGTCGTTCCACTTGAATATTAACTCGAACCGTTCAGGCGTCATCTTCGGGTACCGCACGGTTCATATCGCCGGGCAAGACAAGATGGACGAACAGCTTGACGACGTCCATTACCACTTGTCACCGCGTGCGTTCTTCCAACTCAATCCGGCCCAGACGGAAGTCATGTATCGGGAAGTCGTCGAGGCGGCTGGACTGACGGGTGAAGAACGGGTCATCGATGCGTACGCTGGTGTCGGTTCAATCGGGCTATGGCTAGCGCCACATGCAAAAGAGATTCGCGGGATGGAAGTCGTCCCAGAAGCAGTCGAAGATGCGAATGCGCACATGCGCGAGAACGGGTTCAGCCATGCAACCTATGTTGAAGGCCGGGCCGAGCACTGGATTCCGCGCTGGGTCAAGGACGGTTGGATTCCAGATGTTATCGTCGTCGATCCGCCGCGCACAGGTGTGGATCATCAGCTCCTTAACGCAATGATCTCATCGAAAGCGAAACGCATCGTCTACGTGTCATGTAACCCGCAGACACTCGCACGGGATGCGGACCAACTCATGAAAGCCGACTATAAAATCAACTATATCCAGCCGTACGATATGTTCCCACAGACGGCGCACGTCGAGTCAATCGTCGTCTTCGAGAAGAAGAAAAAGAAAAAGTATTGACGGGGTTGTGAAAACGCTTGCAAAAACAGTGTTTTCACACTATAGTTCAGATGTCAGACTTCTTTTGATAAACGTTAAGAAGCGGAGGAACATCAGATGATCCCACAAGAAAAAGTGAACGAGCTTGTCCATAAAGCAATTGATGCACGCTCGCGTGCCTATACACCGTATTCGAAATTCAATGTCGGGGCCGTCGTCATTGATGAGACCGGCAAAGAAATTTTAGGTTGCAACGTCGAAAACGCTTCGTACGGGTTGTCGATGTGTGCAGAACGGACCGCCATCTTTAAAGCGGTATCGGAAGGCAGCAAGGCAATCGAGACGGTCGTTGTCGTTGGAGACACAGCGGGCCCAATCTCGCCGTGTGGCGCTTGCCGTCAAGTCATTGCCGAGTTTGCGAGTGACGACTTTACGTTGATTCTCGCGAACATGGCCGGAGAGACGAAAGTGATGACAAAAGAAGAGATGCTACCATACGGCTTCTCGCCAAAAGATTTAACGTGAAATAAAGATGCGGACGAATTCGTCCGCATCTTTATTTGTTGCCGTCATATTTTTTCTCGCTGGCTGAGTCGTCCTTCGAGTGTCGTTTCTGTTTTTCATCCTTCACTTTTTGGTTCAGCTCTTCCACCGGAATCGGGTCGACGGTCTCCATGCCCTCCTGGTCGAAGATGCTCTCCTTGTCGGTATCGACAGCATCCGGATTATCGAACGGTCGCTTTGACGGGTTCTGTGATTTCTTCATCCTCATCGCCTCCTTGTGTTGATTGTTATTCCACTCTGTTAAATTGTGTAAACGCTTTAGAAAATGGGTTTCGATTTTGCGGAACAGTGGAATTATCGGTACATAGTGACTAAGGAGGGGTATTCGGATGGATAAGAAAGTATTGATGGGCATCGTACTCGGGGTAGCCGGAGCTGCGCTCGTCGCGCCAAAAGTGGCAGCGCTCTTGACGCAAGACCGCGATGAGGATACATGGAGCAAAATGGATCGCATGGAAAGTGTCGACTCGGATAAAGATGAGGCGGAGGCTGGACTCACTCAGCTCGATTCGAACTATCGGGCCGAGTGGCAAGCGAACGGCTTTCCGCAGACGCACGCTGAGCGGGAGCGTCTCATGAATGAATCAGATGATGCCTATAAAGGGAAGGACATCTAAAAACAGACAGCCATCGCGGCTGTCTGTTTTTTAAATATCTTCGTCCGGTAAAAGGGGGAGCGTGAGTGTGACGGTCGTCCCGTTGCCGACTTCTGAGGCGAAGTGCATCGAGCCGCCGTGGCGCTCCATAATATGTTTGGCGATGGCGAGCCCGAGTCCGGTCCCGCCGTCTTCGCGTGTCCGTGACTTATTGACGCGATAGAATCGTTTCGTCAGCTGATCGAGGTCTTCTTTCGGGATGCCCCGGCCTTCGTCATGAATCTCGGTGACGGCATTGTTCGCGGTCGCATACGTCTTCACATGAATCGATTTGCCGGCTTCCGTATAGCGGAGCGCGTTATCGAGCAAATTCCCGACGACTTGCTCGAGTCGATCGTGGTCCCCGAGAATAATCAAGTCGAAGTCGAGGTCCGTCTCGATGGTGACGCCTTTCGCCCGCGCGATCGGCTCGAAGCGATAGAGAACGTCTTCGAGCACTTGCGAATAGACGACTGGTTCTTTCGTCATCGGATACGAATCACGCTCGAGTTGGGCCAAGTCGAGCAAATCGTTGACGAGTCGTTGCAACCGTTCGGTCTCGTTCTCGATAATCTCATAATATTGATTTTTCGTTTTCTCATCGAGCGACGGGTCTTGGAGCATCTCGGTATAACCACGAATATACGACAGTGGCGTCCGCAATTCGTGGCTCACGTTCGCCAAGAACTCTTTCCGTTGTTCTTCGACGAGACCGAGCGATTCGGCCATCCGGTTCAGTGTCTCGGCAAGCTCACCAATCTCATCATCGTAATAGATGGGGATGCGGTGCGAGAAATCACCTTTGGCATACACTTGGGACGCTCGTTTCATTTGAATCAGCGGTTGGATGATTGTATCGATAATCTGAGTGCCGAAAATGAGTAAGTTCACGATCATCAAGATGAGCAAGAACGTGATCATGAGCCGAATCGGTTGGAACGGTTCACTGATTTTACTCAGCTCCATATACAGGATGAGCGCATTATCGAGTTCGCCGTCTCGGATGAGCGGGAAGGCGGACATGAGGATGTCGACGTCTTCGGTCGGGTGTTTGCGGGTAACAGAAATCGCATAGCCGTCTTGCAACTTGGCGAGGTCCTGCTCCCGTAAAAACGTCTTGCCCGATCCGAGACTGTCTTCCCGGACGGACGAGAGAAACACTTTCGTCTCGGTCAGTTCGTTCGTGTACGTCATACTGTCGGAAAACGCGTCAGAGAAGCCGTCCGCCTTATAGATGGTGACGAGCTTCTCTCCGCGGTTGATGAGCAGTTCTTCTTGCGTCTGAATATAAAACTTGTCATACAAGTAAAACGTCATGATGATGAACACGAACGCGGAGAAGAGGCTTGCGGTCCAGATGGTGATCCAAATCCGCTTCCGGATCGTGTATTGCTTCATACGGTCGCCTCGAACTTATAGCCGATCCCCCAGACGGTTTGGATGTAGCCACCCGCTTCGCCGAGCTTGAGACGAAGTGTCTTGATATGGGTGTCGACCGTTCGGAGGTTACCGTGATACTCGGTACCCCAAATTTGGTCGAGCAATTGTTCACGCGAGAACACTTTCTCTTCGTTCGTGATGAACAAGTAGAGCAAATCGAACTCTTTCCGGGTCAAGTTGACCGTTTTGCCTTTCACGCTGACCGCACGGCCATCGATATCGATGGACAAGACTCCGGTATCGAACGTCGCTTCTTGTTCTTTCGAGAAATTATGCGTCCGACGAAGCGTCGCTTCGATTCGAGCGAGCAACTCGCGGGGGCTGAACGGCTTCGTGATATAGTCGTCCGCGCCAATCTTCAAGCCGTGGATGCGATCGAGTTCTTCTGAGCGGGCCGTTAGCATAATGATCGGCACGTTCGAGAACTCACGGATGCGCATGCATGCCGTGAGGCCGTCGAGTTCAGGCATCATCACGTCGAGCAGCACGAGGTGGAACGACTGTTCTTTCAATAAGTCGATTGCCTCGAGACCGTTCGTTGCTGTGACGGTCTCGTATCCTTCCTTCTCTAAGTTCGAAACGAGTAAATCCCGCATTTGCTCTTCATCATCGGTCACTAAGATGCGAAACGTTGGTT
Organism: Exiguobacterium sp. s152; assembly: GCF_018618335.1. Taxonomy (NCBI): domain Bacteria; kingdom Bacillati; phylum Bacillota; class Bacilli; order Caryophanales; genus Exiguobacterium; species Exiguobacterium sp. s152. Next base: position 172,059 of record NZ_JACSLX010000005.1, read on the forward strand.
CTGACATTGGGCATTCTCCTTTACAAAACGGTTAACGAGGACGTGTGATAATTCCCTCATACTTCTATCATACCTATCTCTCCGAATTAGAACAGAAATATTCATTGTCGTAAAGTTGTCCTCATGAAATCCACACAAAAACGCCACAAAAAAGCCAATTCTTTGTCAGAATTGGCTTATGCTTCGAGCTGGGCTTCGTACGTATGGTCGAATTCAGGCGCATGGAGTGAGTGCAAGTAAAGTTGGAAACTCGACTTCGACACTTCATACAGCACGTATTCGACATCACCTTGATTGATTTCAGTTAGTAATTCAGACCGAATCTCATTGGCGCAGAAAGCGTACGGCAGTTTTTCCGCCGCCGCGATTGAACGCTCATTCGATTGACGGATTTTCAAAAATACACTTTCAATGTCAAGTTCGAAGAAAAGTTCTGAGAAAAACGCTTCTTTCGCGACTTGATTGTAACCTTTGCCGTGATACGGTTTGCCAAGCCACGTCCCGAGGAATCCATAGCCGGATTCCACATCGAACAAGCTGATTGTCCCGATTGGGGTACCAAACTCGTTCGTGATGGTACGTGAGATGATGTTTCCTTGCTCTTCTAGCTCGATGATTTGCTTCGTGCTAAATAAAAACTCGTCAAAGTGGACCGTCTTTTGACGGACATATGGAAAGACATCTGGGTGTTGCATCAGTTCGAACAACTCCGCGCAGTCGGTAAGCTCACGAAATTTGAGCACCTTTACATTCCTCCTCCTATTTCAGACCGCTGAAGAATAGTTGTAACGAAAGCATACTTCTGGCTTCGTTGTTCGAACTTGCCTTGGCTGCTCCCTTTTATGAAGTTACAAGATTATTTTATATAGTTTTTTTAAAAAAGCAAGTAAATAAAATGCAACTTCACAAAAAAATAATAAGAGCGCTTTCACTACTGGTGTCACTCACATCTCGTGATGCGTTTTCGAACGGCTCGTCGAGTAAACGATGTGACCGTCGACGATGGTCATAATCGGCTTTGACATGTAGTCGAGCGGGAAATGGCTCCATAGGACAAGATCGGCATCTTTGCCGATTTCGAGCGAGCCGATGCGGTCGTCTACTCCGAGCGATTCAGCCGGATGAATCGTGATGGCGCGGAGCGCGACGTCGACGGGAAGTCCTTCGCGGGCAGCAAGACCGGCGCACAGATTCAAATATTGAACCGGCGTATAAGGATGGTCCGTCGTGATGGAGACGATCATATCGTGCTCATGTAAGATGCGATACGTCTCCCACGTCTTGTTTTGGAGCTCGATTTTCGACTTCCGTGTGAACGTCGGTCCAACGGTGACGTGTTTGACACCGAGTTCGCGCAACTTTTCGGCGACGAGATGTCCTTCCGTACAGTGCTCAATCCGATAATCGAGGTCGAACTCTTGTGCGAAGCGGACGACCGATAAAATATCGTCGGCGCGGTGGGCGTGGACACGAATCGGCATCTTGCGATCGAGCGCCAGTTGAATCATCTGGCTACCGAACGTGCCGATCGTCTTCGTCGAATCAACGGTCCGGAACGCTTCACGCAACAAGCCCATGATTCCCATCCGGGTCAACTCGCCGGACTTCCCCATACTGTGGACGCGCTTCGGGTTCTCGCCGAGCGCGAGTTTCAGGCCGGCATAGCGGCGGAGCACCATGTCCTCGATGAAGCGACCATGGGTTTTGATGACACTTGTCACACCGCCGATGACGTTCATACTGCCAGGCATGACTTGGACGGCTGTCACCCCGGCCATGAGCGCTTCCCGGAAGCCCTCATCGAGCGGATAGACGCCATCGATGGCCCGTGCGTGCGGGGTCATCGCCTCGACGGTCTCGTTCGCATCGTTCCCGACTGAACCCGTCCCTTCGTCATACAGTCCGAGATGGGTGTGGGCATCGATGAAGCCGGGGAACAAGAAGTTGCCTTCGGCTTCGATGACCGTCTCTCCGTCGAGCGGGTCCAACAAGTCCGCCATCTCGACGATTTTGCCGTCTTTGACGCGAAGGTCCCCGTAAAAATGTGGTGCGGTGATCGGATAGATATGGGCGTTACGAATTAACAAATTACTCACGTGCTGGCTCCTTTCAAGTCAAATGAAGTAGTTGTTTCAGGGCAGGTTCTAACGTTTCGTAGCGGAACCGGAAACCGTGATTGAGGGCTTTCGTCGGAACGACTTTCGCTCCTTCGAGGACGATGACGCTTTTCTCTCCGAGTGCGAGTTTGAGGAGCGGCGCTGGGGCGGGTGCCCAGTGGGGACGATGCATCACCCGGCCGAGCGTCTTCCCGAATTCGTCCATCGTGACAGGCGTCGGTGCCGTGCCATTGACGGGTCCCTCGATTGTACTCGTCTCGAGGATATGGACGAACAGACGGACGAGATCGTCTAAATGAATCCACGGCACCCATTGCTTACCGGAGCCGAGTCGTCCACCGACACCAAGCGTGTACGGCAACTTCATGAGTGGGAAGGCGCCGCCGTCATTCGATAAGACGACACCGGTCCGCATCGTAACGAGACGGATGCCCATGTCTTGAACGGGTTGCGCCTCTTTCTCCCACAACACGCAGACGTTGCCTAAAAAGTTGGTTCGGTCGGGGAGCGGTGTCGCTTCCGAATACGTGATGGATCGATCTTCACCGTATATCCCGATGGCGGACCCGCTGATGACGACGCTCGGCTTGCGTTTCATATTTTTAATGATGCGGACGACTTCTTTCGTCCCATCGATCCGACTTTGAAGAATGGCTTGCTTTTGTTTGTGCGTCCAACGTCCGTCGTTGATCGAGGCTCCTGCCAAATGGACGATGGCATCGACGTCTTGAAGCTCGGATTCAGGATGACTATCGGGCGTCATCCATTCGACGAACGAGATCCCTCCTTGCCGCGGACGTGGGTGGCGCGTCAATACGACGACTTGATGTCCGGCTTCTGCGAGCGCGCGTACGAGCGGTCGGCCAATCAATCCGGTACCACCAGTGATTGCTATTTTCATGGGTCTCCCTCCAATATCCTTTAAGCGATTTCAAAACGGGTATGAGGACTATAGGAATGTCTTGTACAGATAATACCCCTTCTTCTAACTTATCAAAAATCCTGCCCGAACGGGGAACGTGATATGTTAGAAGCAGGAAATGGAGGGATTTTGTGAAAATCACAAAGTTTACGACCCAAAAGAAAAATCAAGACCGGTTGAACGTCTTTGTTGAAAAAGATGGACGTGAGGAGTTCGCGTTCGCCATCGACCTCGACGTCTTCATCAAATACGGATTGACGAAAGGGATGGAACTCGAAGACGATTTCGTCCGGGACGTCCTTCAAGCGGAAGAAGAGCAGAAAGCGTATAAAGCGGCCGTCAACTATTTATCGTATCGAATGCGTGCCGTCTCAGAGGTGCGTGACTACCTCGTGAAGAAAGAAATAGATGAGTCAGCCATCAAACGCGTCATTGAACGCTTGATTGAACAGCGCTATTTGAACGATGCCGAGTTCGCCAAAGCTTACACCCAGACAAAGTTCAATACGAGCCCGAGCGGACCCGTCAAAATCAAACGAGAACTCGCTCAGCTTCAAATCGCTCCGGATCTTATCGAAGACGTCATCGCCGCCATCTCGCACGAAGACCAGCTTGAAAAGGCCGGAAAGTTCGTAAATCGGAAACAAATGGAAACAAATCGCCGTTCCGCCACAGAAGTGCAACAAAGAATTCAACAAACCCTGATGCAAAGGGGATTTTCGTTTGATATCATTTCAGAGGCGATTCTCACGTTTTGGGAGAACGAGGATGAGGACGTTGAACTTTCAGCTTGTCTGACACAGGCTGAGAAACTGAATCGAAAGTTTAGCGGGTACGCCCCATATGAGCGGAAACAACGGATGAAGATGCAGCTTCGTCGCAAAGGTTTTCCGTATGAGGTGATCGAGAGGGCGTTAGAGAGGCTCGCTGAACAAGAGTCATAATGGGAGATGCGTTTACGGTAGGGGAAAAATCTGAAAAGGTGGGTCTACATTGACGATTTTTGAATGGATTACAGCACTGATGCCGATTGTAGCAGTGCTCATCTTATTGGTCATTATGCGTTTACCGGCGTCGGTTGCGATGCCACTATCTCTCGTCTTGACGGCTGGACTTGCGTTCTTCGTTTGGCAGCTCGACGCGACGCGGATCATGGCGGCGACGCTACAAGGACTTGTCATCGCCGTTACGACAGTCTGGATTGTCTACGGTGCGATTGGAATGATGAATACGATGAAAGAGGGCGGCGGTATGAACGCGATCCGTTCCGGCTTCATCAACATTACGCCCGATCCCCGGATTCAAGTGCTCATCGTCGGTTGGTTGTTCGTCTCATTCATCGAAGGCGCATCTGGTTTCGGTACACCGGCCACGGTTGCGGCACCACTGTTAATCGCACTCGGATTCCCGCCGATCGCTGCCGTTGTCATCGCCTTGTCGGCAGACGTATCGGCCGTCACGTTCGGTGCGGTCGGGACACCGGCCTTAATCGGGATTGGGAACGGGCTGTCACTTGACGTCAACCAACCCGAGACGATTGAGTTTTTGACAACCGTCGTCTTGCAGACGGTGCTCATCGATATGTTCGTTGGTCTTTTTATCCCATTCATTTTAATCTTGATGCTGACGCGATTCTTCAGTAAAGAAAAATCGATTAAGCCGGCGCTCGAAGTATTCCCGATCGCGATCGTCGCGGCGCTCGTCTATAGCATCCCGGCCTACATCTGGACACTCATCCTCGGATTCGAGTTCGGGGGTATGCTTGGTGCACTGACGGGTCTCATCATTCTCGTCACGATGGCACGCAAAGGCATCCTCATGCCGAAACGGTTATGGACGTTCGACGGTTATGCCGATGAAATCGATCAACCGCTCGAGAAGCCGTCCGTCGGCAAAGGCAAACGCGAGCTTCCGCAATGGAAAGCGTGGGCGCCTTACTTGATTTTAACGATTTTCCTCGTGTTGACGCGGACCGTGCCGTTCTTGAACGAACTGACGCGTAGCGTCCGCATCGATTTGCCGAACATTTTGAGTATCGAAGGCATCTCGACATCGTGGGAACCGTTCTATTCACCAGGCTTCATGTTCATCTTGACGATGATTGCGACGTTCTTCCTCCATAACATGAGTTGGTCGCAAGTGACCTCGGTATTTAAAGCGACGACGCTCGGTGTCGTCGGGACGGCGATCACGCTTGCTGCTTCAGTACCGATGGTTCGGATTTTCATTCATTCGGAAAACGGTGGGGCAGGTCTCGCTTCGATGCCGGTCGAACTCGCAACGGCTGCGGCCGACACGTTCGGTGGCGTCTGGCCGCTCGTCGCACCGTGGATTGGGGCGCTCGGGGCGTTCGTTTCCGGTTCGGCTACGTTCTCAAACATGATGTTCTCGAGTTTAACGACGAATGTCGCCGAGTCGGTTGGAGTCAACGAGACACTTGCCTTGTCGATGCAGATGGCGGGGGCGAACGCCGGTAACATGATTTGCGTCTTGAACGTCGTCGCAGTCGCCTCGGTGGCAGGGCTCCTCGGAAAAGAAGGAACGATTATCCGCTATACGCTCATGCCGATGATTTATTACGTGACAGCGACCGGTCTTGTCGGTTTGATGCTCGCTGCATTCTTCTTGTAAAAAGTTACAAATTATTTACGACAATAATATTGACAATTTTCTGAACAGTCTGCTAAGGTTTTAGTAGATTTTCAAACTATGAACAGAGAGGAGCCAGCATGATGAAGTACATCCCAACACCACAACACACACACACAACATCATATGGCTACTCGTATTTGACTGCGTAATTTGGCAGCTGGATAGGGGTAGTGTCCTTTCCCTGACCATGCAAAAGACTGAAGACTCAGAAGCGTACTTCATCCGATTGGTTGCACAATCAGGTGACGTGCGCTTTTTTGCGTGCGCGGAAGGGACGAAAGGGGGAATCAGTCATGAAACTGATTAAACAATTGGATTGGTTTATTAAAAGACAGAAGCGGACGTATATCTTCGCCATCATCTTGTTGATTATCACCGGGGTCGTCGATATGCTCCCGCCGTGGATCATCGGACAAGCGATTGATGCGATTCGTGAAGGCAGTTTGACGACAGAGCGACTCGTCCTCATCGTCGGATCATTACTCAGCATCATGGTTTTATCGTATGTCCTTTCGTATGTATGGATTGCCCGCCTCTTCGGGACGGCGTTCCTGCTCGAGAAAAAATTGCGGGCCCGATTCTTCGGACATCTGCTCCGGCAGACACCGCGCTTTTATCAACAGCACCGCACCGGAGATTTGATGGCGCTCGCGACGAACGATTTGAAAGCGGTCGAACGGACGGCCGGGTTCGGTGTCATGACGCTCGTCGACTCGTTCAATATGACGCTCATCGCTCTCACCATCATGGGCGTGTTCATCGATTGGAAATTGACGCTCGCGGCACTCCTACCGATGCCGCTCCTCGCCTGGTCAATGAATAAGCTCGGCCGCCAAATCCATGCCCGCTTCACAGCGGCGCAGGATGCGTTTGGCGTGATGAACGATCAAGTCGTCGAATCGATTTCAGGTCTTCGGGTCGTCCGCTCGTTCGTCCAAGAAGATGCGGATACGAAAAAGTTCGATACAATCACCGACGACGTCATGGCCAAAAACATGCACGTCGCCAAAATCGACGTCTTGTTTGAACCGGTCATTAAACTGCTCGTCGGCTTGAGTTATTTGATTGGGTTGTCGTTCGGCACGTATCTCGTGTTCACGAACGACATCACGCTCGGTCAGCTCGTCTCGTTCAACATTTATCTCGGGATGCTCATTTGGCCGATGTACGCGTTCGGAGAACTGATTAACGTCGTGCAACGGGGAACGGCTAGCCTCGAACGAATCGAAGCGACGATGAACGAGACACCGGATGTCGTTTCGACCGGTACGGTCGAAGTCGGCGTCCCGGAGAAAATCACGTTCAAATCATTGTCGTTCCAATATCCAGGATCGACCCGTGCCTCACTCGAAGACATCGTCTTGCACGTGTCGCGTGGCGAGACGATTGGGGTCGTCGGACCGACCGGGGCTGGCAAGACGACGCTGTTGCGTCAATTGCTCCGGGAGTATCCGATTGACGACTCGTTACTCGTCAACGGTGTCCCGATTCACGACATCAAACTCGAGACGGTCCGCGGTTGGAGCGGTTACGTCTCGCAGGAACATTTGCTGTTCTCGAAGACGGTCCGCGACAACATCTTGTTCGGCTCAAACGATGCGTCGGCACAAGACCTCGAGACGGCCATCCGCCTCGCGGCGTTCGACACTGATATCGAACATTTGGAGAACGGTCTCGACACGGTCGTCGGAGAACAAGGGGTTATGCTCTCGGGCGGTCAGAAACAACGGCTCTCGATTGCCCGCGCCCTCTTGAAAGACCCGGAGATTCTGTTGCTCGACGATTCGCTTTCAGCGGTCGACGCCAAGACGGAAGCGCGCATCATCGATTCGGTCCGGACGAGCCGGGCCGAACAGACGACGTTCATCGTCGCACACCGCCTGTCCGCTGTCGCCCACGCCGACCAGATTCTTGTGTTACAAGACGGCCGTGTGACGGAGCGGGGCACGCATGACCAACTGATGGAACGACGCGGTTGGTATTATGAACAATACGTTCGACAAGGAGAGTCGGAGTAATCCGGGAAAGGGGGAATCTCTCATGATCGATCAATATGAATTAGATCCAGTCCGCAGGAAGAAAACGATCCGTTCACTCGTCGGCTATGCCAAACAAGTGAGACGCTCGATTTTCCTCGGTTTGACCTTACTATTTTTAGCGGTCGGCGCCGAATTGGCCGGACCGTATATCGCCAAAATCATCATCGACGACCACATCGTCGCCATCGAGCGGGATTGGGTACAAGTCGAGTCAGGCGGGAGTGTCGTCTTTGACGGAAACTCCTATGAAAAAGAGACGAGGCTTGACGGCGAGACGGTCGTCCGTCCCGTCTCGATCGTGCAGACGACAGACGGCTATTATCTCGTCCCTGACGCCGTCATGAGTGGTGGTGTCCGTGAGGTCGAAGAAGACGTGCTCACCATCACGCGAAGCGAAGAGAAGGCGACGTATGACAATATCGTGCCGCTCTCGTCGACCGACGTCTTCCGCTTTTACGAGACGGATTTGCGGGCCGTGCTGTTGCTATCTGGTTTGTACGTTGTCTTGCTTCTCATCGCGGCAGGGTTGAACTGGGGGCAACAGATGCTCCTGCAACGTTCGGCCCACAACATCGTCAAAACGATGCGCCTTGACGTCATGCGGCATTTGCAGACGATTCCGGTCCGTTACTTTGACCAGACGCCAATCGGGAAAATCGTCAGCCGGGTCACGAACGACACCGAGACGATTCGCGACCTATATTTGGGCGTGCTCGCACGTGTCTTCCAAAGCGTCGTCATGATGATCGGAGTCTTGATCGCCATGTTCTTCTTGGACGTGCGCCTCGGTCTCGTCTCGCTCATCATCATCCCGGTCGTCATCGTTTGGATTAAATTGTTCCAACGCCTGTCGACCCGAAACAACTTCCGTGTCCGCGCCCTCGTCGCGGATATGAACGCCCAATTGAATGAGAGCATCCAAACGATGCCGATCATTCAGTCGTACGTCAAAGAAGATCTCGTCTATGACGAGTTCAACGAGAAAAACAGTGACAACTTCCAAACAAGAAGGAAGCTGCTCAAACTGGATGCGCTCATGTCGCATAACTTGGTCAACTTCTTCCGCAACATGGCACTCGCCTTACTCATCTGGGTCGTCGGTGCGCAGACGCTCGGAACGGGGAGCGTGCTCACGCTCGGGATTTTGTACGCCTATATCGATTACGTGTCACGGATTTTTGAGCCGGTGACGCAAATCATGAACCAACTGTCTCCGCTCCAACAGGCACTCGTCTCGGCAGACCGGATGTTCCAGTTGCTCGACGAGAAAGGGGAAGACGTGTCGGCGGAACGTATCGCACGCTTTAAAGGTGAGGTCGTGTTCGACGACGTGTCGTTCAGCTATGAAGCCGGAAAACCGGTACTCCAGCACATCGATATCCATGCGGCGCCAGGTGAGACGGTGGCGCTCGTCGGACATACCGGTAGCGGCAAGAGTTCGATTATGAACTTGCTCATGCGCTTCTATGACCCGTCAGAAGGAACGCTCAACATTGACGGCATGGACGTGACGAAATTACCGACCCAAGCGGTCCGGGCCCATCTCGGTATCGTGCTTCAAGACCCGTTCTTGTTCACGGGATCGATTCGGACGAACGTGACGCTTGGCGACGAGACGATCTCGGACGACCGCGTATGGCGCGCATTGACGGCGGTCGGAGCCGATCGTTTCGTTAAACAGTTGCCACACGGGCTAGATGAGCCGGTCATCGAACGCGGCGCATCACTCTCGAGCGGAGAGCGCCAGTTGATCAGCTTCGCCCGTGCCCTCGTTTTCGACCCGGCCATCCTCGTCTTAGACGAAGCGACGGCGAGCGTCGATTCAGAGACGGAAGCGCTCATCCAAGAAGCGCTCAAGACGCTCACGTACGGCCGGACGACGTTCGTCATCGCGCACCGTCTCTCGACGATTCGGGAAGCGGACCAAATCCTCGTCCTCGACCACGGTCACATCATCGAGCGGGGTAACCATCAGTCGCTCATCGCGGCAGGCGGCGTTTACGCCCGGATGCATGAGCTGCAAAGTAAACAACAAGCCATCAGTTGAGGAGGTCTTATGGAGATTATCGGAAAGCATAACCGGGCCAAAGTATTCAATGAACGGATTGACGATATGACGCGGGCCCAAATCCAAACGCTCGTCGACCAACCGTTCACGCAAGGTGCCTCGATTCGAATCATGCCGGACATGCATGCCGGCAAAGGGTCGGTCGTCGGGACGACGATGACGATTCACGACAAGGTCGTGCCGAATCTCGTCGGTGTCGACCTCGGGTGCGGCATGCTCTGTACGGAAATCAAGGTGAAGCGCATCGACTTTCAACGGCTCGACGACGTCATCCGTCAATATGTACCGAGCGGGATGAACATCCGGGATGCGGCACACCCGTACGCCTCAGAACTTCCGCTCGAGGACGTGCGGGCGCCGTATAAACTGGACCGGGCCCTGCGCTCGGTCGGCACGCTCGGCTCGGGCAATCACTTCATCGAAGTGAACCGCGACGAAGCTGGACGCACGTTTCTCGTCATCCATTCCGGCTCGCGCCACCTCGGTGTCCAAATCGCCGACCATTATCAACAGTTGGCGGTCGAGCACATGATGAAGACGGCTGACATTCGAGACGAGATTGAACGGATGAAGGCAACGGGACGAGAGCGGGATATCGCGGCCTATCTTGAGACGGAGCGCGAGGCACGGAAACATGTCCGCGACCTCGCCTACGTCGAAGGGGAAGCGATGGAAGATTATATGCACGACGTGCGTATCGCCCAGCAATATGCGGCCGCCAACCGTCTCGCCATGACCGACGTCATCGTCGAGGCGATGAACTGGAACGTGGTTGATCAATTCGATACGGTCCACAACTACATCGATCACGACGCGATGATGCTTCGGAAGGGGGCCATCTCGGCGCGGGACGGCGAGCGGGTCATCATTCCGATGAACATGCGCGACGGCTCGCTCATCTGTACTGGCAAGGGGAACCCAGACTGGAACTTCTCGGGACCACACGGCGCCGGTCGCGTCATGTCACGCTCGGCCGCGCGAAAACGTGTCGACTTCAACGAATTTAAAAAGTCAATGGCAGATGTCTGGTCAAGTTCGGTCCGACCATCGACGATTGACGAGTCACCGTTTGTCTATAAGTCGATGAAAGAGATTGTCCGTTATATCGAGCCGGCCGTCACCATCAATCAAATCATCAAACCGCTCTACAACTTCAAGGCGAACTGAACATCGTTTCAGTTTCGCCTTTTTCTTTTCCACGAAAAATCTGATACGCTACAAGAGAGGTGAGCGAAATGGAAAAACGATTGAGTGATTTATCGAAATATGAGCTTGAACAAGAGATTCGAGCGCTCCACGAACGGAAGCGGAAAGCCGAACAGATGGGCATGGTCAGTGAAATCGAGGTCGTCTTGCGACGGATTGCGATTGCCGAGAGCTATTTGATTGACCCGAAATCGTTCAAGCCGGGAACGACGTATATCGTCAACTATAACGAGCGCCCGTTCCGTTTGAAATTCGTGAACGGCGTCATGGGCTGGGGGACGTTCGAAGGGGAGACGGCTGAACACGCGATTCCGCTCTCGGAGCTGTCGGAGGTGAAAGCATGAACCGGACCGAACAATACGAGCGTTTGGCCGAAATCTTGAAACAGAAGAACGATGTCTTGAGCGAGCTCGAGGCGTTGACGTGGGTCGAAGTGCTGTGGGAGGATTTTGAGACGACGCTCGCCCGTGCCGGCGAACCGTATCCTGGGGAAGCAAAATCATTCCAATACGTCGTTCAACAGATCGATGCATACGGACCCCAGCTCCATCTGTTCCAAACGAAAAATGAGAAGTTCAAACATTTGATGTCCCAGCGCGACATCCATTAAAAATCACGCCGGAAATCGGCGTGATTTTTTACTTGCAAACGACCCTCAATCCGTTATAATAAAGGTCGCTATTAGTTTGCTTTGTAGTTAAGTATTTATAAACTTTCTTTAGTTGAAATCATCTTTCACTAAACTTGATTCAAAGCCGAAAGGAGGGATTGTGACTTGGAAGTCGGTCAAAAAATCAAGCGGCTCCGCGTCAAGAAAGGGTTGACGCAAGAAGAGTTGGCCGAGCGCACGGATTTGAGTAAAGGCTATATCTCTCAAATCGAGCGTGATTTGAGTTCACCTTCGCTTGAGACGCTATTCGACTTGTTGGAAGTGCTCGGTTGCTCGCCGAAAGAGTTCTTCGATGAAGAGATGTTTCAAAAGGTGAGCTATACCGCAGACGACCGGACCGTGTATAACGATGAGGATCGGAAATACAGGACCGAATGGCTCATCCCGGAATCGAACGAAAAAGAGATGGAGCCGATTTTGCTGACGTTCTCCAAACATGGGGAATTCAAGCGTTACGAGCCTTCCCGTTCCGAGACGTTCGTCTACGTCCTGTCAGGTCGGATCGCCCTCAAGCTAGGCCATCACACGTACTTCGCCAAAGCCGGAGAAACGTTATATTATGTCGCCTCCGATTCCCATCAACTCGTCAACGATTATGATGGCGAGAGTGAATGTTTAATCGTCGCGACCCATTCATATTTATAAGGGAGGAACTGAAATGAACCTAGAAACGATTATTCGCTTTGACAACGTGTCGAAGCGTTACGATGACACCGTCGTCTTAGAAAACATCAGCTTCGAGATTGAGAAAGGGAAGTTCTACACGTTGCTCGGGCCATCTGGATGTGGGAAGACGACGATTTTACGCTTAATCGCCGGCTTCACGGATGCGTCAGCAGGCGATATCCAGTTCAACGGGAAACGCATAAACGACGTCCCGGCGAACAAACGTCAAGTGAACACCGTGTTCCAAGACTATGCGCTCTTCCCGCACTTGAACGTGTTCGAGAACGTCGCGTTCGGTCTGCGCATCAAGAAGATGAAAGAAGCGGACGTGAAGACGAAAGTCGAACAGGCGCTCAAATTCGTCAACTTGAAAGGGTACGAGTCACGTGAAATCGATGAGATGTCAGGCGGGCAGCGCCAACGTGTCGCCATCGCCCGTGCCATCGTCAACGAACCGGAAGTCATCTTGCTTGATGAACCGCTCTCGGCGCTCGATTTGAAACTCCGGACCGAGATGCAATATGAGCTCCGCGAATTGCAACAGCGTCTCGGCATTACGTTCATCTTTGTCACGCACGACCAAGAAGAAGCGCTCGCGATGTCGGATGAGATTTTCGTTATGAATAACGGGAAAATCGTACAAAGCGGTACACCGACCGATATTTACGATGAGCCGATCAACCGTTTCGTCGCCGATTTCATCGGGGAATCGAACATCGTACCGGGCGTCATGCCAGAGGACAACGTCGTCACGTTCGCCGGGAAGACGTTCGATTGTGTCGACCAAGGGTTTGACCGCAATGAGAAAGTCGAAGTCATCATCCGGCCGGAAGATTTAGAGATGACATCGGTCGAATCTGCGAAACTTGTTGTCGACGTCGACTCGCAACTGTTCCGAGGCGTCCACTATGAGATTTGCTGCTATGACCAAGAAGGCAACGAATGGCTCGTTCATTCGACGAAAAAATCGGTCGTCGGTTCGAAAATCGGCCTCACGTTCGATGATGAGGCGATTCACGTCATGCGTTTAGGAGAGACGGAGGAAGAGTTCGACCGTCGTCTCGAGTCCTATGAGGAGGTCGCTCATGAATCAAACTAGTCAAACCGCGAAGACGGTCTATTTGACGACCTACTGGTTATGGATTGCGCTGTTCGTCATCGCGCCGCTCCTGCTCGTCGTCTACTACTCGTTTTTTGATATCGAAGGGAACTTGAGTTTAGAGAACTATCAGATGTTCTTCACGTCGACGTATTTGACGATGACGTTATCTTCCTTCTGGTATGCATTCCTCATCACGTTCTTCTCGCTCTTGATCGGGTATCCGACCGCCTATTTATTGACGAAGACGAAGCATAAGCAACTTTGGCTTTTGCTCATCATTTTGCCATCATGGATCAACCTATTGCTCAAAGCCTATGCGTTCCTCGGCATTTTCGGGACGTACGGCATCACGAACCAGTTTTTAGAGGCAATCGGCATCGGGACACAACAGATTTTGTTCACGGACTTCAGTTTCGTGTTCGTGTCGGTGTACATCTTCATCCCGTTCATGATTTTGCCGATTTATAACGCCATCGAGAAACTGCCGCCGTCGCTCGTCTATGCGTCGCGCGATCTCGGGGCCTCGAACTGGACGACATTCCGCCGGGTCATCTTCCCACTCACGCTCGACGGTGTGAAGTCAGGGATTCAAATCGTCTTCATCCCGGCGTTGTCGCTCTTTATGATCACTCGACTGATTGCGGGGAACCGTGTCATCACGCTCGGGACGGCGATTGAACAACAATTCCTCGTCACGCAAAACTGGGGCATGGGCTCGACGATTGCCGTGTTCTTGATTTTGGCGATGGTCCTCGTCATGGTCATCACACGTGACTGGGGTGCGAAAGGGGCGGTGCGTCGATGAAACCGAAAAAATTTAAATTAGCTAACCTCTATTTGATGGCGGTGTTCTTCATCCTCTATGCACCGATTCTCTATTTGGTCGTCTACTCGTTCAACAGCGGCGGGACGATGAGTAACTTTGAAGGCTTTACGCTCGATTGGTACAAGTCGCTCTTTACCGACACCCGCCTGCTCGTCATCGTCTTAAACACAATCGTCATCGCCTTGCTGTCGGCGACGATTTCAACCGTGCTCGGCGTCATCGGGGCGCTCGCCATCTATACGGCGCGGCAACGCTTCACGAAGACGTCACTCTTGTCGCTCAACAACGTGTTGATCGTCAGCCCGGACGTCATCATCGGGGCGTCGTTCCTCATCTTGTTCACGATGCTCGGGATTCAGCTCGGCTTTTACTCGGTGTTATTGGCGCACATCGCCTTCTCGGTACCAATTGTCGTCATCTTGGTGTTGCCGAAGCTGCAAGAGATGAGCCCGACGCTCATCGATGCGTCGCGTGACCTCGGGGCAAGTACGTGGGACGTATTGACGAAAGTCATCTTGCCGTACATCACACCGGGAATCTTTGCCGGGTTCTTCACGGCGCTCACGTATTCGCTCGATGACTTTGCCGTCACGTTCTTCGTGACGGGCAACGGCTTTACGACACTTGCCGTTGAAGTCTACTCACGCGCCCGTCAAGGCATCTCGCTCGAGATTAACGCCTTGTCAGCCATCTTGTTCTTGTTCACACTCATCCTCGTCCTTGGGTATTATGTGCTCGCCCAACGCGGTGGTAAAGCGAAGGAGGTAAGACGATGAAAAAATTGGTCATCATGTTGACGGTGCCGGTCGTCGTCAGTTTCGGCCTCTTGCTCTGGGTGTATCAAATCAATATGGCGCAAGGATTCGGCGGCGATAACACGCTCGTCGTCTACAACTGGGGCGATTATATCGATGAAGACTTGATTGGAGAGTTCGAGGAAGAGACGGGCTTGAAAGTCATCTATCAGACGTTTGACTCGAACGAGGCGATGCTCACTAAAATCGAGCAAGGCGGCACGGCGTTCGACATCGCCGTCCCGTCGGATTACGCCATCAGTAAAATGATTGAAGAAGACCTGCTCTTGCCAATCGATTATGACAAGCTCGAGAACTTCGATAACATTGACCCACGTTTCCTCGACAAGTCGTTCGACCCGGGCAACACGTACTCGGTCCCTTACTTCTGGGGGACGGTGGGCATCGTGTATAACCCTGAACTCGTCGACGGTGAGATTACGTCATGGAACGACCTATGGGACATGCCGCTCGAGAATGACATCTTGCTCGCAGACGGGACGCGTGAAGTGATGGGCTTCGGTCTGAACTCACTCGGTTACTCGCTCAACACGACGGACAAAGATGAGCTGCTCGAAGCGGAGAAGAAGCTCGAGACACTCTGGCCGAACATTAAAGCGATCGTCGGCGATGAAATCAAGATGCTCATGGCCAATCGCGAAGCGGCCGCGGCCGTCGTCTGGTCAGGTGACGCCTCCGAAATCATGTACGAGAACGAAGAGTTGACGTACGTCATCCCGGAAGAAGGGACGAATCTTTGGTTCGACAACCTCGTCATTCCGAACACATCGAAAAACGTCGAAGGCGCTCATCAGTTCATCGACTTCATGCTCGACGCGGAAATCGCGGCCCGAAACACCGATTATGTCGGCTATTCTACACCGAACGAAGCGGCACTTGAATTCTTGGATGAAGAAGTGACGTCAGACGAACGCTTCTATCCGACGAAAGAAGTGACGGATGAGCTCGAAGTGTATGAGAACTTAGGCAAGCGCATGAACGCGTACTATAACGAACTATACTTGCGCTTTAAAATGCAGAGTAAATAAAAGGAGTCCCGCTCACCGTGAGCGGGACTTTTTTGGATGGGACGGGGAATCATGTCACCCGTTGCTTGGCGGCGATATGGGCCTTCTTGACAGCTTCGTCCGCAGATGCGAATTGGAGCAGGTGCTCGTAGATGGTCGTCTGTTCGGCCAACGTCAAACGGGCCTCGCCTGACAAGGCAATCTGTTGTTTCCATGTCTTCCGGTTCAATACGGGAACGCCGGCCACGTCGATGCGCTTCAAGGTCGACCGATCGCTGAAGACGATCCAAGAGTGGAGCAGACTCCGCTCCACAGCAAGCGTTTGTTCCATCGCTTTCATATGTAACTCGTTTTGTTTGATCGGATTGAAAAATCGAAACTTCTTTCGGTTCGGCATCGATTGGGTCCAATGGCGTTCTTGTTCATGTCCAAAAATCCAGCCGCTATAATTTTTCGACTCAATCACGTGGACGCCGCTCTTGTTGATGAACACCACATCGATTTCAGTCGTACGCTCTCGATTCTTTGGATGGGGCAAATATAGATTCGTCAAGATGAGGGGGTTCGGGACGCGCTCCTCGATGGCGGCGACACATAAATATTCGCCGTATAAGCCGGTGTCTTGAACGACTTTGAAATAGCTGTGTCCGGTCTGGGCATAATAGCGGCTCCGTTTATAACGCTTGACCTTCCTATACAATATACCGCTCATCACCAGGAACAAAGGACCGAATAGACTGACCAATGAAATCATCATTCCGTTAAGCATGCTCGTGAGAAGCTCGGACATAGTCTGCCTCCTTTCGTGTCTCTTTTTACTATATCGAAAAGAGCTGAATTTTAGGGTGATTTTTGGGTTGAATTGGAAATGTAATTTTGAGAAAAGGATACCTTTTGACTAAAAAAGACCAGCCACCGAGATGACTGGTCTTCTACATTCAGCTCTGTTGCAACTCGGCCCGTTCTTCGTCCGTGAACACGCGGGAACGGCTTAAAAACCGTTTTCCTTCGACGCCCTCGACCGAGAACATACCGCCCCGGCCCTCGACGACGTCGATGATGAGCTGGGTGTGTTTCCAATAATCGTATTGCTTCTCGTGCATATAAAATGGACAACCGCCGATTTCGCCGAGCAGGACGTCATGATCGCCAATCATGAACTCGTCTTGCGGGAAACACATCGGGGAGCTCCCGTCACAACAACCGCCTGACTGGTGAAACAAGAGCGGTCCATGTTTTCGTTTCAGCTGTTCGAGGAGCGCGAGCGTGGCGGGGGTGGCCTCGACGCGGTTCACCATCTCAGAAGAACCCGAGTTTTTGTTCGCTATAGCTGACGAGCATGTTTTTTGTCCGTTGATAATGGTTGAGCATCATCTTATGGTTCTCGCGGCCAATCCCAGACATTTTGTATCCACCGAACGCGGCATGGGCCGGATATTGGTGATAGCAGTTAATCCAGACGCGACCCGCTTGAATCTCGCGACCGAAGCGGTAGGCGCGGTTCATGTCACGCGTCCAGACGCCGGCACCGAGTCCGTATAACGTGTCGTTCGCGATGGCGAGCGCCTCGGCGTCGTCTTTGAACGTCGTCACCGATAGGACCGGTCCGAAGATCTCTTCTTGGAAGATGCGCATCTTGTTATGGCCTTTGAAGATGGTCGGCTGCACATAATAGCCGTCGGCGAGTTCGCCCTCCATCATGTTGCGTTCGCCGCCGATGAGGCACTCTGCGCCTTCCGACTTTCCGATCTCCAAATACGACAAGATTTTTTCCATCTGCTCATTCGAGGCTTGGGCACCCATCATGACGTCAGGGTCGAGCGGATTGCCGAGCTTGATTGCTTTGACTCGTTCGAGCACCCGTTCCATGAACGGCTCATAAATCGACTCGTGGATAAGCGCGCGCGAGGGGCATGTACACACCTCACCTTGATTCAAGGCGAACATGACGAGTCCTTCAATCGACTTGTCAAAGAAATCATCATCGGCGTCCATGATGTCCGCGAAGAAGATGTTCGGTGACTTCCCGCCGAGTTCGAGTGTGACCGGGATGATGTTTTGTGAGGCGTATTGCATGATGAGTCGACCTGTCGTCGTCTCACCCGTGAAGGCGACTTTGTCGACGCGGTCGCTCGACGCGAGCGGTTTGCCGGCCTCGAGCCCGAATCCGTTGACGATATTCAACACGCCGGGCGGGAGCAGGTCTTCAATCAGTTCCATGAGCACCATGATTGAAGCCGGCGTCTGCTCAGCTGGTTTTAACACGATACAGTTTCCGGCAGCGAGGGCCGGTGCGACTTTCCAGACCGCCATCAAGATTGGGAAGTTCCATGGGATGATTTGGGCTACGACACCGAGCGGTTCATTGAAATGATAAGCGACCGTGTCGTTGTCGAGTTCACTGATGCCGCCTTCCTGTGACCGGATGACGCCCGCGAAATAGCGGAAGTGATCGATGGCGAGCGGGAGGTCGGCGTTGAGCGTTTCGCGGACGGCTTTCCCGTTCTCCCATGTCTCGGCGTAAGCGAGCATCTCGAGGTTCGCTTCCATGCGATCGGCAATCTTATTTAAAATGACGGAGCGTTCTGTGACCGACGTTTTGCCCCATGCGTCTTTGGCGGTATGGGCCGAATCCAAGGCGAGCTCGATATCTTCTTTCGTTGAGCGAGCGACTTCGCATAAAACTTTACCATTTACCGGAGAGGTGTTCTCAAAATATTCTCCCCCCGCAGGCGCTGTCCACTTTCCGTTGATGTAATTTTCATAGCGGTCTTTAAAGTGTACTTTCGTGCCTGTCGAGTTTGGGACTTCATAAATCATGGTCGTTCCTCCCTTTTCCGTAAAGTATAGGGGAGACTATGTATGCGCTTACATTTTATTGTAAGTCAACAGCTCCCTTTTTCCATCGTAACGGGTCGTTGTGATAAAAGTCAAAATTTTTTGACAATAATTTGTCACATTTGAATTGATATGTTTTGAAGTCAAGATTTGTGGTAAACATCATATTAGTATCAATTTCAAATCGAAGGAGTGGACGGATTCATGGCAAAAGCATATCAAGTCGATCCAGCACACAGTACCATCAACTTTACGGTCAAGCATATGATGATTTCGAAAGTAAAAGGAGAGTTCAAAGATTTTCAGGTCGTGGCGAACGGGCAACCCGATGATCTCGCGAACGCAAGCGTGAAGGTGACGATTAAGGCGGCATCAATCGATACGAACAACAGTGACCGTGACAACCATTTACGGTCTGGAGACTTCTTCGATGTGGAGCAGCACGAGGACATCGTGTTCGAGTCGACATCGTTCCGCTCAAAAGGTGGCGGTGAATTCGAATTGACCGGGAATTTAACGATTCGCGGGACGACCCGGGAAGAGACGTTCGAAGTCGAGTACGAGGGAAGCGCGAAAGATCCGTGGGGCAACATGAAACACGCCTTTACCGGGGACGGGTCGATCAACCGGGAAGATTACGGATTGACGTGGAACCAGGCGCTCGAAGCGGGTGGCGTTCTCGTCGATAAAAAAGTCAAATTTGACTTTGAGCTCCAGTTCACGGAGTCAGAGGCATAAAAAAAGTCGCTCCTGTGAGCGACTTTTTACTGTACGTAGGCCAATTTCTTTTGCAAGCTCTCTTCACTGAACACCCAGCCAGTGAATGAAGACAACACTTCATTCGATTCTTCGTCGACGATGACGACGGCGACGAACGGATAGATATCTTTCGCGAAATAACGTAAGTTCGTGAAGCGATACTCGATCATCCCATTGTGGCGTGTGACCGTATACGTGTGAATCTTCGAGAATTCGAGGAACGATTGAAGATCCGCATTTTTACGCGCTTCCACGAAGTGAAGGTCATCTTCACCTGGCATCGGCTTGTCACGGAAACGACCGCATTCGATGACCGTCCCTTTTTTCACTTTGACGGCACCTAAACCGTTGCGGAATCGAACGGCGACATGCCAGTCATCCCAACCGATACCTGGCGAGATGAACAGTTCGTGTGCACCAGCGAAGTGACGGGCGACCGTGGCGAGGGCGCGGTTACGCAACTTGAATTGAATCGCGTAATAGCTGATGACGAGCGCAATGAGCAATGCAAAAATCGGGACAGTCGCCCCTGTGATAAGCCATAATACATATGCCCCATAGTAGGCAGAGAACAAATACGGATCAAACGTCCCGATGACGCCCCAGCCAATCCATTTTTTCGAAAACGGTTGGAGGGCCTGCGTCCCGTAGGCGTTAAATAAGTCGACCGTGACGTGCAGCAACACAGCGATTTGTGCCATGACCCATAGTGAGGCGGGGTTGACGCCAAGCGCGAGTCCGATGACGGCGCTGACGATGATCGGCCAGGCGAGTAATGCGGTTATTCCGTGTGAACGACCGCGGTGCTGGCGTAAATACGTGCTATTTCCTTTTAGTTTGAAGACCGTGTCAAAGTCCGGAGCGTGCGAGCCGACGAGTGCCGTCGCTGTCATGGCTAGAAACATTTGTGTGTCGCCTGACACCTCCGGGCTGAGTGTCGCGATTGCACTTAAACCTAGTCCCATCCCAATGTGAGTAGCAGTATCCAATGTGCTTCAGCACCTCCATAAAAATAGAAAAACCGCATATTTTAATCCACTACATCATACAATATTTTTAAAACGAGGGGAAACAAAATGCTCGATGTTGATAAATTGTTCACAAATTATAATATTCAAGAATTTAACACAAATTTAGTGACGTGGTTCAATCGCGAAAAGCGTGATTTGCCATGGCGCCACGGAAAAAATCCATATCGGGTCTGGGTGAGCGAAGTTATGCTCCAACAGACGCGCGTTGATACCGTCATCCCATACTATAACCGTTTCATGGAGCGGTTCCCGACGATTGAGACATTGGCAGCGGCCGAACCCGATGAGGTCGTCAAATATTGGGAAGGACTCGGTTATTATTCACGGGTCCGTAACCTTCATCAAGCCGTCCGAGAGGTCGTTGCCGTGTACGACGGGATCGTCCCCGAGGAAAAAGAGCGGTTCGAAAAGCTGAAAGGTGTCGGACCGTATACGACCGGGGCGGTGTTGTCGATTGCCTACAATCAGCCGGAACCGGCCGTCGATGGCAACGTTATGCGCGTCATGTCTCGTCAATTCGGGATTTATGACGACATCGCCATCCCGAAGACACGAAAACTGTTCGAACAAGTCGTGCGCCAACTGATGGACCCGGCGCATGCCTCAGATTTTAACGAAGGCATCATGGAGCTCGGGGCGACGGTATGCACGCCGAAAAACCCGATGTGTTCGCTCTGTCCCGTTCAAGACGATTGTTATGCTTATACCCATAACGTGCAAGATGAACTCCCGGTCAAGACGAAAAAAGGAGCGGCTCGGATTGAGATGTACGATGCGCTCTACTGTCGGCAGGACGGTCGGACCGCATACGTGAAACGCCCGGAAGCCGGTCTGCTCGCTGGAATGTGGCAATATCCGCTTACAGACCGCGGAACGGGGGAACAGTTAAACGGAACCTATATTGGACAAGTGAAACATGTGTTTTCTCATATCGTCTGGTACATCGATTTATATGAAGTCGAGACGCTGCCGGACGGCGAGTGGGCTTGGCTCAACGAAGAGGCGCGCAACGTGGTGACGGTATCGGTCGCCCAACAAAAATTAGAGCAGATGGCAGGTGCGAAAGATGAGACAGTTTGATGTACGAACACGATTCGACACGTCTGTGGACACATTATGGACGTTGCTTCAAGACGCTTCGCTCTTATCAAAACTGACGTCCTTCCCGAAAGTGACGCTCGTTGGGGATGGGGCCTCGGTCGAGGGGAACGTCGTTCAGCTCCGCATCGGGGTCGGGCCGGTCGCTTTGCCTTGGAATAGCGCCATCACATTGGCCGGAGACCGTGCCTTTTGTGATCAAGGCGTGAAGTTGCCGTTTCCGTTTCGTCGCTTCAGTCACGTCCACCGCGTCGAACAAGTGGACGGACAAGCCGTCATGGTCGACGAGGTCACGTTCGACAGTTACGTGCCGGCTGTCCTCGTCGAGTACTTCGTGCTCCGGCCGATGTTCAAAGCGCGAGCCGAGGCATTCCAAAAAACACTAAATTCGTGAAAATAAGAGATTTCCTTTTTCATTGGTTCTGAAAGTCGCTATAATTAAATATGAGAATTGTATAGCATCATAGCGGAAAGGAGGAGCTTATGAGCTTATTTCCCAAAGCAGGTAGCAAGATCGAGATACAGAGCTACAAGCACAACGGAACTTTGCATCGCGTTTGGGAAGAAACGCTCGTCCTTCAGTCGTCAAAAACGGATATGATCGGATTCAATGACCGTATTATGGTCAGTGAGTCAGACGGCCGGCAATGGAGAACTCGTGAGCCGGCAATTTGCTACTTTTCATCTGAGTTTTGGTTCAATGTCATCTGCATGATTCGCGAAGATGGGATTTACTACTACTGTAATCTAGGTTCGCCGACAACGTTCGATGGGGCAGAACGTGCCATCAAGTACATCGATTACGATTTGGACATCAAGGTGTTCCCGGATATGTCGTACACGATTTTAGATGAGGATGAATATGAGCGGCATCGTCGCGAGATGAATTATCCGAAAGCGATTGATCGAATCTTGAAACAGAACGTTCAAGAACTTATTAACTGGATTCGAGGACGGAAAGGGCCGTTCAACCCAACATTCGTCGATGAATGGTATCGCGAATACGAAGCACGTTACCGGAGATGATTGCTCATCTCCGCTTTTTTTCTTGAAGGAGGAACTAATGGGTAGTATTAAACGTTATTTAAAGTTCGTTAAACCGTATAAAAAACAAATCGCGCTGACCATCTTCGTCGGGATTTTGAAATTCTCGATCCCGCTCGGGTTGCCGCTCCTTTATAGATATGTCATCGACACTTATTTGACAGACCCAGAACCGGCAAGAGATTATACCGAGCTCGTCTGGCTGTTCAGCATCGTCTTCTTCGTCTTCCTCGTCTTGAAGCCGCCGATTGAATATTTGCGCCAATATTTGGCGCAATGGGCGGCGACGCGGATTTTATTCGACGTCCGGAACCGATTGTTCGACCACGTCCAAAAACTATCGCTCCGCTATTATTCGAACAATAAGACGGGACAGATTATCTCGCGCATCATCAACGATGTCGAACAGACGAAAGACTTCGTCATCACCGGCCTGATGAACATTTGGCTCGATATGGTCACGATTTTAATCGCGATCGCCATCATGTACACGATCGACCCGCAATTGACGCTCATCGCCATCTTGCCGCTCCCGTTCTACGCCATCGCCGTTCGCTACTTCTACGGAAGATTGCGCCGGCTTACGCGGGAACGCTCGGCCGCCCTTGCGGACCTTCAAGGTCATTTGACCGAACGCGTCAACGGGATGGCCGTTATCCGCAGCTTCGCCCTCGAACCGTATGAGAACAAGGCGTTCGAAGAACAGAACGGCGGTTTCTTGAAGGCCGCGCTCCGTCATACAGGGTGGAACGCGAAGACGTACGTCGTCGTCTCGACGATCACGGACATCGCACCGATTTTAATCTTCACATCGGCTTCTTGGCTCGTCCTGCAAGAACAAGTTTCACTCGGGACGCTCGTCGCCTTCATCGCGTATATCGATCGTCTCTACGCACCGCTCGGCCGTCTCGTCAACTCGGCGACGACGCTCACGCAGTCGGTCGCTTCGATGGACCGGGTCTTTGAGTTCCTCGATGAGCCGTATGACATCGAAGAAAAATCGAGTGCGTTCGTTCCCGTGAAAACGGCAGGCGACATCGAACTCGATCAGGTCAGCTTTGCGTACGAGAAAGACGGTACCCGCGCCCTCCGTGACGTCAACCTGCATATTCGCTCTGGAGAACGGGTTGCGTTCGTCGGCATGTCCGGTGGCGGAAAGTCGACGCTCGTCAGCTTGATTCCCCGGTTTTATGACGTCACGTCGGGCAGCATCAAAATCGATGGCACCGATGTCCGTGATTTCAAATTGCGGGCGCTGCGCGATCAAATCGGGATGGTCATGCAAGATTCGGTTCTGTTCAGTGAATCGGTCGCGATGAACATCCGGATGGGGAATCCGGAAGCGAGTGACGAAGATGTGATCGCCGCCGCGAAAGCAGCGAACGCACATGAGTTCATCTCGAACTTGCAGGATGGCTACAATACGCCGGTCGGGGAAAAAGGTGTCAAACTGTCAGGCGGTCAGAAACAACGGCTTGCCATCGCCCGTGTCTTCTTGAAACATCCGCCAATCATTATTCTCGACGAAGCGACGAGTGCGCTCGACCTTGAGAGTGAGGCGATGATTCAGGATTCGCTCGCGCGTTTGACGAAAGGGAGAACGACGCTCATCGTCGCGCATCGATTGTCGACCATCACCGATGCCGATAAGATTGTCGTCGTCGATAACGGACAAATTATGGAGACCGGGACGCATGAAGAATTGATGCGTCGCCGCGGAGCCTATTACGATTTGTATATGATTCAAGATTTGGCAGTCGTCGAATGAGACGCGGCCTCGAGGAGACTCGGGGCCTTTTTTTGTTTTCCGTGACAGTGAGACGGGAATGAAGAAACGACATGCCAAAAGGGGGAGAGTCCAATGATGAACGGGGAAGGTTTAATCACAGTAAAACCGCTTAAGGACGCACTCGAGCTGACGTGGTCAGTGGAGGGGAAGATCCGGCTTACGCGAAACGGGAAGTATGTGTATGAAGGGACCGACCAGCACTATGTCGACCATGAGACGGCCGTCGGAGAGCAAGTCGCCTATCGTCTCACGGATGAGCAAGGGGAAGTGGCGAAAGTGTATACGGCCGCCGTCGACCCGAGCGATGATTTGTATTGGAATCGACATCTCACATCGGCCGTCGTCGCGTCGACCGGTACCCATCTCCAATGGGATCCGATTCCTGACGTCGAGACGTATGCGATTTATCGAAAAGGACGACGAATCGCCGAGGTCGTCGGGAACGCCTATTTGGACGACACACCGCTACACGAACCGACGATGTACGAAGTTCGGGCGCTCCGCCCGGTGAAGCGGGACGCGAAACCGGGGACGCGTCTCATTCACGCTGTCGGCAAAGCAATGTCACTCGCCAAAGAATTGAAGACGGACACGCGGCGCGACAAAGAACTGTTCGTCATGTATTTTCTCGTCAGTCCGCTCCGTCCTGATTTGGAGACGGTCAATCAGATTCAGCTTCGCGTCCAGACGTTCATTCGTCCGCCGATGATTAAAAATCCGAACTTATTGTCGCCTCACCCTTATTTTGAAGGGGATGGACGACCATATAACGTTCATGCGAACGACTATCGGACGCGGACGGAAGTGAAAGTCGAAGGGATGCACGACATTCCGATCGTCTCTATCAAAAAAGATGCCGGAGTGACGCGCGGATACAACGCCCGTCATCAACTGACAGGAGAAGATGTCGCTTCGGTCGATCAAGTGTATCTTGACGCTATCGATATTGACCGGGGGCGGACCGCATACCGCTTGCACCATTCGGTCGGCAATCCGCTCGTCATCGCGCCGGACATCAAGTACACGATTGTCGCACAATTGAAGGACACTGCCACGTTCAAACTGTCCGGTAGTCATACGCAATCACCGCACCATGAAGTGTATCTTCAAGTCGGGGATGCCCCGTGGACGACGATTCACCGGGCCGATGACCTCGGTGTCAGCTTCATGGGCAATCCGATGCCGGAGTGCCATTGGACGTACTTGACGTGTATGGACTAAAAAAACCGTCGACTCATCGAGTCGGCGGTTTTGGTTGTTGATCGAGAAACCGGATTCGTTCTTCCGGTGTCGGCAGTTTACACGTCTGTTTTTGTCCGAACCATTCGTAACGATGCTTGGCGATGACATCATAGCCGAAGTCGCGAATCGGTTTTGGGACGATTTTCACGAACCGGAGCCATCGCCACATCCCATCCAATCCTTCTGCAATCCGGATGGCCGCGTCGGATTTGATATAGGGCACGCCGTCACGAATCAAGACGATACTGTCAACCGAGTCGCTGATGCGGTGACGTTCGCGTAAAGCTTTCCCAGCGTCGCCTTGGAGCGAGGCAAAGTGGAAATTTCCTGTTGTGTCCCGATTCAAGATGAATTGGACGCTGGCGTCGCAAAAATTACAGTCTCCATCAAACAATACAATGGCTGGCATTTGGTTCGCCCCCTTCTCTCTTGCCTGTTTCCGTTCCGGAGTCAGTTCAAACGTCATGCGGCAAGCTGGCGTAGCGATTCCATTTTATAGAGCGAGACGTAATAAAGATACGCCCCGAGCGCCCCGAACAAGAAGATGTAGCCGCTCATGAACACAGGTCCGATGAACGCCCCGACGACGATGCCGGCCGCGGCCACGAGTTTGGCCCCATGGAATGTGAGTCCTCCAAAAGCGAGATACGAAGCGCGACGCTCTGGGTCGAGCAGGTCGACTTGCTTCACTTGGCGGATTGGTGAGTATAGCAACTCCCCGACCGTGAAGACGATGGCCAAGACAGCGAGAATCAGAAATGAGTTCATCGATGTGATGGCCGCATACGCTGTGATATAGAGTGACAAGCCGATGAAGAATACGTATTTCTCCCGGTACCGTTTCACAAAGGCGGTGACGGCGAACGTGATGGCGACGACGAGCAATGTGTTCTCGAGCTGCATGAACGCCATCATCCGGACACCGTCGAACGGCACGCCGATAATCGCACGTTCTTGGAACGATTCGGCCAAATGAACGCCGATATAGTTTGCCATATGAAACTCTGTCGAGAAGACGAGCATGCTACCGAGCACGAAAAGCATCCAGCGTCGGTCATTCAAGGCAATCCGATAGTTTTGAATCACGCCGACGATCGGGTTGGCCGGCGTCGACCGGTTACCTTGATGTGAATCGACGAGATAGCGTTGCAAGACGACCGTTGTGATGGTCAATACGAGCGTCATACCGATAAATAAACCAAACCGATAGTCGCGATAGAACGTACCGCCGAGCATGACACCGCCGGCGATCGCTAAATTGACGAGCCAATAATCATATACATAAATCGCTTTTCGATTCGATGGTTCCATCGAGTCGATCACAATCGCTTCGAGAGCCGGATAGTTCAAGCCGTTGGCGACGGCGTGACCGAAATACAAGATGGCTACGGCGAGTGCCCAGTTGTTCGATGGGTGAATCGCGACTGTCATTCCGATGAAGCAGAGAATTTGGACGAGTTGGCCAATCTGTAAGACGTGCTTGCGATTAAAGCGGTCGGAGAAGTACCCACCGAACAAGCCGGTGACATACCCGACGATGACGAATGACGTCATGATGATCCCGGCAGCGATTTTGCCGAGTTCTTCTGAAAAATATAAAGCCATGAATGGAAAGATGGCCGAGCCGACGATGCGGATGAAAAATCCACAGACGAGTCGAAGTCTGACGTTAGTTGGGAAATCTTTGAATTTCATGTGAGCACCTCCTTGTCACTACTTTAAACGTGGACTACACTTGGTAAAAAGAGACAAATTATTTGGACATGTCCACTTTTAGGGGGAATGACATGAATGCAAAACTAGTGGCAATTTATCGCTATGCGTTACAGGCGGACAAAATGGACGTGACACTCCGGCAAGCCGTCGAGGTAGTCGGCTATAGTGAGAAACAAGTGAAGCGCGATATCAAGGCATGGGAGGCGATGGGGTGGGTGACCTATCAAGCTGGCAAAGGGCGCGGCCATGAATCGAGGCTTCGTTTTCAGTCGGACTTTGACGAGACGCTCCAGGCGTGGGTCGTAACCTCATTTTCTGAGGCTACGATGGCGCAGGCGGCCAAATGGTTGGAGTGGGATTGGCCACCCGCATTACGGGAACTGATCCAAGCGCGGATTTGGAACCGATTTGGCTTCGAACAGACGGAAGAAGACCGTTTTATTTTCCCGAGGACGCGGACACTCGAGTCACTTGATCCGCTGGATATCCACATCGCGATGGAGGCGTCGTTATCGCGTCACGTCTTCGACCGCCTGTTCGAATGGGACGGGACCACGGTTCAACCGTCGTTAGCCCATCATATGGAGGAGACGCCATTTGGATTTCGCTGTTACATCCGTAAAGGGATCACTTTCCACAACGGGATGACGTTAACGGGCAAAGACGTCGTTTACTCATTGAGCCGACTCTTGGCTCGCGGCAAACAAGTCTGGTTGTTCGCACCGATTGATCGGGTCGACTCGCCCGCACCGTATGTGGTCGACCTCTATACGAAAGCACATCGGGCCTACATCGAGCGTTTGCTTGCTCAAACGCCAGCCTCAATCACATATGAACGAGCGGAAGGGACGATTGGGACGGGACCCTTCAAATTGGAGAAACAATCCGACGACGTCGTGCGTTTACGGGCTTTCGAGCGCGGATTGCGCCCGCGTCCGTCATTGGACGTGGTTGAGTTTGTCACGTTCTCGGAAGCAGATCACGCCAAATGGAGCGCGCGAGACAATCATAGCGTCGTGAAATGGATTGCCGAGGCCGGGGCTCGCTATCTCATGTTCAACTTACAGCACTCCTGGCTGAAAGAGGATATGGCGACGCGACGCACGATTCAACGGGCGATCAATAAACAAGCGATCGTCGATTTAGGGGGAGAACGTCATCAAGTGGCCCACGGCTTCTTCCCAGAAACGAGTCGCCCGATTCCACTGGCCGAGCCAAGCGAGAGTTCTAAGCGTCCGCTCCGACTATTGCACTTGCCGTTCGACGTGGCGACGGAAGACGCGGCGCTCGTCGCATCCCAGTTGCGGGCTGCCGGTTTCACCGTCGAGACGGAGACGTATGCGCTCAGTTGTTTACTGCAAGAGGAGACACTTCGCCGCGCCGATTTGATTTTATGCGGGGAGATGATGAGCGAAGACTTGGATTTGGCTTTTCTCGCCTTTTTGACGAGTGAACTGTCGCTCGTCGGCAAGCTCGTCGCCCATGAAACGGAACTCCGCTCGCTGATGGACCGCTACCGTCAAACCGATATGAGCGCTTGGCCGTTGCTCCATCGGGAAGTGGAACGGCATTTGACGGAGTCGGCGCTCGTCATTCCGCTATACCATGTCGAGCGAGAGCGGAGCTTCCCAAGTTTTCTAGGCGACGTACCGGTCGACATATTCGGTCATCCACGCTACGACCAGTTGTGGATCCGACCTTCGGTGTAATCAAAAAGGAGATGCCGCGGCATCTCCTTTTACTTATAGTTGGGCGAAGGCGCGGTTCACCGCGGCAATCGTCTCTTCGATATCTGACTCGCTATGCTCAGTCGTCAAGAACCAAGCCTCATACTTAGAAGGGGCCAAATTGACACCGTTTTCGAGCATCAATTTGAAGAAGCGTCCGAACACTTCACCGTCCGACTTCTCGGCTCCTTCATAATCGGTCACGACCTCGTCCGTGAAGTACACCGTAAGTGCGCCTTTTAGACGGTTCAATGTGATGGTCACGCCGTGTGTTTCCGCGGCTTCACGAATCCCGGCCTCGAGCTGGGCGCCGAGCGCGTCAAGCTTTTCATATACACCCGGTTGCTCGAGTACTTCGAGGCAAGCGAGTCCCGTCGCCATCGACGCTGGGTTACCGGCCATCGTTCCGGCCTGATAAGCTGGCCCGAGCGGAGCGACCGTTTCCATAATTTCAGCTTTACCGCCATAGGCACCGATCGGCAAGCCTCCGCCGATGATTTTGCCGAGGGCGGTCATGTCCGGTTCGATTCCGTATACTTGCTGGGCACTGCCGTATGTGAAACGGAATGCCGTGATGACTTCGTCATAAATGACGAGGGAGCCATGTTCATGCGTGATGTCGTTGATGGCCTGGAGGAATCCAGGTTTCGGCTCGACGATGCCGAAGTTTCCGACAATCGGTTCGACGAGAACACAGGCGATTTGACTGCCCCATTCGCTCATCATGTCGCGGAACGCCTCGACGTCATTGAACGGCACGGTGATGACTTCTTTCGCCGTGGCCCGTGTGACGCCGGCCGAGTCTGGTGAGCCGAGCGTGGCCGGTCCGCTACCTGCTGCGATGAGCATCAAGTCCGAGTGGCCGTGATAACAACCGCTAAATTTGACGACGAGCTCGCGACCCGTGTAAGCACGAGCGACACGGACGGTCGTCATGACGGCCTCGGTCCCCGAGTTGGTGAAACGGACTTTATCCATTGACGGGATGGCCGCCTTTAGTTTTTTCGCAAACTCGACTTCAAGCGCATGCGGTGTCCCGTAAAGGAGTCCTTTAGACGAAGCCGCGATTAACGCTTTATGGATATGCGGGTGAGCGTGGCCCGTAATAATCGGACCGTATGCCGCCAAATAGTCGATATAACGATTGCCGTCGACGTCATAGAAATAGGCGCCGTCTCCTCGTTCCATATAAACGGGTGCACCGCCGCCGACTGCCTTGAATGAGCGGGAAGGGCTGTTGACCCCGCCGACGATATGCGTCAAGGCATCGGTATACAAAACGTCTGAATTGTTGCGTGAAGATGATGTTGCCATATGTATTGCCTCCTTTTACAAATTCGCACTTATTGTATCATAGCCGTCAACCGCATAAGCTCAACGTTTGACGACCGTTCCAGAAATCAGTACACTATTTATAAAGATTACTATGTAAGAAACAGGTTAATTACTACTAACACTTCGTATGAATTCTATAGAAGAAATGAGGGATTGACGTGGGAAGCGAAATGCTTGACCATGCTGTTCAGTCGCTCCGAGAACATGGAGTCAGAATGACGCCTCAGCGCCAGGCCATTTTGGAGTACCTCGTCACGGAGCACAGTCACCCGACAGCGGATGACATTTATAAGGCACTTTCGGCGAGATTTCCGAACATGAGTGTCGCTACCGTCTATAACAACTTGCGCGTCTTTAAAGAAGTTGGTCTCGTCCAAGAGATGAATTACGGCGACGCATCGAGCCGGTTTGATTTCGTGACGTCGCGTCACTACCACATCATCTGTGATGCGTGTGGGAAAGTCGTTGACTTCAACTACCCGGTCCTCGATGAAATCGAATCGGTCGCATCTCAATTGACAGGGTTCAAAGTCGACCGTCATCGTCTCGAAGTATATGGGACATGCCCGGCGTGCCAAGCTGAACAAGCGCATAAACATTAAAAAACATCCTCTGCCTGAGGATGTTTTTTTATTCGTGTGAATGTGATTGGCGTTTGTTATATTTTTCGTCGAACTCTTTACCTTCGAGCGATTGGTCAATCGTGAGCGGTTCGTCGCAATGCATACATAAGTCGACCCGACCGAGCATCTTTGTCTGTTTCTCACAATTCGGGCAAGTGACGACGATGGCTTTCGTGGATGCCATCCCAATAATAAAGTAGAGCGCTGAACTCGATAACACCATCACGAAGCCGAGCAACATGAAAATAATCATCAGCCATGTGATGCTTTTCGCCAACAGGCCGAGATACATGACCCCGATTCCCGCAAAGACGAGCAACAACGCAAGGTTTCGAGCGCGGTTGATTTTATTCCCCCGTTTTTTCATTTCGTAATCCCTCCATGTCTGTCTTTACTATAGCTCATCTGCTCGACCGTGAGAAGTTCATACAATCGCTGGCAGGAGAATTTTAAAAGAAGGCGAATCATTTTCGTATCAGATTATTGGGTGGACGTTTGTAGTTCATCATATAGAAAGAAGGTATCAAGGTGACTATGGAGTATGCCACACGCACGATCTATTCGGAATATGCAGCCTTGAAGACGACGCTTGGCATCATCGAAGTGAAGAAGAAACGACCACGCGATCCGTTGACAGACCAATCGGACCGGTTGTTGATTGTGATTGAAGCCAAAGAAGAACCGTTCTGGACAGTGAAGCACTATCAGGTCGGACAAGAGAAAATCATTCTCCATTTGGTGAGTGATTCGATGATGGACCGCTGGATTTTGATGAACGAGAATCGCCGGGCCATCCACTGGATTGAAGATGGGATGGTCTTGTTTGAACGAAATACGTTTTTATTAGACTTGCGACAACGTCTTCGTAATTTCTCAAACGATGAGCAACGTCTGCAACTATCGCTTGCTTTTGCGAAATTGCTGCGACGCTTTGAAGACGGCCGAAGCTTATTTTTGCAAGAGGAACACCAAGACGCCTTCACCCAAATTCATCATGCCTTGACTCATTTGGCCAGATTATCGGTCTTAGAGGCCGGGATTCATCCTGAAATCGTATTATGGAAACAAGTACGCACACTCGATTTAGAAATATATAAACTCCACGAGGAACTCGTGAGCGGACAAGAGTCGCTTGAACAACGGATTCACTTGGTGATTATCGGAATGGAACATTTGATTCAATCAAAAGTGTTGCCGGGCACGCTTCTGCTACTGCAAACGATGCAACAACGCGATGAACCGTGGCCGTTCTCGGAATTAATGGAACACCCGAACTTGCAAGCATTGAAAGTCGACCTAGGTAGTATCGTCGGGTTCCTTGTCCGCAAAGGATATGTCCGTTCGGTCGCGCGACCGACAAAAGGTGTTGGAGTCGAAGCCATCGCCTATGAGATCGCCTAACTATATAGAAGCGAATGGAGTAGTTGAATCAGATGAAAATCGTCAAGTTTATATTCGGTAGTGTGTTGATTGTGCTTGTGACCGCAGTCATATCGGTCTTTACAGCACTCTTTACGATGGGCAATCCGATTGCAGGAGGACGCCCGATCCTTTGGACCATTTGGTACGTTGCCGCTTTATTAATTCTCATTATGGCGCTATATGACTTTTCTTCGTTAACGAAGGGGCAACTCAAACGAGTCGGATTGATTGGAACCGTGATTGGAGTCGTGTTCTTCGGTTCAGTGAAAGGGTACTACGTGTATACAGAAGGTTTGCGGATTGAAGAACGCGGTGTTGAGTTGTTTGACTATCAACCGTTTAAAGAGGAATCCGATTTAGCTAAGCTCGATGCGCCATCTTCGTTTAGAATCGATTCAAATCTCCCACGCCTCGATGGTGCTACGGCACTATATCCACTGTATGCGTCTTTTGTCGAAGCGATTTATCCTTCTGACGAATATAATCCGTATAGTACGGAGGAGAGTCCTGTCGTCTCAACGACGACGGGAGAAGCGTACGATCGGTTGATTCAAGGGAAGACGGACATCATCTTTGTCGCAGGACCATCAGATCTTCAAGTGGCCGCGGCTAAGAAGGCTGGTGTGGAGTTCAACATGACACCAATCGGGCGCGAAGCGTTTGCCTTCTTTGTACATGAAGACAATCCAGTTGACTCGCTTAAATTAGACGAGATTCAACAAGTGTATGCAGGAGACATCGATAATTGGAGTGAGGTCGGAGGCGAGAATGATCCGATTCGAGCATTCCAACGTCCAGAAGGAAGCGGGAGCCAGACGGCCTTGCAGCGGGTGATGGGTGATCGTAAATTAATGGCTGCACCCGTTGAAGATGTCCCGGAAGGTATGGGCGGTATTATCGAACAGACGGCCGCATACACAAATCATAAAAATGCGATGGGGTTCTCTTTCCGCTTCTATGCGACCGAGATGGTCGAAGATCACGACATTAAATTACTTCAAGTGAATGGAATCGCTCCAACGGTCGAAACCATCGCTGACGGGACGTATCCGATCACTTCTGAATTTTATGCCATCACGACAGAAGAGAACTATGAAACGCATAAGCCGTTTGTAGATTGGATGACATCTGAAGAAGGGCAGACATTGGTGGAGCGGACGGGCTATGTGCCGCTAGCGAAAGATTGAAGCGTTGGGCCTCATGACAGGGGCTCGACCTTTTTTATTTTTTTGTAATGTTTCTATTGACGAAGTGGTAAATAGAGATTATAGTTATAAACGTTGTCACGGCAAAAGATTATTTCAGTAAAACAATTTGTGAAAAAAGTTGTTGACGCGGATATAGACGACGTGATAAATTAATGAAGTCGCCAAGAGCGGCAGACGAACTTTGAAAACTGAACGATGAGGCAAAAAAGTTTTACAATGTTTGAATGAAGCGCAAGCTTCGTCATTTTTAAA